>JAURFH010000005.1 GCA_030834415.1 Verrucomicrobiota bacterium | reverse complement strand
CGAATGCACATACGGCATCACCTGATGAAATTCCTGCAAAAAAGCCGCCCGTTTCCCGGGATGCAGTTCGATCGTTGCGATGACATGGATCATAGGGCCGTATTCCCGTTAAATTAAGGCCACTTGTCAACCACCCAAGGTGACTAATTTTGCGGATAAAATGCGGTTCACGATAGTTTCACCCGCTCCATCACCGAATATTTCGCCCCCTTTGCCGATAACTCGCTGCGATACAGCACCACTTCCTCCGCCATGTCCGCTTCCGGCGGGAGATAAGTTCCTTTGAACGAGTCCATGAACTCAAGGAAGCGCACATCATTCCGCCGGTCCACTTCCGTTCGCGTTAACGTGATATGCGCTTTGAATTCACGCGCTTCCGGATGACATCCCGCAATCACCCCACTCAAGCGCGCCGCCAGTCCATCCATCCACTCCGCATTGTTCAGCCCCGCCCAAAGCACATACCGGCCAGGCTGTTCAAAGAACCCCGTGCGCCCTAATCGAAACACCCCACCCTCAGCCCCAGCTAACCGCTCGCGCAACCATGTCTTCACCTCCGGCACTGAGTCATCCCTCACCTCACCCAGAAAACGCAACGTCACGTGCCAGTCTGCCGGTTTCGACCACCGCCCTTCTGGCCATGCGGAACTCCATTCCTCCACGTAATCCTCCAATCCAGCACGGATGACTTTCGGCAAAGGTATGGCCACGAACAATCTCACCCCGTCATTTTCTCTTCGCCGCTCAGGTTCATCAAGCTTTCCCCTTCCCATTTCGATGGCGGGCGTTGGAAGTTGGATGCTCGATGTTTCCCCTTCCCCACCCGCCAAAGTCCTTTACACACCAAATTCCCTGCCTCTATCTTGATTTGCCTTTTTGTGGGCTCCCCGGAGCCTTCTTGTGTCGTTTGAAACTGAACTATTGAAATACTATGGCGAAACAGATTGCAGAGATGGAGATCGAGTCGGTGGTGATGGAGCTGCCCGACGTCAAGACCGTGCGTTTTAAGTGGCCGGAAGGCTATGATCCGGGCGAATTCAAGACCGGCCAGTTCATCACCGTTTACTGGCCGCATAAGCCCAAGTACAAGCGCGCTTACTCCCTGTCCTCCTGCGCTTTGGACAAAGGCTACTTCGAGGTCTCCATCAAGCGCGACGGCAAGATGGGCACCAGCGTCGTGGATTGGGCCGAAGCCGGCGACAAGATGTTCGTCATCCCTCCAGTCGGCAAGTTCCTTCCCGTGTTCGATCCCCCGGACAAGCATCTCATCTGCGTGGCCGGCGGCTCGGGTGTGACGCCTTTCCGCGGTTTCGTGCGTGAAGCCACCGCCCGTGGCCTGCATACGAAGATCACGATCCTCTACACGGTCCGCACGCCGATGGACATCATCTTCGAGAAGGAGTTCCGCGAACTCGAAGCCAAGAACCCGCATTTCAAGTTCCATGTCACCTGCACGCGCCTCGCGCCGGATTCCGACTGGGCCGGGCGCCGTGGTCGCATCACCCCAGAATGGGTGAAGAGCTTCGTGACCGATGCCGCGAACACCGTCTTCTACGCCTGCGGCACGAACGCCATGGTGGAAGCCGTAGAACAGCTCGTCCGCGAAGACCTGGGCCTGCCCAAGGAACAGATGAAGCTGGAGAAGTGGGGCTGATCTGAAGCATTACCAAAAGGCGGCGTTGGGATCATTTCCTGCGCCGCCTTTCTTGCTTTTACCGATGGTTCTCCGTTAGCGTTCCTCCCATAATTATTAAACGACTAGCTTAACATGTCCGCCGAGTTGAAACGCACACCCCTTTTCGCCACTCACCAATCCCTGAATGGCCGCCTTATCGAATTCGGCGGTTGGGAGATGCCGGTGCAATATACCAGCATTATGGGTGAACATCAGACTGTGCGGAGCGCCGCCGGCCTCTTTGACATCTGCCACATGGGCGAGGTCTTCATCAGCGGTGCCGGAGCCCGTGATTTCCTGAACTGGCTGCTCACCAATGACGTCAACAAGCTCGTCGTCGGCCAGGGGCAATACACCCAGATGTGCCAGGAAGACGGTGGCACCGTGGACGATCTCTATCTCTACCGCCTCACGGACAAGGAATACCTGCTCATCATCAATGCCTCGCGCATCGAGGCCGATGTGGCGTGGATGGAGACACAACTCGCCGCTTTCCCGCAACGGCATCTCATCACGTTCGAGAACCGTTCGGACAAATACGGTGCTATTGCCCTGCAAGGCCCCAAAGCCGTCGAGTTCATCAATGAGGTTTTCCCCGGCGGCTCCCATGCCGGCACCCACGTCCATCGCCTGACCGATCTGCACAAAAACCAGATCGCCACCTTCAATCTTAAAGGCACCGGCTCCCTCTGCTGGGTGGCCCGCACTGGTTACACTGGCGAAGATGGTTTCGAAATCGTCACCACTGCCTCCAATATATTGGAAGTGTGGGACGCCTTGATGGAAGCCGGCAAAGCCCATGGGCTCAAACCCGCAGGGCTGGGGGCTCGCGATACCCTGCGCACCGAAGTCTGCTACCCGCTCTACGGCCACGAACTGGATGAAAAAACCAGTCCCATCGAAGCCGGGTTGGGCTTCTTCGTCTCCTTCGAGAAAGGCCCTTTCATCGGCCACGACTCCTTGCTCGCCCAAAAGACCAATGGCCCGCAGAAACGTTGTGTCGCCTTCAAAATGACCGATAAATGCGCCCCGCCCCGCCCCGGCTATACCGTGTGGAATGGCGAAACCCAGGTCGGCCAGGTCGTCAGCGGCACCTTGAGCCCCAGCTTGAGCGCCGGGATCGGTCTCGCCTATGTGAAGCCGGAGCTTGCCAAGAAAGACACCGTCATCCACATCGACATCCGCGGTAAGAAGTATGCCGCGCAAGTTGTCGCCAAGCCCATTTATCGAAAAGCTGTTTGACCAACGCGCGTTCCCTGATTTCAATCACCCCACTTTATTATGTCCAACGTTCCTGCTGATCTGAAATACGCCTCCTCGCACGAATGGGTGCGCGTCTCCGGTGATACCGCCACTGTCGGCATCACGGATCACGCTCAAGCCGAGCTCACTGACATCGTTTTCGTGGAACTTCCCGCCGTCGGCCGTAAGCTCGCCGCCAGCGAAGCCTGCGCCGTCGTGGAATCCGTGAAGACCGCCAGCGACATCTACTCCCCCGTCTCCGGTGAGATCACCGAGGTGAATCAGGCTATCGTGGACAATCCGGCATTGGTGAACCAATCCTCCTTTGAAGACGGTTGGTTCTTCAAGCTCAAGCTCGCCAACCCCGGCGATCTGGAAAAGCTCCTCACGCCCGACGCCTACAAAGCGCAGATTGGCGGTTGATTCTCTTTCGCTAAAAAGCAAAAGCCCCGGCAGTAACAAACTGCCGGGGCTTTATAGTTTTGATCCTAGGTAGAGCGAGACTCCTGCCCGCCCCGGCGTTTTGGTCGGGGTCGAGCCCTGACTAAGCATTTACGCCATACACCGCGCCAATTCCGCCTTAGTCAGCGCCGTCTGCAAAGGCTTCTCCAACGCATCCACTATTCCATCAATCAATTGGCGCAACGAATAAGGCTTCTGCAAGAAACATGTCGGCCCCTGATCCGGCTCATCCAGTCCTGCCACCTCTGGTCCAAACCCGCTCGTATAAACCGCCCGCAGTTCAGGTCTTTGCTGCCGCAACTTGCGCACCAGTTCCACACCCGTGGCGCGGTCGGGAATCATCACATCAGCAAACACCACATCGATATCCCGCTGATGTCGTTGCCACAACCATAGTGCCGATTGTTCCGAAGTCGCTTCGAAGACCCGGAACCCCTCGCGCTGCAAGATACGCCGGTTCATCTCCATGAGATGCGGATCATCTTCCACCAGCAAGACGCCGGGAATACGCTCTTGCGCGATACGACTGGCTCCCCCAATGGGGTTTATCGCGATATTTCCCACATTATTTGTCGGTATCCGGTTCATAGTATTATCAATTTAGTAACCAACCAGCATCACCCTACTCCGGCGAACATCGGCCATTTTTCACTGTCCAAACTTTGGACAAACTTCACTCACCTCACCATCTCCCCAAGACACTTGAGTTCAGTCAGCCTCCCCCAATTCGGACTCAAACCAACCCACCAACCAATCAACAACCCATTATCCACAAATTACTTACGTTACAATTCCTTCAGCCGGTGAGACATTATCACTGGCATTCTCATAGGCCTATTTAGCACCAGTTGTGCCATATTGGGTTTCGTCTCAAAGGTGTATTATATAATGGAGTAAACCAGACCATCTTGAACGATAGAATCGTCGTGTGTTTGAAAAAACCATTTGACTGTTGAACAGTTTAAATCAATATATCCGCATCCGTTGATATAACGGTCTCATTCAGAGTGACTGAGGGACTGGCCCTGTGAAGTCACGGCAACCGGTTGAAATGCAATTCAACGTCAGGTGCTAAATCCAGCTCGAAGCGCAGTGCGTTTCGGGAAAAATGAGAAGAGCACCAGAACTAGATTTCACCTCTTCTCGCAACCTCGGGAAGGGGTTTTTGTTTGCCCCTCCCCGGCCGAAGAATAGAAGCGATATGGCAAACGAGAAAAGTTTCATGAAGGCGTTGAAGTGCCGCGAGTGCGGTCACGAGTATCCCCTCACCGCCACCCACGTCTGCGAGTTCGATTTCGGTCCGCTCGAAGTCGTTTACGATTACGAAGCCATCCGTGGCTCCCTCACCCGTGCCTCAATCGAGAGCCGACCGCAGACCATGTGGCGCTATCGCGAGTTGCTCCCCGTCGCCGGTGAACCCACCGTGGGCACCCAGGTCGGTTTTACGCCGCTGGTCAAAGCGGACCGCCTCGCCAAGCGCCTTGGTATCCGCGAACTGTGGATCAAGAACGACGCCGTGAACTACCCCACCTTGTCCTTCAAGGACCGTGTGGTCAGCGTCGCCCTGAGCCGCGCCGTTGAGCTCGGTTTTACCACGGTCGCCTGTGCCTCCACCGGTAACCTGGCGAACTCTGTCGCCGCCAATGCAGCCTCCGCTGGTCTGAAGGCTTACGTCTTCATTCCTGCCGATCTCGAACAGGGTAAGGTCGTCAACTCGCTCGTTTACGGCGCAAATGTCATCGGCATCAAGGGTCACTACGATGAAGTGAACCGTCTCTGCGCCGAGATCGCCGGCAAGTACGGCTGGGCGTTCGTGAACGTCAACATGCGCCCCTACTACGCCGAAGGCTCCAAGAGCTTGGGCTTCGAGGTGCAGGAACAGCTCGGCTGGCGCATCCCGCAGCACACCGTCATCCCCATGGCGTCCGGTTCGCTGCTCACCAAGATTCACAAGAGCTATCAGGAATTCTCCAAGCTCGGCCTCGTGCCGAACACCAAATGGAAAGTCCATGGTGCCCAGGCCACGGGTTGCAACCCCATCTCGGCGGCCCAAAAAGCCGGTCTCGACTTCTTCAAGCCGGTGAAGCCGAATACTATCGCGAAATCACTCGCCATCGGCACCCCGGCAGATGGTTTCTACTCCCTCCGCGTGATGAAAGACACCGGCGGCCACTGCGATGACGTCACCGATGACGAAATCCGCGAAGGCATCCGCCTGCTCGCCGATTGCGAAGGCATCTTCGCCGAGACAGCTGGCGGTGTGACCGTCGGCGTGGCCAAGAAACTCATTGCCTCCGGCAAGATCCCGGCGGAAGATTCCGCCGTCCTCTGCATCACCGGTAACGGTCTGAAAACACTCGACGCCGTGGCGAACCACGTCGGCCAGACCCGCGAGATCCGGCCTAGCCTCCGCGAGTTCGAAGGCTTGCTGGAAGCCGAAGGTGCGGCGTGCAAAGCCTAACTTTATTATGCCAGTGAATATCCGTATCCCAACTCCGCTCCGCAAACTCACGAACAACGAAGAGGTTGTGGAGGTCACCGCGACAACCATCGGCGGTGCGATCAATGAACTGCAGACCCGCTACCCCGGCATCCAAGAACGTTTGCTGGATGAAAGCGGCACGGTCCGTCGCTTCGTTAACGTTTACGTAAACGAGGAAGACATCCGTTTCTTGCAGAATAAGGAAACGCCGCTCAAAGACGGTGACGAAGTCAGCATCATCCCGGCCATCGCCGGGGGTTAAGGATTTATCATGCCTGCCAAAGCCAAAAAAAAAGCCGCAAAAGCAGCTAAAAGCGCGGCTCCTAAAGAAGAGCGCACGCGCCTTTGGCTGATGTATCCGCCCAAGCAGATCACCCAGCCGATAATCTGGCAGATTGCCCAGAAGTTCAAGGTGGTCACCAACGTCCGACAGGCCAGCGTAACTGGCGAGATTGGAATAGTTTGCTTGGAATTGTCCGGCCTCCGCCCCGAGGTGAAAGCCGCCATCAAATGGCTGGTCAGCCTCGGCATCAGCGTTGAACCCGTCGAAATCAATGTAGTGGAAAGCTAAACTTAGCCCACCTAATCTTACTCCGATTGAATCCCCGCCCCATAACTGGCGGGGATTCTTTTTATTGACCTTTGAGCCCAAACGAGTTATGTAAACTGAAAGCTATAAGAAACGTGGTAAAGACCAACCAGTAGAGGCTATGACAAAAAGAGATTTGGTAGTGCGCATCGCCAGCGAGACAGGACTCGTCCAGCAACAGGTGTTGGAGGTCATCCAAAAAACTTTGGATTACATCTCTGAAGCTGTGGCTGAAGGTAAGAATGTCGAACTTCGCAACTTTGGCGTTTTCGAAGTCAAAGTACGCAAAGCCCGCATTGGCCGTAATCCCAACGCGCCTGCCACTGACGTACCGATTCCCCCTCGCGCCGTGGTGAAGTTCAAGCCCGGCAAGGAGATGCGCGAAGCGGTGCTCAAGCTCACCCCCCAGCAGATAGAAGAAGCGATCGCCCTGCAGAATAACACGCCGCCCGCCGATCCCTCTACGGATATGTAAGCGCCCAAAGCGCCAGCTTGACTTTACCACCTAGGACGCCTCAGGCAGTTGCTTGAGGCGTTTGTCTTTTTCATCAGACTCGCATGTCGAAATCCGGCAAGGATTCCCCCCTTCCCTGTCATTAGTCATTTACCCCCAAGTAAGCTTTGGCTACTGTCCCCGCTCTGTTTATGGAACGTTTGCCCGGATTCCGTGATTTTTATCCTGAGCCGCTGCCCGGTAATGAACCGTGGAGCTGTGACGCGCGCCAATATATCTTTGATACATGGCGCTCGGTCGCCCGCCGTTATGGTTTTCGTGAGTACGATGGCCCGCCACTCGAACCACTTGAACTCTATACCAACAAATCCGGGAATGAGATTGTCGGCCAACTCTTCAACTTCATCGACAAAGGCGAGCGCGCCGTGTCCATGCGCCCCGAACTGACTCCAACAGTAGCCCGCATGGTTGCCACGTCCGAACGGGCCTATAAGAAACCCATCAAGTGGTTCGCCCTGCCGCAACTGTTCCGCTACGAGAAGCAACAGAAGGGTCGGCTGCGCGAACACTTTCAATTCAACTGCGACATCTTCGGTGAGCAAGCTAACGCGGCCGATGCCGAGATCATCGCCCTGCTCATCGATAGCCTGCGTTCATTCGGTCTGACTGCGGAAGATTTCGTCCTGCGCCTTAGCAGCCGTCAGGCGTGGCAAGGCTTCTACGAAGCGCGCAACCCCGATGCCTCCAAGGCCTACGAGTTCTATCAGGTGGTGGATAAGATCGAGCGCGAAAAGCCGGAGATCTCCCGTGAAAAACTCGCACCGCTCGGCATCAGCTATGATGACGTGGTCTCTTTCATCCAAAAGAGCGAGCCGACACCGGAACTGCAAGCCGTGCTCGACAATCTTGCGGCTCGTGGCCTAAGCGATTTCGTGAAGACCGACTACGGCGTCATCCGCGGTCTCGCATATTACACGGGCGTCGTGTTCGAGGCGTTTGATCGCAAGGGTGAATTCCGTGCCATCGCCGGTGGCGGTCGTTACGACAACCTAATCAAGCTGGTCAGCAATGGTAAGGTGGACTTGCCAGCACTCGGCTTCGGCATGGGTGACGTGGTGCTGCTGGAACTGCTCAAAGTCCGCGGCAAACTGCCCAAGTTCAGCGCGAACCTGAACGCCTTCATGATGATCGAAGACGAGACCTTGCGCGCCGAATCCTTGTCACTCATCCAACAACTGCGCGAGGGCGGCCTCTTGGTGGATTACTCCCTAACCCCGACCAAGGGTGACAAGCAATTCAAACGCGCCCAAGAACTCGGCAGCAAATTCACGGTGCGCTTGGAAAAGAGCGACACCGGCACTATCGCCGTCGTGAAGAACTTGCAGACGCGGCAGGAAGAGCGTGTGAATCCGTCTGAAGTCGCCACCAAACTCAAAAGTTGACCGAAACTGAATTGCCCCATCTAGGGCGCACAATTCCTCGCTGCAAATAGCTTACTCCCCCCGCAACACAAACTGCCGGTGCCGCGTAAAGACTCCGCGCAAGCTCTTGGAAAGATCGTCCTGCAATGCTTGCACCTCGGCATATGCGGCGACCGCCTTGGCATTCGGTGTTGCGGTCTCACGGGTATTGAGCTTCACAAAATGATCGGTAATCTCGGAGACATCCACCTGCTCACCCACTTCTACCAGCGAGCACCACAGCGCCTGCATGGCTGCTCCATAAGCCGCACCTTCGCTCACCTTGAGCGTGACCACCTCGGCGTTGAAGATATCCGCCATGATCTGACGCCAGACCTTGGACTTCGCGCCACCTCCGGTCGCACGGATCTGGGTCGGCTTCACCCCAAGCTGCGCCAAACGACGTAATCCGTAATTCATTCCCAAGGTCACGCCTTCCATCGCCGCGCGGGCATAGTGCCCCGCCTTGAACGTTTTCTGCGTCACACCAAAGAACACGCCCGTCCCGTCTGGCACATTGGGTGTCCGCTCGCCTTCCAGATACGGCACCAGGATAAGCCCGTCGCAGCCCGGCTTCACCTTCGCCGCTTCGGCTGCGAATTTGTTATGCGACCAGCCAAAGTCCGTGCGCACCATCTCCGTGGCCACGGTGACATTCATCGTGCAGAGCAACGGCAGCCAATGATTCGTGGAATCGCAGAACGCCGCGATCTCACCTTGCGGATCGACCACCGGTTTATCAGCACAGGCGTAGATCGTCCCGCTCGTGCCAAAACTCGCCGTGATGACCCCGGAGCGGGTATTCCCCGTGCCGATGGCACCCATCATATTGTCGCCACCACCAGCACTCACCAGCACATCCGTGGAGAGGCCCAGCTCTTTCGCGGTGGAAGGCTGCAGGTACCCGACCGGTTGTTCACTCGAAATGAGCGGCGGCAACTTGCTCGCCAAGTCACTGTCGATGGCCTTCAACGCATCCGCGCACCATTTGCGCTTCCGCACATCCAGCAACGCCGTACCACTGGCATCTCCATACTCCATCACCGCTTCGCCAGTGAGCCAGAAATTGATGTAATCATGCGGCAACAGAACCGTATGCAAGCGGGCGAAATTCTTCGGCTCATGCTTCTTCAACCAGAGAATCTTCGAGGCAGTGAAGCCTGGCAGGATGGCATTACCGGTCGCTTTGATGGTCGCCTTAGGACCGCCCAAGGCCGCTGTGATCTCTTCGCATTCCGCGATTGTGGAGGTATCACACCACAGCTTCGCCGGACGGATCACCTTGCCCTTCTTATCCAACGGCACAAAGCCATGCTGCTGTCCGCTCACGCCGATGGCCTTCACCTCACCCGCTTTCACCTGCGCCAGCTTCATCGCTTTGCGGATGGCTTTGGATGTCGCATTGATCCAGTCCGATGGATGTTGTTCCTTCGCTCCCGCCGGCAGACCGGGAATGAGCCCGTAAGCTTCCGAGGATGCTCCCAAAACCTTGCCGTCCTTGGCGTCCACCACCAGGGCCTTGGTGGATTGCGTGCCGCTGTCGATGCCGATGAGCAATGTGCGCATAGAAAGAAATATGTCGTGAATCGTTTTCCCGCCCGAAGTCAGCGGCAAATGCAGCGCCTGCGGACCCGGGCCAGAGTGAAACTTCGCGTAGCATACTCTTTTCATCCGCCACTTCCAACGCGAAACTGCCGGTGAATAATTTTTCCCGGAAAGAACTTGAGACAGGCCACTAGTAGGACGATATTCCGACCAGAAACTGGTGGTGCGCCACCGATGATCTTTGAAGCAATTTTAAACGATTTACCCTGCGCTGTTCGTGATTGCGCAACAAAGTCCTTGGACCGTAATTAATCAATGCGGGGCCTTAACTTCCAAGGTTAACGACAGGCCTTTATTGGACGTCGGACACCTAAGATTCGGTCCCACCTATATCAGGGCAGTTCATAGGTACCGTTCCACACGGCAGAGGTGGGGTATTCCTTTCCAAATGACCAATGACGAAATCCGAATCACGAGGTACTCCCTCCAGATTTTCTCATTGGTCATTTTTCATTCCCTAGTCATTCGGGCTTCGTCATTGGTCATTCTCTATTGGCTTCCCGTCCGCATGCGTTAAACTCCCTTCTATGGCGCAGTCTGATCTGTTCGCAACCGGCCCCGTAATCCCTGCTGACGAAGCAGCATCAGCGTCCCCTGCCCACTCATCGAATCGCAGCGCCCCTTTGGCCGCTCGCATGCGCCCCCGTTCACTGGAAGAATACATCGGCCAACGCCACATCCTCGCTCCCGGAATGTTATTGCGCCGCGCCATCGAGGCTGATCGCATCCAATCACTCATCTTCTATGGACCGCCTGGCACGGGTAAGACCTCGCTCGCTCAATTGATCGCGCTCCGCACTAAGAACCGTTTCGAACGCTTGAGCGGTGTGGAATCAAATGTCGCAGACATGCGTCGTGTGCTGTCTGGAGCTACCAACCGCCTGCATAACACCGGTCAGCCGACCATTCTGTTCATCGACGAGATCCATCGCTTCAACAAATCCCAGCAGGACGTTTTGTTGCCTGATGTGGAGAGTGGCGTCATTCGGCTCATCGGCGCCACCACGCACAATCCCTTTTTCTTCGTCAACTCCCCGCTCGTCTCGCGTTCGCAGATCTTTGAACTGCGCTCCCTCACCGACGAAGATATCCTGAGTCTTTACCAAAGCGCACTCACGGATGCCGATCGCGGTCTTGGTCATCTCAAGATCCGCGCCGATGAAGCCGCCTTGAAGCATCTCGCGAAGACATCTGACGGCGATGCGCGCAAGGCTTTGAACTCGCTGGAGATTGCCGTGCTGACCACCGAACCCGGCAGCGATGGCTTCATCCATATCACCTTGGAAGTGGCCGAGCAAAGCATCCAAAAGAAGGCCATCGTCTATGATGGCGATGGCGACGCGCACTACGATACCATATCCGCCTTCATCAAATCCATGCGGGGCAGTGATCCTGATGCCACCCTCTACTGGCTCGCTAAGATGATCCATGCCGGCGAAGACCCGCGCTTCATCGCCCGCCGTATCGTGATTCATGCCGCTGAAGATGTCGGCCTTGCGGATCCCATGGCCCTCGTGCTCGCCGTCTCCGCGCACCATGCTGCCGAGTTCATCGGCTGGCCGGAAGCCCGCATACCCATTGCCGAGGCCGCGCTTTACATCGCCACCGCGAACAAGAGCAACACCGTCGTCGCTTCCATTGATGCTGCCCTGGAGGATGTGAAAAATGGTCGCACCTTGCCTGTGCCGGAACATTTGCGCGACGGGCACTACAAAGGCGCCAAGCAACTGGGGCATGGTGTAGGCTACCAATACGCTCATTCCCATCCCGGTAATTTCGTTGCTCAAGACTACCTTGGAGAAACCCGCCACTACTACCAACCCACCGAGCAAGGGGTGGAAAAGAAGATCAAAGAGCGTGTGGAACGCTGGCGGGCGGAACTGGATGCCGCCCGGAGGAAGTCCTCATGACAACCAGCTTGGTAGAACAAAAAACAGCGATCCGGCAGCAGTTCCGCCTTCGTTATCAGGAACAGGCTAAAGAACAGTTGGCCGTTGATTCAGCAAGCCTAAGGGGCAAGCTCATACCGTCCCCAACTTGGCAAACAGCCCGTAGTATCCTGATGTTCTACCCCCTGTCAGACGAACCGGATATCGTCCCCTTAATGGCCGAGGCCCTGACCTCAGGAAAAACCATCGCCCTGCCCCGTTACGACTCCAGCTCAGGGGTTTACGAAGCCGCCCTGATCCGGAATCTGACGGAAGACCTGATCCCCGGGCGTTTTGGTGTCCGGGAGCCAGCTCCAAATTGTCCGGCTTTGCCATTAAACCAACTGGACTTGACCTTGGTACCTGGCATAGCTTTCGATGCAAGCGGACGGCGGCTGGGCAGGGGCAAAGGCTTCTATGACCGGTTGCTTCCAGGGACGACAGGGATGACGTTAGGACTGGCCTTCGACTGGCAGGAGAGCGACGCGCTCCCCGTAGAGCCGCATGATGTCGAGTTGGACGCAGTCCTGACACCGACACGCTGGCTGAAAAGTCGTCTGGCCACGTAGGTGCTTGAAATGCTTTTGTTGGGCAACATTGTGATTTTCATCGAGGGACTTGCGTTATTCGGCGCAGGCGCTGGAGCGTGCTATTTTCTGCTCCGCAAACGCGAAAAAGGCCTCCAGAAGCAGCTTCAGGAGCAACAAGACCTCGCCCTCTCCAATGCCCGCCGCGAAGCCGATAACATACTTCGTGAGGCCAAGCTTTCCGCCAACGAAGAGGCCCTGAAAATCCGCGAGCAAACGGAAAAATCCTTCGCCCAAAAACGGCAGGAAATCTCCGACTTGGAGAATCGTCACGCCGAACGGGAACGCCTGCTCAATAACCAACTGGAAAAACTCGTCTCGCAGGAAAAGGAGTTGGAGCAAACCGAGGAGAAGCTGCAGAAGCAATCCACTGACTTAGAGAAGCAACGCATCGAGCTGCACCAGTTGATGCAACTCCAGAAAGAGAAGCTGCAGAACATCGCTGGAATCACTGAGCTCGAAGCCCGCACTCAATTGCTCAAACAGGTCGAGGCAGATGCCCTCAAGGACGCCAACAATCTGACCCGCCATATTTTGGATGATGCCAAGTCACAGGCGGAGGAAAAGGCCCGCTATGTCCTCAGCGTCGCCATACAACGTTACGCGGGCGATCATACTTTCGAGACGACCACCGCCACCATCGCCCTGCCCGGTGATGAGATCAAAGGCCGCATCATCGGTCGTGAAGGCCGCAACATCCGCGCCTTTGAAGCCGCCACTGGCGTCACCGTCCTGATCGACGACACGCCCAATGCCGTGGTTCTCTCTGGCTTTGATCCCGTGCGCCGCGAGATCGCCCGTGAAGCCATGCAGCGCCTGATCCTTGATGGCCGCATCCATCCCACGCGCATCGAGGAAGTCGTGCAAAAGGTCACCGAGGAGATGGATGAAACCATCGTGAAGAACGGTGAAGAAGCCGTCTTCAAGGTCGGCTTGCCGCAATTGCATCCGGAGATTGTGAAGTTGCTGGGTCGCCTGCGTTTCCGCCATAGCTTTTCTCAAAACGTGCTGGATCACTCCATCGAGGTTGCCCGCTTTATGAGCTTGATGGCTTCTGAGATGGGCATCGATGTCCAAGATGCCAAACGTGCCGGTCTACTGCATGACATCGGCAAGGCCATCGATCATGAAGTGGAAGGTTCCCACGCCATCATCGGTGCAGACTTCATCAAGCGTCATGGCGAAGCCGAGAATATCGTGAACGGTGTGGCTTCCCATCACGGCGAGGTGCCTCACACCAATCCTCTCGGCGTCCTCGTCAGCGCCGCCGATGCCATCAGTGCCTCTCGGCCCGGAGCCCGCTCCGAGACGATGACCACTTACATCAAGCGGCTCGAAGACTTGGAACGTATTGGTTGCTCCTTCCCGGGGGTGGATAAGTGCTACGCTGTGCAAGCCGGCCGCGAACTCCGCGTGCTCGTGCAGCCGGAAAAACTTTCCGACGAAGAATCCTACGCGCTCGCCAAATCCATCACCCGCAAGATCGAAGAAGAACTGCAATACCCTGGTCAGATCCGGGTTACAGTGGTGCGGGAGACCCGGGCCATTGAATTCGCTAAGTGATGCGGTGGTTGAAAACCCGTTCGCAGGCTTGGGCTTGAATCGCAGGGGCTTTCCCGGTATCCATTCACTTATCCGATAACTAACGACCTTCTAACTTCATGGCTAAAATCAAATTCGGCACTTCCGGTTGGCGCGGTCTCATCGCACGCGATTTCACTTTCGATCAAGTCCGCCTGGCCACCCAGGCCATCGCGGAATATTGGAAAGGCGAACTCAAGAACCCGAAATCAGAGATCTACGGTCGCAAACCCGTTGTGATCCTCGGCCATGACACCCGCTTCCTCGGCCACGAGTTCACCTTGGCGGCGGCAGAAGTCCTCGCCGCCAACGGTCTCTCGCCGGTGATGTGCGATCGCGATGCCCCCACACCAGTCATCGCGCACACCATCCGTAATCTGAAGGCCATCGGCGGCATCAACATGACCGCCAGCCATAACCCGGCTGAGTATCAAGGCCTGAAATTCTCACCTAGCAATGGTGCCGCTGCTCCGCCCGAAGTCACCAAGCAGGTCGAGGCCATCATCGCAAAACTCGAAGCCGAAAAATGGACTTTTAAGGCCGCCGTGGTCGGTACGTTCAAGTGCAAGACCATCAATCCCCTGCCCGCCTACTTCAAACAGATCAAGAAGCTCATCGACTTCAAGGCCATCGAGAAGGCCAAGATGAAGATCGCCGTGGAGCTGATGTACGGCACGGGTCGCGGATACCTTGACACTTTGCTGGAAGAAGCTGGCGTGAAGGTCACCCGCTTCCACAATGAATTGAACCCGCTCTTCGGTGGTCATCATCCCGAACCGAATGCTGAAGGCATGCATGCCGTCAGTGATTTCATACGCAGCGGCAAGGCCAGCATTGGTCTGGGATTGGATGGGGATGCCGATCGCTTCGGTATCGTGGACAAGGACGGCACTTGGATCACGCCGAACCAAGTTCTCGCCTTCGCCCTCTATCACTTGAAGAAGAATCGTGGCTGGACCGGCGCTGTGGTCCGCACGGTCCCTACCAGTCACCAGGTCGATTCTGTCGCTGAAGTTCTCGGTGTTAAAGTCCATGAGACGCCCGTCGGCTTCAAATACATCGGCGCCCTCATGGAGAGCGAACCGATCATCGTCGGTGGT
Organism: Verrucomicrobiota bacterium; assembly: GCA_030834415.1. Taxonomy (GTDB): domain Bacteria; phylum Verrucomicrobiota; class Verrucomicrobiia; order Limisphaerales; family JAEYXS01; genus JAEYXS01. The sequence continues at coordinate 28,719 of JAURFH010000005.1, read as the reverse complement.
GAGGAATCCGGTGGCCTAAGCGTGAAAGGCCACGTGCCCGAGAAGGACGGCATCCTCGCCTGCTTGCTCATGGCGGAACTTGTCGCCTACGAGAAGAAGTCGCTCGGCCAGATCATGAAATCGCTGGAGAAACAGACCGGCGAATTCCACACCGACCGCATCAACGTCGCCATCCCGCCCGACAAGAAGGAAGCCTTGCTCAAAATGCTGGCGGGTGGTTTGGAGAAAGTCGGCACGGCCAAAGTGGAGAAATTCATCACCACCGACGGCTACAAGTTCCTTCTGCCAAACCGCGAATGGGTCGCCTTCCGCGCCAGCGGCACTGAGCCGCTTATCCGCTGCTACATCGAGGCCAAGTCGGCCGCGCAATTGGAAAAACTCCGCAAAGCCTGCAAGAAGCTGCTGCAGGGTTAGGAATGCAACCACAGATAGACACAGATTCACACAGATAAGAAAGGCCCGGCAATTCGCCGGGCCTTTTCATTTTCAGAAAACCTATCAACAGATTCCCATCATCTGTGTTTATCTGTGTCCATCTGTGGTTAATGACTACCTCCCACAGAATCGCATAAACTCACCACCGAAGAGCGCCTTCACATCGCGCTCCATCTCTTCTGGCGTCGGTTCCCAGCCGGTGTCGATAAGATCGGCGTATTTATCCGTCAGCACCTTCGCGATGATCTTCCGCGAGTGCTCCCACTTGTAGATGATCTGATCCAGCACGCGCGCATCAGAGTGTTGCGGCGTGATGCTCATGCCCACGAGTTCGAGGCGCATACGGGTCATCTCTTCGATGAGCGTCGGCACATTGGTGAACCACCAGCAGCCGAAAATGTGGAGATTACGGAACTTGCGCGCCGTGACGCACAGCTCGTGCTGGTTCTCGCGCGAGAGCATCGTCGTCAAAAACTTGTTATCCGGATGCGAAGCGAAAAGCTTCTCGTAACTGGCCAGATTAGCCTTGGCCACGCCGTCACCCGCCAAGTGCAGTTGCGGATTCACCGCCCGTTTCACGCCGGGCATCAAGGCAAACGGCAGATTGAACTCACGGCAATGCGGCAACACCGCCTTCTCGATCAACTTCGCCGTGGGACCTTCATCGGGGTATTTGAAATCCGGCGGCAGAGATACCATGACATACTGCGCATCGATACGTTTGCTCCAATCCGCCAGGAAACGGCGCACCCCTGAAATGGTCGCCTCGTTCAAGTCCGCCCCGTCCACATACCCCCACTCCATCAGGTTCTGGTGTGAGTCATGCCAGGAAAGCAGCAGTGGATCGATACGCAGCGCGGCAGTAAAACGCTCATCACGTTGGAAACCTTTTTCCCACACCGGCCGCTCGGTCACGTCGAACAGCGAGTTCGTCATGCAAATCTTGTTCACCTTCGCCAGTTCCATCGTCTTGGTGATGTAATCGGCTGGCTTTTGCGTCGCAAACCACTTGCGGATGCTGCCCAAGTCGCGCTGTTTCACATCCAAACCCAGCTTGTTCAAGGTCGTCAAAACGCCGCGGCAGGATTCCGAGATGGGCGTGTTTTCGATGAAAAGCGCTTTCCAGATGAGCTCGGCCTGCTGCGATTTCGGCAAGGCCCAGAACTTCTGATACGGCATGTCAAAATAGCGGAACGCCTCGGCCACCAGATAATGATAGATGAGCAATTCATCAATACCCCAGAGCAGGAGATCTCCAAACGCGGCATCATACAGATGCGTATGGATGTCATACACGGGCGTGTTATGGACTAACTGCTCTACCTTCGCCGCCAAAGCAGCGCGATTTTGGGATGTCAAATTCACACTCATCAATTTGGCCTGACATTACCGGAGCAAAAAGTCCGGTGCGATAAGAATTTTGGCCTGTTAAGGCCGCCTTGCCATGGCGTTAAGCATTCCTAACGCCATTCCGCTCTAGCCGTCAGTAGAAGTCGTCTCGGCAGGCGGTGTGGGAGTCGGTTTCGTCTTGGGCAGGTAAGGCTGACGAAACACCACATCGAAATCGTAAACGGCCTTGAAATCTTCAGGACGGTCATTGTCCGTCTTGCCCAGCAACAACTCCCCGACCATATTGAACACGATCTCACCAAAGTCTTCAGTCCCTTTGATGCCCCAACTTTCAAAGACGGTCAACGTCATGGGACCAAACCGCTGGATGGCAAAGTCCCGGATGCCGTTAAGCAACTGTTGCCCGGAGACATGGTGATCGGGGTCCGTGGAAGTCCCAGAGCGCTGGCGCACCTTCTCAGCTCGGCCAAGGGATTTCTGGGTGAAATCCAAGGCCTCACGCAGAAAATCATAAGCGTCCGCATCGTAGCGGCTATCGCGCGCCACGATCTGTTCTACGCCTTCTTCAAAGCTGCGTTGTTGCATATATCTACTCTGCCGTCTGCTCGACCGGGGCCGGTTTAGGCTCGGCCAAGCGCCAGGTCTTAACGACCCACCCCAAAAGCAGCAACCCCACTGCCAGCCCAATTATCCATTTCTGCTGTCGGGTCAGACCAGACATGGCGGCGCCATTTTAAGCAGTCGCATCAGCTAAACAGCCACAATATTGACCAGTTTTTTGGGAACCACGACAACTTTTTTTATCGTCTTCCCATCGATGAACGCCTTCACCTTCTCCGACGCCTTGGCGGCGGCTTCGATGCTGGCATTGTCCGCCGCCGTCGGCACCTTGATGACGTCACGCAATTTGCCGTTCACCTGCACCGGGATCTCGATCTCATCCTCGATGAGTAAAGCGGGATCAAACTGCGGCCACACAGCGTACGTTAGCGACGGAGCCACGTGTCCAAAAGTCGCGTGCAAGCGCGCCCAGAGTTCTTCCGCCAAGTGCGGTGCGAACGGCGCGAGCAATTGCAGGAATGTCCGCATGACCGAGAACGGCTTGGTCTGCCAGGCGCTCGCTTCGTTGCTGAACACCATCATGGCCGAGATGGCCGTGTTGAAGCGCATGCCTTCGAGGTCTTCCGTCACCTTCTTGATGCAAGCATGCAGAACCTTCAACTGCGCCTTCGTAGGTTCAGCTTCCAGAATGCCGCCATCCAAGATGATCAAGTCGAGCAACTCGCCACGCGTCTCCGGTGTGGCGACGGCTTCCGCCTGCTCATAGGCTGTCTCCGCCTTGTCATCCACGAACATGCGCCAGACGCGACCTAGAAAGCGATAGACACCTTCCACGCCACGCGTATTCCACGGCTTGCTCTCCTGTAAGGGTCCCATGAACATCTCGTAGAGACGGAATGCATCGGCACCGTATTCCACCAGCACATCATCGGGATTTACTACGTTACCACGGCTCTTGGACATCTTCTGTCCGTCCTCGCCCATGATTAGTCCTTGGTTCACCAGCTTGTAGAATGGCTCCGGCGTAGAGACGTGCCCGAGATCGAACAAGACCTTGTGCCAGAAGCGTGCGTAGAGCAGATGCAACACCGCGTGCTCAGTGCCGCCGACATAGAGGTCCACACCCGGCTTCACATCACCCTGCGTCTTTCCGGTCCCCATCCAATAAGACTCCGCCTCCGGACCAACAAACGCTTTGCCATTCAACGCATCGGCATAGCGCAAGTAATACCAGCAGGACCCGCCCCATTGTGGCATCGTGTTAGATTCACGCACCGCACCATCGGGTAAGTTCATCCAATCCGTCGCCCGAGCCAGAGGCGGCTGACCATCGGAGGTCGGCTTGTATTCCTCCAGCTTCGGCGGCAGCAACGGCAATTGCGCCTCGGCCAACGCCTCGTGATACAGATTCCCGCTCGCATCTTTCTTCCAGATGATCGGGAACGGCTCACCCCAATAACGCTGACGACTGAAGAGCCAGTCGCGCAATTTGTAATTGATGGTCTTTTTGCCGAGGCCTTTGGATTCGAGCCATGCGGTGATTTTTTGCTTCGCCTCTTTAGTTGGCAGTAAATTCAAAAACTGAGAGTTAAACGCTATACCTTCACCCGAGAATATTGCGCCTTCAGTCCACGATCCGACATCATTTCCAGACTGATCCTCGATAAAATGTGTGATTTTTAGGGGCTGGCCCGCTTGATGGTAATTAACTTGAATGCTCGATAAGCCGATTTCAGCTACAACGTGCTTAATTTGCAGATTGAACTTCTTCGCGAACTCAAAATCTCGCTCATCATGCGCTGGCACCGCCATGATCGCCCCCGTGCCATACGTGGAGAGCACGTAATCCGCGATCCAGATGGGAATCTTCTCCCCATTCACCGGATTGATCGCATACGCCCCCGTCCACACACCGGTTTTATCCTTCGCCAACTCGGTGCGCTCCAGATCGCTCTTGGTCGCCGCAAACTCTTGATACTTCTTCACCGCATCCGCTTGTTCTGCGGTCGTGATTTCCTTCACCAATTTATGCTCGGGAGAAAGCACCATGTAAGTGGCACCAAACAAAGTATCAGGCCGGGTTGTGAACACGCGGATTTTTGCATCAGAGCCATCCACCTTAAAATCCACTTCCGCACCTTCACTACGACCGATCCAGTTCCGCTGCATTTCCTTCAGCGAATCAGTCCAGTCGATGATGTCCAGATCGTTCAGCAACTTCTCCGCATAAGCCGTGATGCGGAGCATCCATTGGCGCATCGGTTTGCGGATGACCGGGAAGCCACCGACTTCCGACTTACCGTCCACTACTTCCTCGTTCGCCAACACGGTTCCCAACTCTGGGCACCAGTTAACCGGCGCTTCACTCACGTAAGCCAGACGCTTGTTATCGCGATAGGCCCGCTTCTGTTCTTCCGTGGTGCAATCCTCTGGATACGTCAGCGTGTCTATGGACTCCGCCTTGTTCGTCTCCGGATTGAACCAGGAATTATAGAGCTGAAGGAAAATCCACTGCGTCCACTGGAAATACTTCGGGTCCGTCGTATCCACCTCACGCGTCCAGTCGTAACTAAAGCCCAGCGATTTGATCTGGCGCTTGAAGTTCGCGATGTTCGTTTCTGTGGTGATGCGCGGATGCTGTCCCGTTTTGATGGCGTATTGCTCCGCCGGCAGACCAAAGGCGTCCCAGCCCATCGGATGCAAGACGTTCAAACCCTGGGAACGGCGATAACGCGCCAAGATGTCCGTGGCCGTATAACCTTCCGGATGGCCGACATGCAAACCGGCACCGGAGGGATACGGGAACATGTCGAGGATATAGAACTTCGGCGGCAGGACCTCGCGGTCGGCCACCTTACCAGCGAGACCATGGCGTAATCCAAAAGGATGCCCTACCGGCACGGTCTCGCCCGGGTTCCACGCTCGGAACGTCTGTTCGGCGTCCCACTTCTGCTGCCACTTCGGTTCGATCAGATCGAACGGATACTGTTTACGGCCACTCGACATAGGCCGCAGATATTGCGAAAAGCTTCCCCCGGGGGCAATGGTGGAATTTGCTGAATATCAGCTCAGCAAAGACATCCTTAAAAAAGAAAACGGCGCGGAAATGATTCCGCGCCGTTCATGGAAACTATCGGGACCAACTTAAGGAGTCGGCACCGTCGCGATCGTTTGCAGGATGCGACCAGCGATCTGGTACGGATCGCCTTGGGAGTTCGGACGACGGTCTTCCAAGTAGCCCTTGTAGCCGTTGTTCACGAAGCTGTGCGGCACGCGGATAGAAGCACCGCGGTTGGCCACACCGTAGTTAAACTTGTCGATGGACTGCGTCTCATGCAGACCGGTTAAGCGCATGTGGTTGTCCGGACCGTAAACGGCGATGTGCTCGTTCTTGTATTTGTCGAACGCAGCCATCAGCGCTTCGAAGTATTCCTTGCCGCCGACCGTACGCATATACTCGGTGGAGAAGTTGGAGTGCATACCGGAACCGTTCCAGTCCACTTCCAAGCCAAGCGGTTTGCAGTGCCAGTTCACGTCCACGCCGTATTTCTCGCACAGGCGCATCATGAGGTAGCGGGCAACCCAGACTTGGTCGGCAGCGTTCTTGGAGCCTTTGCCGAAGATTTGGAATTCCCACTGGCCCTTCGCCACTTCGGCGTTGATACCTTCGTGGTTGATGCCAGCGTCGAGGCAGAGGTCGAGGTGCTTCTCGACGATCTCACGGGCGATATCACCCACGGAGTCATAGCCGACACCCGTGTAGTAGAGACCCTGCGGATAAGGGAAGCCGGTGGACGGGAAGCCCAAGGGTTTGCCATCTTTATAGAGGAAGTATTCCTGCTCGAAGCCGAACCAGGCACCCGGATCATCAGGAATGTTAGCGCGGCCATTGGAAGGATGCGGAGTCGTGCCATCGGGCATCATGACTTCGCACATCACCAATACGCCGTTCTTGCGGGTGGTGTCAGGGTAGACAGCCACTGGCTTGAGCATGCAGTCAGAGCTTCTGCCTTCTGCCTGCCGGGTCGAGCTGCCATCGAAGCCCCACATCGGCAGTTCTTCGAGCTTGGGAAAGCTGCTGTATTCCTTGATTTGAGTTTTGCCACGGAGGTTAGGAACCGGCCGGTAGCCGTCGAGCCAGAGATATTCCAACTTATATTTCGCCATGTGTATGGAGGTATATGTGTTTAGTCCGGTTTGACTGAGCAGAATGCTACAGTGTGTCCAGTGCGTTTAAAGCTGAGCAGGTAGAGTGCCATTTAGCAAGCTCGAGCCTTGCCAAAGCGGCCGATTTCTTCATAAACCCTTGATAACGAACGCAAAACATTAGCGCCAAGCAATCTATACACTTCATGCAATACATGAATTTCATGAATTCATTTAATCATTGTGGCTATTTTTAACCACCTAGTGCACCTCCGAAGCCATTACTGGAGAAGAGCTTTTGGCAGGGAATATCCTTTATCCGTCTCAAGAAAAATGACAAGTTTTCCTAACAGAAATGGAACCCCGATGAGAACAAGCAATTTCGGGTAAATCCGTATCAACATCAGACCAGATTACCACCCTAAGCCACGCCTTAAATCTGTCATGCTGCAAGTCAAAGACACACTACGGTCCACGGTCAAACTCACTTTTGATGGACGCGTTATAAAAAAGTTCCAAGGCCCCAAAGCCAAAGAGAGGTATGACAACGAGGTCAAGGTCCTCCGCCATCTGGAGGAACGCGGCTGCCCTTTCGTCCCCAAGCTGCTAGAAGCCCGGGATGAGACCCTTACCATCGTCACGACCAATTGCGGGGAACGAGTGCAGCACCTGGATCCGAAACGCACTGCGGAACTCTTCGCCGAACTGCTGCCGTATGGGGTGCGGCATGATGACGCTGAGATGCGCAATGTCACCTACCGCCAATCGGATGGCCGATTCTGTTTGATTGATTTCGAATTCGCCACAATCCTCCCCGACCCGAAATAATATCGCCACCGCATGAATCCTGTCAGCCGCGCAGCCTCTCCTTGCAAGTTTAGTTGGTGGGGTCTCTCCGATGTCGGAAAAGTCCGCAAGAACAATGAGGATTCCTTTCTGGGCCTACAGTTCGATGCCCGGGAAGTCCATCGCCTCGGCAAGTATGGCGAGGGCACCAATGCGGAGTATGATTATGTTTTCGCCGTGAGTGACGGCATGGGCGGCGCGATGGCCGGAGAATACGCCAGCCGGATCGCAGTGGACAAAATCACCACGCTCCTCCCACGCTCTTTCCAACAATCTGCCTTGGGTTTGTCCACCGGATTTGGTGATGTGCTCACCGAGCTCTACGCCCAGACCCATCGCGCCCTAAAATTCCTTGGCGACAGCTATGATGAATGCCGAGGCATGGAGACCACGCTCAGCCTCTGCTGGTTCAGCCCCGAGTGGATGTACTTTGGCCACATCGGTGACAGCCGCATCTATTATCTGCCCAAGCGGGAAGACGCAGTGAAACAGCTTACGCACGATGACACGCATGTGGGCTGGCTTCTGCGCAACGGCAAAATCAATGACCGTGAAGCCCGCAATCACCCTCAACGTAACGTGCTCCAGAAAGCTCTTGGTGGCGGCAATATGTTCGTCGATCCGCAAGTGGGGGCCGTAGGCTATGAGCCGGGCGATAACTTCCTCATCTGTTCGGACGGATTGATCGATGGCCTCTACGATCACCACCTCATCGAGCTATTACGCTCCGAGGATGAACGCGGTCCCGCCAGATTGCTGGTCGAAGAATCCTTGCGAAACAGCGGTCGCGACAACACGACCGCTTTGGTGATCCGCATCAACTGATTCCCATTTCTCTGCTTTATTACAAAAAACAAGGGGCAACCAGATCGGTTGCCCCTTGCGTGACTTAGCCTCTAGCGAGGCCCAAGCGTTAGAATTCCCGATTTAGCCCCGCTGGTGATAGCCCTCTTCACCGTGCTCTGACAGGTCAAGACCTTGATTCTCAACCTCAGGCGAGACGCGCAGCCCGACCAGCGCTTTGGCGATGGACAAAGCGATCACCGAGACCACCGTGCTCCAGACAATTGTCACCACCACGCTCTTGAACTGGACGAACATCTGGTGGCCAACATTGAGGTCGCCCTTGGAGCCGCCCATGAACCCAGCCGCGCATAGGCCCGTCAAGATGGCGCCCACGATACCACCGACACCGTGCACACCGAACACATCGAGGCTGTCATCGTAGCCAAGCTTATGTTTCAGCTTGGTGGCGCAGAAATAGCAGATCACCGCTGAAGCAAAGCCGATCAGCAACGCCCCCATCGGGCCCGCAGTGCCCGAAGCCGGAGTGATAGCCACCAAACCAGCCACAGCACCTGTGGCGATACCCACCGCCGTCGGCTTGCCGCTACGCGTCCACTCCAGGAACATCCAGGTGACTGCCGCCATCGCCGTAGCGACTTGCGTGACCAACATCGCCATACCTGCCGTGCCATCAGCCGCCAACTCAGAGCCGGCATTGAAACCGAACCAGCCAACCCAGAGCATGCCCGCACCGATCAACGTCAGCGGCACGCTATGCGGCGGCAAGGGTTCCGTGCCGTAGCCACGGCGTTTACCCAACATGATACAGGCGACCAGACCAGCGATACCGGCATTGATATGCACCACGGTGCCACCTGCGAAGTCCAACACATCCCAATCAAAGAACAACGCCCCGGAGCCCGCCCACGCCATATGGCAAATGGGAAGATAGGAGAGCGTGAACCAGATGGTGGTGAAGATCAGCATCGCGCTGAACTTCATGCGCTCAGCGAAAGCACCGATGATGAGCGCCGGAGTGATGATCGCGAACGTCATCTGGAACGTGAGGAAGACCGCTTCGGGAATGCTACCCGAGACAGAGTCTGCATTGATACCTTTGAGGAACAGTTTGCTGCCATCACCGATAAAGGTATGCAGATTGATGGCTCCCTTTTCCATTCCGCCGGTGCCAAACGCCATACTGTAGCCATAGATGACCCATAGAATTGTCATCACTCCAGCCATCGCAAAGCACTGCACCAGGATGGATAGCACATTCTTCGCCCGCACCAAGCCACCGTAGAAAAGCGCCAGCCCCGGCAAGGTCATGAACAAGACCAAAGCAGTGGCCGTGATCATCCACGCGGTGTTGCCGCTGTCGATCTTGGGAGCTTCAGCGGCCACCGTGGCGGCTGCTTCCACAGCCGCGCCAGTGACGGCCGGAGCCGCATCTTGCGCGGTCAGATCACCAACCAGAAAAAGCCCGCTAAGGGCTAAGAGTGTCAAAATTCGTTTCATAGGTTTGTTTGATAGTTTGGGTTTTAAACGGCTTGTTCGCCATGCTCGTCGGTGCGGATACGGATAGCTTGCTCCACCGGGAGCACGAATACCTTTCCATCGCCGATCTTGCCGGTCTTGGCCGCCTTCACGATGGCAGCGACCGCCAATTCGGCCCGGTCGTCAGACAGCACGATCTCCAATTTTACCTTCGGGAGAAAATCCACCGTGTATTCGCTGCCACGATAGATTTCTGTATGCCCTTTCTGACGGCCAAAGCCTTTGACTTCAGATACAGTCATACCTTCCACGCCCACTTCACTGAGGGCGTCTTTCACTTCTTCCAATTTGAACGGTTTGATGATTGCTTCGACTTTCTTCATAAAAATTCTCACAAGCTGATGATTACTGGGAAACATGTCCACATGACGGCCAACGCCGGGGGACTTCAGAAACTGCCAACATCTCGGACTGCCAGGGAATGTCAGGCGATCCAAGGCGGAGGTCGGGAAAGCAGTATGGAAGGAGAATCGCTAAAGTCGGCTCTCGCCTGATCGAAAAGTTCCGATATCGGCACCGGAATCAATCGCAATGCAGCCAGAAAATCATCCGCCAAGACAGCTTCAGCATCGGCGTAGGCTTCGGTTGGCTGCTCTCTGGTGATCCAATTGAAAAAAGCTTCATCGTCTTGACCAAAGCATTGCGAAGCAGCCACTTGACCATTTGTGGCATTCTCTAGCAAAAGCAACGCGTTCAGTCCATAGGCCAACAACGCGCAACTCACAAAAAAACAGGCAACCAGTCTAAGCTGGAATTTGAGCACGCTACATAAGCACCCTTGGTGCCAAGGTGCGCCATCTCGGAAATTTCATCCTAATCACCTTATTTCAAACAAGTTAGAGAAATTCGGAAAAACTATAACAAAGTGATTAAAATCACCCTTGGTGGCTAAATTTAAACACAAAGTACACTATCATTCATAATTCGGTTCATTTTGATGAACCAGATTCATGCCTTGGATAGAGACTTGAATGAGGCTTTCCCCCTTGTCACATTGCCTCTGCTTCAATGTCACCAAACGACCATATCAATCTCCTGATGATTGCCCTGGTCGCTGTGGTGGGACTGATTTTACTGGTTACCGTATTTCGCATCCAAGCCTTCCTCGCCCTGCTCGTCGCGTCGCTCTTCGTAGGACTGACCAGCGGAATGGATCTCGCCCTCATCGGCAAAGCGATCGAGACCGGCGTCGGTGGCGTCTTGGGCTCTATCGCCTTGGTGATCGGCCTCGGGACAGTGTTAGGCCGTATGCTCGCTGAATCCGGCGGCGCCAGCGTAGCCGCCGAAACACTGGTTAAAGCTGCTGGTGGTAAACATCTGGCATGGGCCCTGGCGGCGGTCGCCTTTCTGATTGGCTTGCCGGTATTTTTCCCAGTGGGTCTAATGCTCTTTGTGCCGGTGGTCTTCGCGCTGGCAGGCAGGCATCGAGTGTCATGGCTGGTATTGGTCTTGCCAGTTGTGGCCGGGCTATCCATCGCGCACGGCTTGGTACCACCCCACCCCGGTCCGATGGCCGCGATCGGCTTGCTAAAGGCAGATGTCGGTAAAACCATTGGCTGGTCATTGTTGCTGAGCGTGCCGCTGCTCGCCCTGGCCGGGCCGTTATTCACCCGCTTCATGGTGCCGAGGCTGATAGTCAAGACGCCCATATTACCACCTGCATCTGAGCCCAATGTGGCCAGCAACAATAAGCAAGCAACCTTCCCCCTGACGCTCTCCATAATCTTGCTGCCGGTGCTGATGATGCTCACCGGCAGCCTGGCCGCACTGCTTTCACCGGAGGGCTCCAGTCGGCGCAGCCTATTCACACTGCTGGGCCATCCGGTCTTCGCCATGCTCACCGGCGTGCTCTACTCGATGCTCATACTGAATCGCCACTGTGGCTTCAATCGCACGCAGCTGCTGAAATTCAGCGAAGAATGCTTGGGACCCGTTGCTGGCGTATTACTGGTTATCGGGGCAGGCGGAGGTTTCAGCCGGGTGTTAATCGATAGTGGAGTTGGTGAAGCGGTGAAGAGCCTCGCTGCAAACTGGCACCTGCCTCCCCTGCTCCTCGGTTGGTTGCTCGCGGCCATGGTGCGTGTCGCCACCGGCTCGGCCACTGTCGCCATCACAGCGGCCGCAGGCTTGCTGGCGCCCATGGTCACCAGTGATCCTTCCGTTAATCGCGAGCTTTTGGTCCTCTCGCTCGGTTGCGGTTCCCTAATCCTCTCACACGTCAATGACGGTGGCTTTTGGTTAGTGAAGGAATGTTTCCAACTCAGCGTCAGCGAGACATTGCGGACTTGGACGGTCTTGGAGACCATCATCGCCATCGCCGGTCTTGGGCTGATCCTGCTACTGAACACTTTGATATAAAACACCATGTTCATCTTCGACGCCCATCTCGACCTCAGCATGAACGCGCTGGAGTGGAACCGTGACTACACGCGACCCATCGAAGAAATCCGTGCACGCGAAAAAGACATGACCGACAAGCCAGATCGGGGTCGCGGCACCGTGTGTCTGCCGGAATTGCGCAAAGGTAACATCGGTCTGGTGGTCGCCACTCAGATTGCCCGTTACGCCAAGCCCACGCATCCGCTGGGCGGTTGGCGCTCTCCCGAGCAGGCTTGGGCACAGACGCAAGGCCAACTCGCCTGGTATCGTGCCATGGAAGATCAAGGCGAGATGGTCGCCATCACCAATCTCGAAGCGATGGAGAAGCATCTCGCCCTGTGGAAAGACGAGACCATCGACAACACCAAGAAACCTATCGGCTACATTCTCTCTCTCGAAGGAGCGGACTCCATCGTTAAACTGAGTTACTTGGAAAAGTCTTACGCCCAAGGGCTGCGCGCGCTCGGCCCCGCTCATTACGGACCCGGCACCTATGCTCATGGCACGGATGATACGGGTGGGCTTGGTGAAAAAGGCCGAGAACTGCTCCGGGAAATGATGCGGCTCGACCTCATCTTAGACGCCACCCACCTTTGCGATGAGAGTTTCTGGGAAGCGATGGACATTTGGGAAGGCCCCGTATGGGCCAGTCACCAGAACTGCCGCGCTTTGGTAGATCACAATCGTCAGTTCAGCGATGAGCAGATCAAGGAAATCATCAAACGCGGGGGCGTGCTCGGCGGACCGCTGGATGCCTGGATGATGGTGCCTGGCTGGATTCGACAAAAAACCACCCCCGAGTCCTCCGGCGTCAGTCTTAAGCACATGGTCGATCATCTCGACCACATCTGCCAACTAGCTGGGAATGTAAACCACATCGGCATCGGCACCGATCTCGACGGCGGCTTCGGCAAGGAGCAAAGTCCGGGGGACTTGGATACCATCGCCGATTTGCAGAAGGTTACCGACCTCTTTAGAGCGCGAGGGTATTCAGAAGAGGATATCGCGAAGGTCATGCATGGAAATTTTTTGAGCTTCATACGCAATGCTTGGGCGAAATGAAGTTTCTCATTGCCTCCGCAGCAAATCTCGCAAATCGTCTCCCTATGACCACTTTGAAGTCTGTGAAGTCCTTTCCGTCTTTGCTTGCGGCCATCGCCGTAGCAATAGGATCATTATCCCATGTCTCCACCGCGCATGCCGGGGTGGAAGAGATGTCCGCCGCGGCTAACAATCTCCTCAACGCCTTGACGCCTGAACAGAAGGCCAAAGCCGTGTATGAATTGAAATCGGATGAGCGCCAGAACTGGCACTTCATCCCGAAAGACCGTAACGGTCTCACGCTTAAAGAGATGACCCCGGCCCAGCAACGCTTGGCACTGGCCCTGCTCTCTTCCGGCATGAGCTCCAGTGGTACCAGCCAATCGTTGACCATCATGAGCCTCGAGCAGGTTCTCTATGACTTGGAGAACAAGAGCCCCAAGCGCGACCCGGAGAAGTATTACTTCACAATCTTCGGCGCACCTGGTGCTACTAAGGCGTGGGGCTGGCGGGTAGAAGGCCATCACCTTTCCCTGAACTTCACGCTGGATGGCGACAAAGTTTCCCCCACCCCATCCTTCATGGGCTCGAACCCTGGAGAGATCCGCGAAGGTCCTCGCAAAGGCCTGCGCGTCCTCGGTGGTGAGGAAGAGCTCGGCCGGAAGCTTTTGAAATCCCTGAACGCCAAGCAACAGGCCAAGGCCATCTATGACAAGGTGGCACCGAAAGAAGTAATCACCGCCGCCGAGCGCCGGGTGAAGCCTTTGGAAGCTCAAGGCATCACCTACAAGGAGCTGAACGCTGCTCAGAAAACCATGTTGATGGACCTCATCAAGGCCTACGTGGAACGCGTGCGCCCGGAAGTCTCTTCTATCGAGCTCGCCAAGATCGAGAAGGCCGGTCTGGACTCCATCCAGTTCGCTTGGGCAGGCGGCACCGAACAGGGCCAGGGCCAATACTACCGCGTGCAAGGCCCGACCTTCCTGCTCGAGTACGACAACACGCAGAACAACAACAATCACGTTCATGCGGTCTGGCGCGATTTCAACGGAGACTTCGGTGAAGACATCCTCGCCAAGCACTACGCTCAGGAGCACAAGAAGTAAGGAATAGCGGCACGGTTTGCCGCATACTTTGACAGGCGCACAGGGCATCCTTGTGCGCCTGTTTCATTTTTCAAACTGGGAATTTGATGAATTGAGATACGGACATCCGCAAACGCGTCAGATATTCCCGTCGCGTGATCTCACTGGCACCGAATGAGGTTGTGGTCGGAGTGACCATTTGGATATCGATGAAAACAAAACCGCTGGCACGCAACATCTCCACTAGTGAGACGAGCGCCACCTTGGATGCATTGCTGACACGGTAAAACATCGATTCGGCAGCAAAGACACTCCCGCAAGCGACACCGTAAATCCCGCCCGCCAGCTGCCCGTCTTGCCAGCACTCCACGCTATGGGCATGTCCTGCCTTATGCAGTTCAGTGTAGGCATCGATGAATTGCGGGGATATCCAATTCCCTATTGTCCGCGTCTGGGCGCATCCCTCCATCACTTCACGAAAGGCCTTGTCCACGCTGACTTCAAAAGGCTTCTGCCGCATCACCCGACGAAGTGTCTGTCCCACATGAAACCGGGAGAACTCGATGATACCCCGTTGATGAGGAGACCACCAAGTGATGGGATCGACACTCCAAGGAAAGATACCCGAATGATAGGCAAGCAACAAGTGGTCAACAGACAGGTCCCCACCCAGCGCGACCAATCCCGGCGGCCCCAATTCGATCGCCCTATCATCCAAAACAGGAAACTCCAGGGCTTCAGTCAGCAGAACCGGGACCACCCCGTGACGCTGACTGAAGGGGCTTTTCATAAGCCAGAATCTTCCGATGGTCGCAGGCTGTGGAGCAATAACATCTGCAACCGGCCGCACATGTCCATGGCCACGTAAAACTCCAGATTGTCCGCTGTGAGCTCCGGCATCTTACCCTTCATCTCATCCGGACAGCCCAGCTTCATCCAACAACCCACGCGGATGTCACCGAAGACTTGCAAGAGCCAGTCCACTTCTTCTGGCGTCAGGTGCAGATTCCAGCCGCGGCTGACCTCGTGAAAGTGTTTGCCGTCGTTAAGCATGGCCAGCAACGCCGTCTTGCTCTCCTTCTTGGATTCCGTCAGCGACTCTTCCAGCAACTCCTGATCCCCTCCGACATCTTCCGCATCGGCAAACCGGCTCAGGGGAGAGAAATCGGAAGGCACCATCGGGTAACGGTCCACCAGCTTGCAGAAGGCATCGTGTTCCCGTTTGCCCAGATGAAAGACGACTTCAGATTCGCTGCGGCGCAATAATTTCACGAGGCGGGCTCCAAGGTGGCTTGCAGGCTGTATTTATGCAACTGGTGGACGTAATGCTCGGCCTTCTCGAAGGATTCGCGCACCAGCACACTCTTGCCCTCTTTGTGCACCTGGAGCATGTGATGCTCAGCCTTCTGCCGGTCCCAGCCAAACACGGTCTGGAACACGTGAGTCACGTAATCCATCAAATTCACCGGGTCATCCCAACAGATGACGAGAAAGCCTTGGTCCAACTGTTTCTTGGACTTTTCTTCCGGTGTCTTCTTTACGTCAGGCTGTTTTACAGGAGCCTCAATAACGGCCATGGCGTTACGTTAGCGAGGGCAAGGCAACCTGTCGAGGGGGCTAAAGCACAAAAGGCCTATTGCTTCCGCCCGGGAAAAGCGCATCCTGCCAGGCGAACCAATTCATTTGCGTACCATGAAAACACTGCTGCGTTACCTTTGTGCGTTAGTTCTCACCTTCAGTCTGCTTACTCCCGCCTTTGCTCAGAACATCGGCAGCCTACCGGGCAAAGCGAAGACTGCCGGTGCCGGACTCGTCGTCTCCTTTGACGCCGGTAAATCCACCGTGACCTATCAAGGCCGGAAGGTCTTTGAAGGTCCCACCAAACAGAAGGCCGTCGGGATGGTGAAGAATGTCAATGGCGTGCAATACGCGGCGGCATTCGATGGCAACCGGGTGATCTGGGAAAATGTCAAAGGCGCGAGCGCCAAAGTGCGGTAAGCACTGCTCTCCCGCTCGCTGAACTTAGGCATACGGGTCCACTTTGATCTTCAACAAGGGCGGTAGCTTATCAGGATCCACATTCGCCACATTATGCCGCTTGTCTTTTGCGATGGCAGCAGCTAGCCCAGCCACTTGCCCTGTCGTCATCCAGAGCGGTTCCATGCGCAACACCGACATCGCGACATGGGTGGAGGACAAAGCCACCGGCACCAGCAGGTTATCCAATTTCTTCGGCAACATCGCTCCATAGGGCACCTGCCCAGGCTGCGCCGGACCAAAGGCTTTCTTTGGATACCACAACACCCCTTCCATAAAACCATCCACCGCAAAACGCCGGTCATGGCAAGGATGCACATCAAATGAATGTTCCCCGATGGCGATGGCGTGTTTCACCTTGGGGGTGCGCCCAGTCTTGGCATCCACGATGAAATTATGCTGCGTGACCATAGCTCGCCCTTCGATGCGGCGGCCCTGACGCACATAGATTTGCCAAGGCCAGTGACCGTTGTCCGCGAACTCATCACGATGAAGTCCGGCTTTGCGCCAAGTGTCACGGATCTTGTCGGGCACACCCGGATGATTTTGCAGAAACCAGACGTAGCCAGCCGCGTGATCCACATGGAACTTCTCCAACCGCTCGCGGTGATAACGGTCCGCTTCCGGCCATGTCCAACTCACGCCGGGACAATTCAGGCTGGTCAACCGGTCAATGGAACCATTGAGCTGAAACTTCTGATGCGGCAGCGGCGTCCCATACCCCATAGTCTTCACGCGACCGCTTTTGAAATCTTCCAGCAACGGCAGGTAATCTTGAAGGTGCTGCTCGTAAGTCTCCGGTTTTTCAATGGGCACAAACTTGGCAGAGTCAGTCGTGAAGATGCTACGGGCGCAAAAGGCCTGGATGGCCGGCGAAGGCTCCCCCGTGTCGGGCGTCATGATCTGTTTGCCAGTGCGCCAGTTCATGTAATGGATGCCGGCCAGCGATTCATCAAACTCCGCACGCCCTTCCCGGCCCACGCGATAAGGCACCTTGGCAGCAGCGGCAAGGTCGCCCTCGTAAGTGCCGTCGATAAACGTTTTCGCCCTAATCCCCTGCCCTGCTCCCGTTGGGGTCCGCAATGACACCGCTTCGATCTCATCTCCTTTTACCGATGCGTGTTCTAGATGATAGCCCGGCAAGAAAGTTAACAGTGCCGACTCCGCAGCGAGCAATTCGTGGAAAGCCTGCTCCGCCACGCAGGGCTCGTAGAACCATCCGTCTTTGATCAATGGCCACTCCTTGGAATCCGTACCGATGGTGAGCTTGTAAATTGCACGAACCCGTTCAATGAACTCCACCATCAATCCGCCGAAAATCTCCGGACGAACGGCATCCGTAGTGCAAAGCCCACTGGCCGACATGCCGCCTGGATGTTTCTTGGGACAGGCCAGAATCACTTTGCAGCCGCGGCGGGCAGCCTCAATCGCTGCCGCGCAACCGCCCGGAGTGGAACCATACACGAAGACATCGCAAGTCATCTGATTGGATCCAGGCTGAGCCATCACCTTGCTGGCAAAGGTCAAATGGGTAGCGGCAAAAGCCGCTCCTGAGGTTTGCAAAAATTGCCGGCGATTGATTTGCTGTGACATGGGCTTAAAACAAGTAAACCGTTTTCTCGCTCCCAGGAAAAGTAAAGTTTGATCAGTCCCACCTATTGCGAGCGCTTACCCGGATAATCTTGCGCGAACAGATTTTTCGGCAAAACTTTCTACGTGATCAGCAGTAAGCAGCACCCTCTCAACACAAGGCCATTCTCCCCCGGAGTTGTCGGCGTGTTATTCTTGCTGTTCTTCATTTCCTTGCCACATGCCCACGCGGCAGACACACCAAGAAAAGTCACTCTTCAGCTCAAGTGGAAACATCAGTTCCAGTTCGCCGGCTATTACGCTGCCATCGAGCAAGGCTATTACAAGGATGCCGGTCTGACCGTGGAACTAAAAGAAGCTCAACCCGGACACGATCCGGTCCGGGCCGTGCTTGATGGCGAAGCGGAATTCGGAGTGGGCACTTCGGAGTTGATGCTTCTGCGGGCCAAAGGTGAACCGGTCGTCGTACTGGCCGCCATTTATCAACACTCGCCCCTCGTGCTAGTGGCAAGGCGGACACCTGAAATCAACGATCTCCATGACCTGGTCGGCAAGCCCATCATGATCGAGCCCCAGTCCGCTGAACTCTTTGCCTATTTCAAGGCCGAAGGTGTGGACCCGGGCAAACTAAAGATTGAGCACCACACGTTTGAGGTAGCGGATATCATCAGTGGGAAGTTCGCCGCCATGTCCGCTTACAGCACCGATGAGCCATTCCTGATCGAAAAAGCCGGCATGGAGGCCATGACTTTTACGCCACGCTCTGGCGGCATCGATTTCTACGGCGATAATCTTTTCACCACCGAGGAACAAATCACCAAGAACCCGGAAATGGTCAAAGCGTTTCGGGACGCCAGCCTGAAGGGATGGGAATACGCGATCGCGCATCCTAAAGAAATCACTGAGTTGATCTTCAGAAAATACGGCAACCGCAAAGAACTGGCCCACTTGGAGTTTGAAGCTGAGCACACCACCCAACTCATGCATACGGATCTGGTGGAAGTGGGCCACATGAATCCCGGTCGCTGGCGACATATCGCGGATACCTACGCCGAGTTCGGCATGATTCCGCGCGGGTTTGATTTTACCGGCCTTCTCTATGAACCCAATCCCCAGCCTGATCTGCGCTGGGTCTATTGGGTGCTGGGCGGCGCCCTGGTCATCACTTTGACAGCCGTGGGCTGGATGCTCCCGCTCTATCGCTTGAATCGCAGCCTGCGTCACGAAATCAATGAGCGTCTCAAAGCCGAGGAACGTCTAAGACAAGCCAAGGACATCGCCGAAGCAGCTGATGCCGCGAAGAGCCATTACCTGGCCGTCATCGCTCATGAGGTCCGCACTCCTCTCGCCGGCATCGTGATGATGATGCAAAACCTGAGCATGGAAAAACTGGATGCCAGTTACCGGGCGGATCTCCGCTTGGTAGAAAATTCAGCTGAGAGCCTGCTCAAATTAGTTGGAGATACGCTCGAGTATTCCAAGTTGGAGGCTGGACGGATGGAGCTGGAGCAACTGCCGCTTGGCCCTCGCGAATTGATGCAAGAGGTCTGCCATCTGTTCCGCCCCTCAGCACAAACCAAAGGCATCGACTTGCGTATCGTGGCTGATGACAAACTTCCAGCCATCGTATTGACCGATCCGGGTCGCTTGCGTCAGATCCTCAATAACTTGGTGAGTAACGCCATCAAGTTCACCCACACCGGCCAAGTAGAACTGCGCGCCAAGATACAATCCTTACCGGGAGCGACTGAATCCGAGGGGCTCAAGAAAAGGAATTTGATCTTCCATGTGACTGACACAGGTGAAGGCATTGCTCCCGAGGCGTTGGCAAAGCTGTTTCAACCCTATGTCCAGGCAGATGCCTCCATCGCCCGCACTCATGGTGGCAGTGGGCTGGGTCTCTCCATCAGCAAACGGCTGGCCACACTACTTGGAGGGGACATCACCGTGCAAAGCACGCCAGGCAAAGGATCGACCTTTACGGTCAAGGTAGTGGTAGAAACCGCGAGGGCTTGAGTAAAATTTGCAGATTGCCGTTTAAGGCTTCACTTCATCCCCGTCCGCCACTTTGCCGGTGACGATATCCGCGGCAAAATTGGAATTGCGCGAGTGGGAGGAAATCTTGATCTCAGCGACCTTTTTGCCCGCCCGATAGACGGCCAGTTTCTGCTCAGGCTGAGGAAGCAGACCAAACCCGAAATCCACTACTACGTAGCGCAGGGTGTCATTCACCAGGACGATTTTACCGGAAAGCTCATTACTAGGTATCACTTCCGGTTTATCGCTATCCTCTCGTTTGCCTGATTTCTCCTTGGGTTGATCGGGCGTTTTTACGGATGATGATTTATCCACAAACGGGTTCTTCTCCCCATCCGGCTTGGAAGCACAACCAAACGACAATGCCAATACAAACAAAGCAACCAAGGTGAAACGCATAAGAAGAATAAACTTCGTCAGGGCCCAAGAGTCAACCAGTGAGCAGCAAAAACGGGCAACTCAACTATCTGTTCACTTGTGGAGCCTGTTCTGGATCAACTGCCAGCGCTTGTTCCAATCCAGCCAGTTCTCTTCCCATTGCTCGCCCTTGAACTGCTCACGAGCCTTGGGCAGCAACTCTTCGTAGCTTTGTGCAGCTTTATGGAGCGCTTTGGTATCCTTCCACTCCACATAGGCCTCCATCAGTTCAAGATGGTTATCCGGGTATTCCGGGCTCAGTTCCACACAGCGTTGGAGATGCTGGCGGGACTTGGACCTGCTTCCGATACTGGTCGGCCAGCCCGGGGCCTCCAGATACAAGATCCCCAAACAACGATCCGCCCCGGAATAATGAACCTTGTTATCCAGCTCGGCCGACCGCTTGAAGACCTTCTCCATTTCCCGGACAATGGAAAGGGCTCCCAAGGTCTTGGTGCGGGCAAGCTGGCCTAGGTTCATCCCTAGGTAATAGTGCCCGGCAGCATGCTTGGGCGAACGGGCCACCAGTGCCCGACAAACAGCGATGCCCTCCAAGGCCAGTTCCTCCCGGGCATCGTCACCCTTGGCAAATTCAGCCAAATCAAAGATTGCCCGGCCATAGCGCCAAGCGGCCTCATCATTCTGGGGCGCAGCACGATAGGCATCGCGGGTCGTTTGATAAGCTTTCTGGGCCCGCAACTCGAAGACATTGGTGGTGTTATCTCCCAAGACCGGGTTTACCAGGCAAAACCACATAAGTAGAAGCAGCCCGAGAAGCGCACTGAACCGCACCGAACCATTACTATTTTCATGAAAACAATTTATGGCCAAGACCTTAGAATTAGTGGTTGCGCGCATGTCGATGTGACATATATTACGCCAATGCGGAAAAAATGGAACTGCTGGCTTTGGATGAGCCTCAGTCTGCTGGCCCTTGTGGGCAGCGGCTGTGGCGGCATCAATGCCACCCGTACCATTTCGCCTGCTACGTTCCTGTTGCCGGGCTTGTTGCACAATACACGTCCTGCTCAGGAAACGCCGTCCCTAACGGAACCTCTTCCGGCAGAGACACCTGCTCAAAACAAATTCGAGCCGGTGTTGCTGGCCGACGTCCAATAATAGCCTATGCGTTTCCCTTTGGCCCTGACGGTCAAGATTGCCCGTCATATCATCAAGCATAAATTAGCCCGCACCCCGAAATTTGCCATGGTGCTGCAGCTCGAACCGTTGCACACCTGTAACTTGACGTGCACCGGATGCGGTCGCATCCGTGAGTACTCCACCAGCTTGAAGGACATGGTGCCGTTGGAGCAATGCCTCGGTGCCGCCGCTGAATGCGATGCCCCCATGGTCTCCATCTGTGGTGGTGAGCCGCTAATCTATCCGAAGATCGAGGAGCTGATCCAAGGTTTGCGCGACCAAGGCCGTATCATTTACGTCTGCACCAACGGTGTATTCATGCGCAAGAAGATGCGCGATTACATGGCCGCCCACTACTCTCCCGAGATGGAGACGAAGCTGGCGCAACTCGTCAAAGACGAACTCGTCTCCGAGAAGGAAGCCGAGCAGATCCGTAAGTCTGACGAAGCAGCCAAGAAGAAGGTGGTCATTAAGCCTACCAAGTGGATGTACTGGAACGTGCACGTGGACGGCTTGGAATACACACACGATCTCATCGTGGAACGCGAGGGTGTCTTCAAGGAATGTATTGCAGCCATCAAGATGGCCAAGGTGCTCGGCTACCAGGTGGCCACGAACACCACTGTTTACAAGGAAACCGAGGTGCAGGAAATCGAAGACATGTTCAAGTTCCTCTCCCACTTGAATGTGGACGGTCACACGATTTCGCCGGGTTACGATTACGATGCCGCCAAGAAAGACATGGTGGCCCGCCGCGGTTTCGATCCGAAAGAATTCTTCCTGACGCGCGAACTGACGCGCCAGAAATTCAAAGACATCGAGAAGTGGGGCGAGATGTTCACCATCTTCGGCACCCCGGTGTATCAAGAGTTCTTGGCTGGCAAGCGTGAATTGACCTGCACCGCTTGGGCGATTCCCACATACAATGTGAAAGGCTGGAAGGCCCCCTGCTATCTCATGACCGACGGGCATTACCCGAAGTATCAGGAGATGCTCGGCACCGTGAATTGGGAGAAATACGGTGTGGTAGATGGTGTTGCCCGCGATCCGCGTTGCGAGAATTGCATGGTGCACTGCGGTTACGACCCGAGCGGCGCGCTGAGCAACAAGCCGCGCGATACGTGGATTAACATGAAGTATAATTTCGGCTCCAAGCCCGCCCCTTACGCAGAGGGCTACAAGGTGAAGGCGTTCAATGGCGTCTCCATCGGCAAGGGCCACTTGGCCGAAGCGAAAGCCGCGGTGAACAAAGAGATGTCTGGTGCGAAATCAGCCTTTGCCCGTGGCGGCAACGACATCGTTCCCGACACTGCCGGTGGCGGTTGCGGGACTGGCGACAGTTCGCAGCGGGATGACTTGTTGAAGAAGATTGAAGCAGCTAAGGACAAGTAATCCGGCTGTAACATTTCGCAGCTATTTGTAACGAGGACCCACAAGTAAACCCTTGTGGGTCTTTTTTTACGTTTATAGGCTGCAAACAGCATTTTGAGTAACCTGGCCGATACATCACTACCATGAGTGCCCTCTTTCTATCTCCTCCTTCGTTTGATGGCTTTGATGGGGGTGCTGGCGCGCGTTATCAGGCGCGTCGCGAAGTGACCAGTTACTGGTATCCCACCTGGCTTGCCCAGCCCGCTGCCATGGTACCGGGCTCCAAGTTGCTGGATTGCCCACCGCATAACATCGGCGTGGAGGAGTGCCTGAGGATCGCGAAGGACTACGATCACGTCATCATCAACACCTCGACGCCCTCGTACAAGAACGACAGCAAGATCGCGGAAGCCATCAAGAACCAGAAACCTGGCACTACCGTCGGCTTCGTCGGCGCACATGCGATGGTATTGCCGACCGAAACGTTGAAAGGTTCATGGGCGATTGATTGGGTCGCCCGCAAAGAATTCGATTACACCTGCAAGGAAGTCGCCGAAGGTCGGGCGCTATCCACCGTAGCTGGCATCTCCTACAAGGATAAGGACGGCAAGATTAAGCATAATCCTGAGCGGGAACTGATCCCGAACATGGATGTCCTACCGTGGGTAGCAGATGTGTACAAACGGGATCTGCAGATCGAGAAATACTTCATCGGCTACCTGCAACACCCTTACATCTCCATGTACACGGGCCGCGGTTGCCCGGCCCAATGCACTTTCTGTCTTTGGCCGCAGACGATCGGCGGTCACAAATATCGCGTCCGCAGCGCGCAGAACGTGGCCGATGAGATGGCGTATATGAAGGACCTCTTTCCGCAGGTGAAAGAGTTCTTCTTCGATGACGATACCTTCACGGCCAATCTTCCGCGAGCTCGAGAGATCGCCAAGAAACTAGGCAAGTTAGGTGTCACCTGGAGCTGCAACAGCCGCGCCAACTTAGATTACGACACCATCCAAAGTTTCAAAGACAACGGTCTGCGCCTCTTTCTGGTCGGCTATGAATCAGGCAACGATGACATCCTCAAGACCATCAAGAAGGGCGTCACCACGGATGAGATGCGTCGCTTCACCAAAGCTTGTCATAAGGCAGGCGTAGTCATTCACGGCACGTTCATCTTGGGTCTGCCGGTGGAGACGCGCGAGACCATCGAAACCACCATCAACTTCGCCAAGGAACTGGATGTGTTCAGCCTCCAAGTCTCCCTCGCTGCCCCCTACCCTGGCACCGAGCTTTACGAGATGGCCAAGATGAACAGCTGGTTCGTCAAAAAGGACAAGACCGACCTGGTCGAGACGGATGGATTCCAGCAAAGCACCTTGGAATATCCCAGCCTGAGCAAAGAGGAGATCTTTAACTCGCTGGAAGATTTCTACGAACGCTATTACTTCAACCGTTTCGGCAAGCTGCTCATCCCGCGCACTCCCTCATGGCGCATCTTCAAGACTATGCTTGAGGACAAAGACGTCTTCAAACGCAGGATGCGTGAAGGCGCGGAGTTCTTCAAGAGTCTGGCCCAACGCCGGGAGGATTTGGCCGCAGCAAAGTAAGTCTCAGCCACTCCGCGGTTTCGCCACGGCAATCAATCCGTAAAGACTGTCGAGGCCTTCGCTTTTAGTGAATTGCCCGGCTTGCAAACTTCATTGGCCTTCGCCCCGTTTCGCAGTATGTTGGCCGAAACGGGTTTGTAAATGCCAACACATCAGGATCAAAAACCGCCGAGCCTCTGGCGAATTGCCGGCATTCGACCGCTTTGGGTCATCCTCGGCTTGCTGGTCATTCTAGCCCTCATATTCGGTCGCGGCTGGGGCTCCAAAAAATATGAACTGGAACAGCAGAAACATCTGCTGGCCCAGGCGAAGGAATTCGATGCCAAAGGCGATTACCGCAGCGAGATTCTTACCTTACGACGCGTACTGCAGTTAAACCCGGAAAATCTGGAAGCCGTTCGGATGCTCGCCCTGCAAGCCGACCGGTTCAACTCCCCAGCTTCCTTGCAGTGGATGCACCGGCTGGCCGATCTGGAACCCGGCAATATCACCAATCTGGTCATGTGGGCCAGAAGCGCATTGCGGCAGAATGAACTCATTGACGCCGACCAGGTGTTGCAACGATTTCCCAAGGCGCAGCAAGATGGTCTGGATTACCATCGGCTGGCCGGGGCTTTGGCCATCCAGATACGGAAGTATCAGGCGGCAGAGTATCATTTCGCAAAAGCGCTCAAGCTGAATCCCGATGGCTCGCAAGAGCAACTGAACCTGGCTTCCATCCGCTTACTATCAGCGCAGCCGCAGATCGTCCGTGATTCACGGGCAACTTTGGAAAAACTGACCAGTGATCCCATACTGGGCCGGGAAGCAGCCATGGCCTTACTGGCCGATTACTTACGTCAAAAGAACGTGCCCAAGCAACTTGAGTTCGCCCTCAAGATCATGCAGATGCCCGGAGCGAGATTCACTGATCGGCTTTTGTATCTGGATCTGCTGCGACAAAGCAAAGACAAGCGTTTCGCCACCAAACTCGCCACCACAAAGGAGATCGCCCGGAAAGAAATCCTGAATGCCTCTGAACTCGTCGCATGGCTCAACTCACGTGGACTCTCGCAAGAAGCATACGACTGGGTAGCCACCTTACCGGATAAGGACCGGATTTCACCGGCCATGGGACTGGCCTATGCCGAGTCTCTTACCCAGCTCAAGAAATGGGAAGAACTGTTACCTCTGGCGGCCAAGAGCAACTGGCAGGAACTGGATTTCTTGCGTCTTGCCTTTCAAGCGCGTGCCCAACGCGAAATGAACCTCTGGGGATCTTCCCGCAGCTCTTGGCGACAGGCTATGGCCTCCGTCGGCATCGACCCTCATAGCCGCAGCTTGCTGGCAAAGCTGGCCCAAGGCTGGGAGTGGAACTCCGAGGCCGAGGAGATTTGGTGGGTGCTGGCGCGCGGCGAAACCGGACGCATTCCCGCCCTGAAAGCATTGCACAAGATCTACCACAACACTGGCGACAGCCGCCGTTTATTACGCGTCACTGAACTGATCACCGAGTTGTTACCAGAGGACCCGGTCATCAAGAACAACTACGCCATGCTCAGTTTGCTGCTGGGGCAGAACCTACCGAAAGCCAAAGAACTGGCCCGGGTAAATTATGAGCAGCACCCTAATGATCCGGCCGCCATCTCCACCTATGCTTTTTCCCTTCGCGAAGAAGGCAAGTTGAGCGAAGCCGTGGTCCTCATGGACAAGCTGTCTCCGGAGATCAAAAAGATTCCAGCTATGGCCGCCTACTGGGGCATCCTGCTCGCCGAGGCGGGACGGGAAAAAGAAGCCCGCCCTTTTTTGGAACTGGGACGCAAAGCTGAAGACAGCCTGCCGGAAGAGAAAGAATTGCTGCAGGCTGCCTTGAACAAAGCTGCCAAATGAACCCAATGCTGCGACAGTCATGGCCCGCCTTGGCGGCAATCGCCGCCGCTTGGTTATGGACCTGGTCTCATCTGGCCATCGAATGGAAACTGAACCCGCAGTATGAATACGGCTACGCCGTCCCCTTCCTAGCCCTCATGCTGTGCTGGAGCCGGCTGATCAGTTTCCACGGTTCACGCATCCCTGATTCAACTGCACAGAAAACCGGCAAGCTTCTGTGCGGTCTCTCTCTCATCCCACTTTTCGCAGGAGAGTTCATCCGGCAAGCAGACCCATTCTGGCGATTGAGCGGCTGGTTATTACAACTGGGAGCCACTGGTTTGACATTCGGCATTTTGTTGAGTTGGGGTGGACGCCACTGGCTGCGTGCCTTGGTGGTTCCCGTCCTTTTTCTGGCACTCGCCGTGCCCTGGCCATCATTGGTCGAAGGTACACTCACGAATGGCTTGTTAGCCGTCGCTACCCGTATCGCAGTGGATTGCCTGAACTGGCTCGGCATCCCCTGCTTGCAACGTGGCAACGTCATCGAGTTGAGCAATGGTCTCGTGGGCATCGATGAAGCCTGTAGCGGCATTCAATCATTGCTTTCGAGTCTGATGGCTTCCGTTTTTCTGGGGGCTTACTTGCGTCTGACGCCATGGCGCCGATTAGTTTTGGTCAGTGCAGGACTCGGCACGGCCGTGATTGGTAATGTCATCCGCATCATCGTGCTTACCAAAGCGGTGCAGCAACAAGGGCAGGCAGGATTTGAGAAGGCCCACGACCCGGTGGGCATGTGGGCCAGCACGGGAATTTTTCTAACCCTTGGGTTGTTGGCTTGGTGCATGCGCCCTCGCCTTGAGACGGCGGACACATCTGGAGCCAAAGCTGCCGTGCCTCAGACTCCACTCAAACACTCTGGCGTGATCTTGGTAGCCGTGCTCATCTTGCCCTTGCTGAGTATGCTCCTCTGGACAGCAGTGGCCGGGTCCAGTCGGGATGTGCTAGATTCCCCTCATTGGCTTGTTCGCACCGATCCACCTCCTCCGGGCTGGTCCGTGCGGGCAGATACATTCACGCGCGAGGAACAACGTCTGCTGCAATTCACCGAAGGTGGTGCCTGGTTGTTCAAGCGTGACCTTAGCATCCCAGCCTACATCGTGCACATGTTCTGGTCGGCTGACCGCACTATTCCGAGTCAGGCTTTCGGCCACAGCGCCCAGATATGTCTCCCCAACGCCGGCTGGAAAGCGATGGGTAATCCTACTACCCTTGAGCTAAGCGTGGGCACCAATCAAATCGTCGGCACCTTGGGATACTTCGAGCAAGACAGTGACCGGCAGGCCGTCTTTCAGGCGACATGGCGGGGCGCCTCGTTGAAACCTGCCGCCACCCAGTTGACCACCTCGCGCTGGTCCCGCTTGCAGTTGCTCAAAGAAGCCTACCGCCAACGCGGACACGAGATGCTCACAGTTTACCTGCCCGCACAAGTTGCAGCCAATGACCCGGCCGCCGCTTTTTCCAGTTTCTTGAACCTCACCCTCACGCCTAACACCAACAACCCACCCCCCATCAGCCGATAAACCGGTGTGGAGTAAGGGCGGATTGCGGATTGCAGTTTCAGGCGGTGTCCGTTACTAACGACGCATGCGATTTATCGGGAGTGTCATTGAAAAGCTCCAACGTCACCCGAAACGGGTGGTATTTCCGGAAGGCACCGAGCCGCGCATCTTGCAGGCGGCCCGGCAGTTTTATTCCCTTCGTCTCGGGGTTCCCATCCTGTTGGGTGATCGGACCAAGGTAAAAGAAGCCGCCGCCCGCTTGAATGTCTCTCTGGAAGGTGTGCGTATCATCAATCCGGCTGAGAGCGAAGATTTCGAAAGTTTCGCCAAGCGCTATGCCGCAGTGCGCCGCTCCAAGGGTGTCGGTGAGGAGGAAGCCCGCGAGGCCATGCTCAAGCCGAACTACTACGGGGCCATGATGGTGGCCATGCATCAGGCTGACGGGCTGATCTCCGGCACCAACGAGGTCTCCGGGAGTGTCTTGCGCCCTCTATTCCAAGTCATCAAGGTAGCCCCGCAGGCAACCACCGCCTCCAGCTGCATGGTGATGGAAGTGGAAGACACGCGTTTCGGTGAAAAGGGTGTACTCTTCATGGGAGATTGCGGTGTCATCCCGGAACCGACCGTGGAACAACTGGCGGATATCGCCGTTTCCACTGGTCGCCTAGCCCGTCAAATCTTGGGCGTCAAACCCCGCGTTGCCCTGCTCTCTTATTCCACCAAAGGCAGCGCCACGCACTCCAGCATCGGTCGCTTGCAGGCAGCCACCGCCTTGGCCCAACAGAAGGCTCACCAACAACGCCTTGATGCGGAATTCGACGGCGAACTCCAGGTGGACGCCGCGCTCATCCCGGACATCGCCAGCCGCAAGCTCCCGGACAGCCAAGTGGCCGGTCGGGCCAATGTGCTCATCTTCCCGGATCT
>JAURFH010000059.1 GCA_030834415.1 Verrucomicrobiota bacterium | reverse complement strand
CAGCAAAACCAACCCCGACTGACCGCCGAGGTTAGTGCAGGAACCAGAAGAACACGATGGCCACCATCGTCGGCGGCAAGGCCCCGAGGAACAGTCCGAGCGGGCTGATGCCCTCGTCTTCAAACACCTTGGAACCCTGAAGAATGCCTACCCCCGCCGGGTTTGGTGCATTCGCGATCACCGTCAAGCCGCCACCCGTCACCGCGCCAGCCACCAACGCGTATTTCAGGTCATCAGAGATGCCTTCCACCAGGGAACCCAAATAGGTCAGCGCGGCATTATCCGTGATGGCTGTCAGGGCGGTAGTGCCGAAGAAAAGTGAACTCCCGCCGAGACTCTCAATCAGCGGCTTGAGCCAGTATGCCTGTAACGAGCCCAGCGTCACCAATCCCGCCAGGAAGAAGCCCACCAGCAGTCCTTCCTTCAACTTCAGCGCATCCTGATACTCCTTCGTGGCCGTCACCAGGCCAAGGAACAGCATGAACACCCCGAAGAACACATCCGGATGATGGGCAAACCCGACTACTGCTGCCAAAAAAGCGATATGCAAAAACGTCAACCACACGGGGATAGCATCGCTGTTTCCCCGGGCCACCTTCACCAGTTTAAGCTCCTTCCGGAAATAAAACGCCACCATCGCAGTGGAGACAATGCAGCTTAGCGCCGCCTTCCAGCCGAAATGCGTCAGCATGAACATCGTGTCCCATTCCCATTTGGAAGCCACCATCAACACTGGCGGGGCCGCGAAATGCGTCAGCGTTCCACCGATGGAGACATTCACGAAGAGAAGTCCCAGTGTGGCATAGGCCAGCTTGTTGCTGATGCCCTGGTCGAAATACCGCCGCTTCAACACCAGCGCCAGCAGTGTCATCGCCGCCGGTTCCGTGATGAATGAACCCAACAACGCCCCCGCCGACAAAGCCGCCACGTAGAAAGCAAGGCTCTCCGTAAAGGGCATCAAGCGTGCCAGGAAACTGATGAATCCTTCAGCCAGCTTCACCACCGGTCGCGTCGCTGCCACCACCATCACCACCAGCACGAACTTTGGCTCCGTGTAGTTCAGGCTCTCGATGTACTCCACCGCATCATGCAGTGACCCTTTCAAGGCCGCGATACCTGCGAACAACGCCGCCGCCCACAAGCCGAACACCACCTCGGTCTCCGCCAGGAAATGCAGCACGTTCTCTTTGATCGAACCTTCCGGGTACTTGTGCGCCCAGTGGGCGAACTTCTTCACACAAAAGGTATGCACCACGGCGCATGCAAAGAGCACCGTAGCCAAAATTTCCATAGGACTTGCCGACATTGCGCATAAAGTGGTTTCAATGTGGCGATAGGGCAAGCAAACCCGGTCCGATTTTTCCAAAAAAATTCATGCACCAGCTCCCTAACCGTCACATCGCTAGTGAAAAAGAAGAATGAAAATGGTGGGCCCAGTAGGATTTGAACCTACGACCAAGGGATTATGAGTCCCCTGCTCTAACCGCTGAGCTATAGGCCCGAAAGGGGTAAAGACTCTTGGAACCTCACGACCGCCTGCTTCAAGTCGTCTTTAGGCGCTTACTTTTTGCGTGGGAACAATGCCGCCGCAAGCTTATTCCACCGCTTGCTCCACCTCCCGTGCGTCTCGCTAAGGTGCTGGTGGGTTGCTGGCATTGCCAAAATTCGCCGCTGCCATAACTTAAGAAACATCTGAACCACTTGTCACTGCCCGGACGGCCCATTGTCCCGGCCGACTTTGTTATCAGGAAAAACTGATGAAGAAACCTTATCTATCTCTGCTCCTCTTCTGCTGGTTGACCGCCGGCCTCGCGCTCAACGCCGCGGCTACAGCCAAACCCAACGTCGTGTTCATCCTCATCGATGACATGGGCTGGGGTGATTTCTCATGCTTCGGCAACAAGGATGCCCAGACACCGAATGCCGACCGCCTGGCCAGTGAAGGTATCCGCTTCTCGCAGTTCTATGTGAACTCCCCCATCTGCTCGCCCTCCCGTTGCGCCTTCATGACCGGGCAATTTCCGCAACGCTGGCGAATCACCTCCTATCTGAACAATCGCGCGGATAACGCCCGGCGTGGTGTGGCCGATTGGCTTGATCCCAAAGCCAACACGCTCTCACGCCTATTGCATGATGCCGGGTACGCCACCGGTCATTTCGGCAAATGGCATCTCGGCGGCCAGCGCGATGTGGATGACGCGCCACCCATCACGGCTTACGGCTTTGATGAATCGCTCACCAATTTCGAGGGCATGGGTGCCAAGCTCCTGCCGCTCACGCAAAAGCCCGGTGAGCCACCTGGTCGTATCTGGGGCGATGCCGAACGCCTGGGCGGACCTGTGGTCTGGAAGCAACGCTGCGAGATCACCACTGGCTATATCGAAGCCGCCATCCCGTTCATGAAACGCGCTGCCCGGTCCGGCAAGCCGTTCTATGTGAACCTCTGGCCGGATGACGTTCACAGCCCCTTCTGGCCGCCCGTGGACAAGTGGGGCAACAACAAGAAGGAGATGTATCTGGCCGTGCTGGTGGAGATGGACCGTCAACTGGGCAAACTCTTGGACTTCCTCCGCGACACTCCAGAATTGCGCGACAACACCCTCGTCGTGCTGTGTTCCGATAATGGTCCTGAGCCCGGCGCTGGCAGTGCCGGTCCCTTCCGCGGCACCAAGACCACCTTGTATGAAGGCGGCGTGCGCTCGCCGCTCATCGTCTGGGGCCCCGGCCTCATCCCGAAAGCCAAGGCCGGCACCGAAAACCCGACCTCTTTCGTGGCGGCCATTGATCTATTGCCCTCCCTGCTCACCATAACCGGATCACCGAAGCCCGCAGGTGCCACATTCGATGGCGAAGATATGTCGCAAGTCCTCCTCGGCAAGAGCACCGCTTCCCGTTCCGCTCCGATCTTCTGGCGGCGTCCGCCCGATCGTAAGACCGCGGCGGCCAATCTGCCCGAACGCCTCCCCGATCTCGCCGTGCGCGAGGGTGAATGGAAACTCGTCTGCGAATATGACGGCAGCAAGGCGCAGTTGTTTAATTTGAACAGCGACCGCGCTGAGACCACCAACGTGACCGGTCAATACCGTGAACTCGCCGACCGCCTGACCAAATCGGTGATGGTCTGGAATCAGTCCATGCCACAAGACAACGGGGCTGCCTTGGGAGCCGAGCAACCGCCAGCACCCAAAGCTGGTGGGAAGAAAAAGAAGAAGGCGGAGTAAACCGGCAGCTTGCCGCAAGGTTCTGGTGCTTAGCCCTTCTCATCGGGCTTCGCTCCGCCTAGAGTCCCGCCGCTGTGGCTGTGACCTTGTATGATCTGATCCCGCGTGACGAGCACCTCGATAACGAGGTGTTGCTCGGCAAATTCCTCGAATACGCCGAGGGCCGCCGTCTGCAACTCTACCCCGCGCAAGAATCCGCCATCCTCGAACTGTTCGAGGAAAAGAACGTCATCCTGAACACGCCCACGGGTTCCGGTAAGTCACTCGTCGCTGCGGCCCTCCATTTCAAAGCCATCGCGCAAGGCAAGCGCTCCATCTACACCTGCCCCATCAAGGCGCTGGTGAATGAGAAGTTCATGGCCCTCTGCCGGGAGTTCGGCCCGGAGAATGTGGGCCTCAGCACGGGCGACGCCACGGTGAATCACGATGCCCCCATCCTCTGCTGCACCGCCGAGATCCTCGCGAACATCGCCTTGGCTGAAGGTCCATCGGCGAATGTCCGCGAGGTCATCATGGATGAATTCCATTACTACTCGGACCGCGAACGCGGCGTGGCCTGGCAGATCCCGCTGCTTACCTTGCCCCAAGCGCGCTTCCTCCTCATGTCCGCCACGTTGGGTGAAACAGCGTTCTTCGAGGAAGAACTGACCAAGCTGAACGGTCGTCCCAGCATCACCATTTCTTCCGTCGAACGCCCCGTGCCACTGGAGTTTGACTACTCGGAGCAACCGCTTGCCAAGACGCTTGAAAGCCTTGTGACGGACGGCAAGGCCCCGGTGTATGTCGTCCATTTCACGCAGTTGGAAGCCGCCCAGAGCGCCCAGGACTTCACCAGCATCAATGTTTGCACCAAGGAGGAAAAAGCCGCCATCGCTAGTGAGCTGGAAGGTTTCAAATTCTCCAGCCCCTATGGACCGGACATCAAGAAGTGGCTGCGCCACGGCATCGGCCTGCATCACGCCGGATTGCTGCCGAAGTATCGCATCCTCATCGAACAACTCGCCCAACGCGGCTTGCTGAAGGTCATTTGCGGCACCGATACGCTGGGCGTCGGCATCAACGTCCCCATCCGCACCGTACTCTTCACTCGCCTCTGCAAATACGATGGCCAGAAGACCGGCATCTTGAGCGCACGCGACTTCCATCAGATCAGTGGTCGCGCTGGTCGCAAGGGTTTCGATGATCTCGGCTGGGTCGTGGCGCAAGCGCCCGAACACGTCATCGAGAATCTGAAGCTGGCCGAGAAAGCCGCCAAGGCAGGCAAGAAAGCTGTCAAACGCCAGCCGCCAGAACGCAACTTCGTGAATTGGGACCAAAACACCTTCTCCCGGCTCATGACTGCGTCACCAAAGCGGCTCACTTCCCGTTTTCAGATCACGCACGGAACACTGCTGAATGTCCTCAGCCGCAAAGGAGACGGCTGTGTAGCGATGCGCGATCTCATCCGCCGCTGTCACGAGACGCCCAAGGCCAAGAAGGCGCATACCGCCCGTGCCTGGCAATTGTTCCGCTCCTTGCTGGATCGCAAGATCGTCGAGTTCATCCCGCCCGAACAGGCGCAAGCACCCGGCCAAAAGCTGCGGGTAAATGTGACCTTGCAGGAAGATTTCTCGATGGATCAGGTACTCTCGCTCTACCTGCTGGACACCCTGCCTCTGATGGATCCCGAGGCGCCAGATTATGCACTCGTAATGCTAACGTTGGTGGAATCCATCTTGGAAAACCCGGATATCATCCTGCGCAAACAGCTCGATCGCGTGAAAGACGGGCGCATGGCCGAGATGAAGATGGAAGGACTCGACTACGATAAGCGGATGGAAGAGCTCGAGAAGTGCGAGTATCCCAAGCCGAACCGCGAGTTTGTCTATTCCACGTTCAATGCTTTCGCCGACAAGCATCCTTGGGTCGGACAGGAAAACATTCGCCCGAAGTCAATCGTGCGCGAGATGTTCGAGGAGTTCCGTTCTTTCGCGGATTATATCAAGCTCTACGATCTCCACCGCGCAGAAGGCGTCCTGTTGCGTCACATCAACAGTGTTTTCAAGGTGCTCTCCCAGACCGTTCCCGATACCGTCAAGAATGATCAGGTCCGCGAGATGGAGGTGTATCTCAAGACCATGATCCGGCAGGTGGATTCCAGCCTGTTGGATGAATGGGAGAAGATGAAGAACCCGCAGTATCAAAGGACTGAAGAAAAGGAAGTCCGCCCGCCGGGTGCCGAAGAAGCGGACCGCGACATCACGCGCGATACGAAAACTTTCACCGCCGCCATCCGCACGCGCATCTTCAGTTTCTTGCGCGGGTTGGTGAACGGCGATGCAGAGACGGCCCTGAGCGCGCTGGATTATGCGGAAGATGCGGAAGGCTCACTTTGGACAAACGAGCGTCTCTTTGCCGCCATGGATTCTTATCACGCTGCCCACGGCCACTTGCGTCTCGACCCCGAGGCCCGCAATGCCCGCCATACCTATGTGGTGCCGTCGGAAGACAAGAAATCGTGGCGCATCCAGCAAATGCTCGTCGATTCCGAAGAGCATAATGACTGGGTCGCGGAATTCAGTGTGGATCTGGCCGAATCACGGGCCAAGGAAGAACCCGCTCTGCGCCTGATCAAACTCGGCGGTCTCGTGTAAGAGACAGCGACTATTCGCCAACCTGCCGTTTGATGGCCAGGCTGATCTGCTGCGACAGGCGTTCCAAGACGGCACTGTCGCGACCTTCGATCAGGAGGCGCGCTTTCGGTTCCGTTCCGGAGTAACGCAACAACACGCGACCACCGGTCGGCGTCACTTCCGCCTCCGCCTTCTTCACGAGCTCGAGCACGCCATCCAGTTCCTCAAAGGGCACTTTTTCGCGCACACGGATGTTGGTGACCAGTTGCGGATAGCGCGTCCAGCAGGCGGCCAGTTCGGACAAGGATTTGTCCTTGGCCTTCATCGTCTTCAAGATCTGCAACGCGCTGACCAAACCATCACCCGTGGTGCTGTAATCACGGAAGATCATGTGACCGCTCTGCTCGCCGCCGAAGTTGTAGCCGCACTTCAACATCTCATCGATGACGTTCTTGTCACCCACGGCCGTGCGTACCACTTTGCCGCCCGCCTTGACGATGGCCGCATCCAGACCGGCATTGCTCATCACCGTCGAGACCAAGGTCTTCTCCGCCAGCGTGCCATCCGCCAACATATCCAGAGCCGCGATGGCCATGATGTCATCGCCATCGATCAGCTTGCCGCGCTCGTCGCAAAGGATGAGCCGGTCGGCATCGCCGTCATGGGCGATACCCATATGCGCCCCGTGTTCCCGCACCTTCTGGCAGAGCTGTGAAGGATGCATGGAGCCACAGTCCTTGTTGATATTCTTGCCGTCGGGTTGGTTACCGTAGATGTAGGTCTCTGCACCCAATTCGCGCAGCACACACGGCGTCGCCTTGTAGGCCGCCCCATGTGCGCAATCCACCACGATGCGCATGCCGTCCAGGGTCATGCCCTTGGGGATGGAGGTCTTGGCGTATTCGATATAACGGCCCAGCGCATCTTCGATACGCACGGCCTTGCCGATTTCATCTGCGGTCGGACGGATGTTCTCGATCTCACCGCTGAAAACCAGATTCTCGATGCGTTCCTCGATGGGGTCTTCCAGCTTGTAGCCATCTGCGCCGAAAAATTTGATACCATTGTCGTCGTATGGATTGTGCGAAGCGGTGATGACGATACCGGCATCTGCCCGCAGACTGCGCGTGACATAGGCGACACCCGGTGTCGGCAGCGGTCCGATGAACAAGACGTCCACACCCATGGACAGGATGCCCGAGGAGATGGCGTTCTCGAGCATGTAACCCGAGATACGTGTGTCCTTGCCGATGACGATGCGATGACGGCCCCGGCTGCGGGACTGGCTCTCCAGATGTTTGAAAACATGGGCGGAAGCGCGACCGAGTTTGAGCGCGGTCTCTGCCGTCACTGGTTCAACGTTGGCCCGACCACGGACACCGTCCGTGCCGAAAATACGACGATTTGAGGAGGACATTCTTTTCTAATTAGACTCTACGGCCACAGGTTCCGGCGGTGGTACACGCTCCACGATCACGGACCTCGGTTCCACGGATAGCAGCTCCACTCCGGCCGGTACATAGACCTGAACGACCCGGCTTACCGGCCGTGCGGGATTGCTTCCGTTTGCGGATTCATTCATGTCGGTAACATCGACGAAGGCAAGAATTAGTTTGGGGTCCAAGGTCCGCAACCGGCCAGTTTCACCACGCACGATCA
The DNA here is from genome assembly GCA_030834415.1 of Verrucomicrobiota bacterium. GTDB lineage: Bacteria > Verrucomicrobiota > Verrucomicrobiia > Limisphaerales > JAEYXS01 > JAEYXS01. Next base: position 13,697 of record JAURFH010000059.1, on the reverse strand, counting down.
CCCGCACCTCGGCTGGTTCCACCCGGAAGGAACTGGTGACCCCAGCACCCCGCAACACCGTGATGGTGCGCGTTATCGGTTTGCTCATGGCGGCATCCGTGAGGTGGCCCGGCTCATTGAGGACATGTAAGCCACCCTCGTCCAGTTCGATGCGATCATCCAATTTGCCACCGAAGTTCGCCCAGATCAGTGAAGCCAGCACAAACGCGAGGAACTTCCACCAGAAATCCCGGACAATGATATCCTGGATAGCCATATCAGAAGCCTCCCTTCTTCGTCTGCGCCGCCACGTTGTCCCGGATCCGGACCAAGGTCTGACGCAACCAGTCAACGCGTTGCCGATTCTCGCGTTGCTTGACGAGGATCGAGGTCAAGAAGGCGCGCAATACTTCCACGGATACTTTACGCTCCAGATGCCCCTTGTAGGCGTAGGAAATCGAACCGCTTTCCTCAGATACCACCAGCACGATGGCATCCGATTGTTCCGACAAACCGATGGCCGCGCGATGGCGTGTGCCCATGGAACGCTCCAGCCCCGGGTTTTGCGATAAAGGAAAGATACAAGCCGCCTTCAAGATATGATCTCCCCGGATGATTACCCCGCCATCATGGATGGCGTTATTCGGGAAAAAGATGGTCTCCAACATCTCTGGTGTCGCCACGCAATTCACGCGGATACCTGACTCCACCAAGTCCTCAATCTGAATGGATTGCTCGATGGCGATCAACGCCCCGATACGCACATCCGCCAGTCGCTCCACCGTCTCGATGATGACCTCGATATTCTCACGTTCACCGCTAGGATTGTCCAAATAGGCTTGGTTACCCAACTCAGCCAGCAAACGGCGCAGCTCCGGTTGGAAGATGACCAAACCGGCGACCACGAAGAAGGTGGAGAAAGTTCCGAGCAACAACCGCAAGACCCGCAGATCCAAGATGCTGGTGACCAGTGCCAGCATGAGGAGCAAGGCCACGAAACCGGTGATCACCGCCCAGCCGCGCGTGCCGCGCAAGCCACGTAAAAAGACCAGCAGGTAGTAGATCCCCACCGTCAGGATGAGGATCTCCAGCACCGGCCGCCAGATGATCTGGATGATGGTCCACATGCGCTATCGCTTTTCCCAAATCGCTTCCGCCATGCGTATCGCCCGGCAGGTCTCTGCCACGTCATGCGTCCGGATGATGCTGGCCCCCTGCCCGATGGCATCCACGGTACAGGCCAAAGCTGCCGGGAGGCGTTCGTTCACTTCGAGGCCCAAAAGACGCCCCACAAATGATTTCCGGGAGACGCCTAATAATACCGGCCTTTGATGTTTGGTAAAGTGCCGCATTCCCGCCAGTAATTGCAAGTTGTGTTCCAGTGTTTTGCCAAACCCGATGCCGACATCCAGGGCCGTCTGGTCAGATGAAACACCCGCTGCTGCCAACCGTTGCAATCTATCGGCAAAAAACTCGTTCACTTCGGTGACCACATCAGCGTATTGCGGGTTTGCCTGCATCGTTTGCGGCGTCCCTTGCATATGCATGGCCACGTAACCCGCACCCGTCTCTGCTACCAGCCGCCACATGGCATCTTCCTCCCGGCATGCGGCGATGTCATTTACAATCTGGGCACCGGATTCCAACGCCGCCCGGGCCACATCCGGCTTTTGCGTATCGATGGAGATCACCGCCGTCGTCTCGGCCTTGAGCTGCTTGATCACCGGCAATACCCGGGCGATTTCATCCGCCGCCGAAACCTCAGGCGCACCGGGCCGGGTGGATTCGCCACCGATATCGATGATCTCAGCACCTACGGAGAGCATTTTCTGTGCGTGCACCACCGCTTTCGCAACATCGACAAACTGGCCACCATCAGAAAAGGAATCGGGGGTCACGTTCAGGATACCCATGACCACGGCGGGTCGCGGGAAAACAAACTCAACCTCTCGGCAGCGCCATTTCATGCGTTTTTCAATCGCTTGGCAGCTTCGACCAGTTTCACCGCGATGGCGTTCACCAACTCATCCGGCACGCCATTGTGCGGGCTGGCCGTCTGCGTGAGCAGATGACACTGGTCATTGACGTAATCGATGAGGAAAAACTCCCCGGTTTCCGTCTGGGCCACCTCGGTGGAAAAGTAATTCATGCCCGTGGCTTCCGCCAGCTTCAGGGCGATCTGATGCAAGGGTGCAAGTTGCAAATCCGCTTCTTCCTCCGGGGTGACGAGCCGGTATTTATCTGTATAGCAATTCCACCAGCTCAGCCAAGTGCTGCCAAAGACGTGATAGACCCGGAAATAGGCTGGCTCTCCGTTCAAAGTGCGTGGCGTAATGCGTTTCTGGAGAAGATATGGCCCCCATGGCCACGCTACTGCCGCTTTTTTCAGATCTTCGATGCCTGTGGCCTCAAGGATAATGCCTTTGCGGCCATAACCCAAGGCGGGCTTGATGACAAAAGGTGGTTCCAGCAAGGCCAATTGCTCCGCCGTCAACTCCGGCCAGTGGCCCGCGGAGGATTCGTCCAAGATGATGGTCGGTGGCAGTTGCAAACCGGCCGCCAATAGCCGCTGGTGCGCCATGGCCTTATGGCAGGCCGCCATAGCCACATCTGGCGGGTCGATCACTTTGGCCCCGAGGGTTTGGGACTGGCGGATGATGCGGTGGAATATCTCCTTCGGGTCATGGTGCTCGCTCTGCATGTTGATGACCACATGCGCCCAGATCTCCTTGCGTTGCAGCTTGGCCAGATACTCCTCCGCCCAGGCAGGTTCGATGAGGAAAAAATTCAACCCGGCCCGGGCACAAGCCTCCTGCACGCGATGGATGAAAAAGTCATCCGCGTCCAGCTTATGCGTCATCGCCAGGTCATAAACCCTCGTCACGCGTGGAAGTATCCGAAGGGAACAATAGGACTGTCAATGCAAGCGGGCCTGATTAAGGAAAAAATTACGCAAAGAACTTCTTTGGCGACTCGATCAGTTCGATCTCATAACCCTCGGGGGCGTCGATGAAGGCGAAGCCGCCGTTGCCGTCGGGGCGCAAGGTGGGGCCGTCGGAGTATTTCAAGCCATGCTTGGCGAGGTGCTTGCCGAACTCTTCCAAGCTGTCCACTTCGAAGGCCAGATGCGTCAGGTCCGTCTGCACCTCCACCGGACCGCTATTGGGGAAGTGGCACAGCTCAATCAATTCCTCGCTCTCAGGTGTTTTCAGGAAGACCAGTTCCGAGCCACGCGGTGATTTGTGGCGGCGAACCTCCTCCAGACCGAGGATGTCTTTGTAGAATTTCACCGACTTCTCCAGATCGTTCAGGCGGTAACGGGTATGCAGTAATTTCTTGGCCAAGCTCATGCCGCGAATGTAAAGCCAACCTGCCTTGAGAGCAACACGACTTGCGAAATGCCTGATGTTCTCCCGATAACTTTGGGCTTTCCCCATCAGGCCCTATCCGTTACCAATCCCTCGTGTTCGCGGGGAGTTTATTTCGTTTGCTGGTCGGAGTGATCCTTGTTAGCTCCGCCACCTTCCGTGTCTCCGCCCAGATCGATCCCGAGCCGCGCCAGTTGATCCAGTTGGGTTACAACCAGATGGTCACCGGCAAATCCCCCATCGCCGGCTACGCTTTCTATTACTGGAACCAACCGGAGTTCGTCCGCACCAACCTGACCATGCGCCTCGCCCTCGCTCCGGTGTATCTGGATTCAGAGCTGGGCATCAAAGGGGCCTTGGGGGACAACACGGACATCGGCATCGGGCTGGCGGGTGGCGGCTTTGCCGATTCCTATTCCGAAGTGCGCCGGGGCAATTATCTCAAGCGGGAATCATTCACCGGTCATGGCGGCGAAATCTCGGCCAATCTCTATCACCTCTTCAATCCCGGTGACCGCATCCCGCTGAGCGGCATCTTGCGGGTGGCCGCGCACCAGTCATTCTACGATGCAGACAAGGATACGGCGGCCGGTTTTCAAGTGCCGGATAACCAGACGGTCGTCCACCTGCGCAGCGGCTTACGGTTCGGTGGACGCGAACCGATTCTCGCTCCCGATCTGGCCATGGAGATCTCGGTCTGGCAGGAAACGCAGTTCCGCACCGAGGCAGGCGATTATGGGTTTGCCGGAGACCGGGCTTTGGAGGGCAACTCGCACCTCTTCTGGGGCCGATTGCTACTCATCTACACGCTGGAGGAATGGAAGCATACCCTCAACTTCAGCCTGACCGGCGGCGGTAGCATCAATGCCGATCGTTTCAATGCCTACCGTCTCGGGGCCACGCTGCCTCTGGCCTCCGAGTTCCCGCTCGATTTACCCGGCTATTATTATCAGGAGATCAGTGCGGAACGCTTTGGACTCTTCAATGTGCAATATTCGTTGCCACTGGATTCCAAGCGCCGCTGGAACCTGACGGCCTATGGCTCCACCGCGTTTGTAGATTACCTGTCTGGGCTAGACCAACCCGGCAACTGGCATTCCGGTGCGGGTGGCGGCGTGATGTATCGTGCGCCTTCAGGCTCGTATCTGATCATGGCGGGTTACGCCTATGGCTTTGATACCATCCGCTCGGATGGGCGCGGCTCCAGCTCCATCGGTATCCTCTGCCAATTCGATCTGAACGCTGCCGGTAAGGCCTACAAGGCCCGCCAAGACCCCGATGCCGCCCCCCGTTCACGCGGTCTCTTTCGCATTTTCAATTAGCCCGCGTTCCGCTACAACCAGCGGCATGTCATCCCGCTATCTAGCTTTTGGATTAGGTCTGCTGACCGCCAGCCAGCTCTTTGCTGCTCCCTTTGCCGACAATCTTGTAGTGGAAGGCGTGCCCGAAATCCCTGAAGCCTTGCAACGTGAAGTCGGTCGCTATCTCGAGTTTCGCGGGGCGGGCATGTCCGACTGGCATCCGACCAAGCGCGAGATGCTCATCGCCACACGCTTTGCGGATGTGCCGCAACTGCACTACGTGAAGATGCCCGGTGGTGCGCGCACGCAACTAACCTTCTCCCCCGAATCCATCCGCGGCGGTTCGTTCCGTCCTAAGACGGGTGAGTTCATCGTGTTCGCCCAGGACACTGGTGGCAGTGAGTTCTATCAATACTACCGGTTCGACCAACTGACCGGACAGACCACACTGCTGACGGATGGCAAGTCGCGAAACACGGGGGCCAAGTGGTCGAACAGCGGGAAAGAGATCGTCTACGGTTCGACCCGTCGAACCGGACGCGACATCGACCTTTACTTGATGGACCCGGCCGATCCCAAAACGGATCGCAAGCTCATCGAATTGAAAGGCGGTGGTTGGGGTGTTTCCGATTGGTCGCCGGATGACCAGAGCCTGTTGCTATACGAATATGTCTCCATCAATGAAAGCTACCTGCATCTCTTGGACATCAAGAGCGGCAAGATGGAATTGATCACGCCCAAGGGCGCACAACCGGTGGCTTATGGCGGCGCGAAGTTCAGCAAGGACGGGCGCAGCCTGATCATCACGGCGGATAAGGATTCAGAGTTTCAGCGATTGGGTCGCTACGAGCTCGCCACCAAGACCTTCACGCCCTACACCTCGCACATCAAATGGGACGTGGATGAATTCGAACTGTCCAAAGACGGCAAGACCATCGCTTACATCACCAATGAAGACGGTGCCGGTATCCTGCGGCTGATGGATGCCAAGACCGGCAAGGAGCTGAAGGCTCCGAAGCTGCCTATCGGCACGGTCTCCGGTCTGAGCTGGCATGAGAACAATCGCGACCTCGCCTTTAACCTCAGTTCGTCGAAGGCGCCGTATGACGTGTATTCGCTCGACGTGAAGAGCGGTAAGGTGGAGCGCTGGACGGAGAGTGAAACGGGCGGCTTGGATGCCTCGCAGTTCCCCGAGCCCGAGATGATCCGGGTGAAGAGTTTTGATGGACTGGAAATATCCGGCTTCATCTATCGCCCCGATGCGAAGAAGTTCCCGGGGCCGCGTCCGGTCATCGTGTATATCCACGGTGGACCGGAGAGCCAGTCGCGCCCCCGCTTTCAGGCGCGCATGAACTATTACCTGAACGAGATGGGCGTCGCCCTGCTCTATACCAACGTCCGTGGCTCGGCGGGTTACGGGAAAACCTTCCTCACGCTGGATAACGGCTTCAAGCGCGAAGATTCCGTGAAGGACATCGGCACCTTCCTCGATTGGATCGATCGCGATGCCAAGCTGGACAAACAGCGCATCGCCGTGATGGGCGGCAGCTATGGCGGCTACATGACGCTCGCGAGCATGGTGCATTACAACGACCGTCTGCGCTGCGGTAATGACATCGTGGGCATCTCGAACTTCGTCACCTTCCTGAACAACACGCAGGACTATCGCCGCGACCTGCGCCGCGTGGAGTATGGTGATGAACGCGACCCGAAGATGCGCGAGTTCTTGGAAAAGATTTCGCCCAATCGCAACGCAAACAAAATCAAGAAGCCGCTCTTCGTGGTGCAAGGGCAGCAAGACCCGCGCGTGCCTTACACCGAGGCCGAGCAGATGGTGGAAGCCATCCGTAAGAACGGCGGCAAGGTGTGGTATATGATGGCCAAAGACGAAGGCCATGGCTTCGGCAAAAAGAAAAACGCGGATACACAATTCCTCGCCACCATCATGTTTTTGCAGGAGAATCTTTTGAAATGAGGTAACGAACGTGATCTGGCGGCATTCAATACTGCTCACTTTCGCTCTACTGCTGGCGGCCGTCCGCTGTTATGCAACCACCTATCTTATTCCGCCCTGGGAGGTACAACTGGATGAGGCGGATTTTGTGGGAGTGGTCGAATGTGAAACTGCGGGTCCTATCATCAGCAGATATAGAGTCATTGAGGTTTGGAAAGGGGATATCAAAACGAATTCAATATTAGTAAGAAACTACTACCCCGTAACCTATCAAACAATCAGCTCAAGCCTCTGCGGCAATATAGGGCTGGTCACTTTGAAAACATCCGGCACCAATGACACACGCCAATTCAGCAACTCAAAATTCACAATTCTCAGTCAAATAGGCGTGATTCCAGCCAACTTCAACGGCGACTCTCGGTTTGGTTACCATAGGCTGGAACAGAGAAAAGGTGGTGGTTTTGATTTCTCAACGAATGAAACCCTCTTTCAAAAAAAATCATTCAACGAAACCCGTGCATTTAGCAAAAAGTTCTGTTCGAAGCAGGAAGATGAACGCTTGATAGAGAGACTATATGTTTCGGTTCAGAAATCCATCGACAGGGAGCCTGACGATGCTGAATCCAGACGTGTTAACTCAATGATGAAGAGGGTAGCTGAAAAACTCAAACACACCAAAACCATAGAGCAAGCGGTCGATGTCTTCATCAAGAACCCAGAGTCGATCAGCCATAGCGGGATTGCGTTCATGTATGGAGGTGAGCGACTGATTGCTCTTCTGGAAAAGAAACGTAGCGCCGTGCCAGAAGAGTTTCAAATAGCTCTAGAAGAACTCCGGATATATGAACTTGGAAAGAATCACCAAGAAGAACCTGCCGCCATTCCTTCTCCGCCAACAGACGAAGTTTTAACTATGGCGGAGCAAAAATGGTCCAGCCTCCACCTGTCCAACCTAGGGCTGGTAATTGATAATCAAGCGATACTTTTACTCTCAATGCATCGGCCCGAATCGATGGTCAAAAGGCTCAGCACATTTGAACACTCCAAGAACACCCATAGAATTGTAAAAGAGCTGGTGAGCTATCAGCTTATCCGATATTTCGGTATGAACTGCGGTACAAATCGGAAGCATTGCCTAGAACTGCTGCTTGAATCCAAGGACCCGATCATCCGCACGGGAGCGGCAGTTTATCTGTGCTCGGAGGATTTAGACCAAGGAATGAAAACGCTGGAAGCATGCGCCGAATTGCCAGATGTCGCCGGGACTTGGGCCGCTATCACGCTGGCTTGCCGAGGCCAAAAATCCGCGATGCAAAGAGCACTACGTGTATTTGATTTCAAAGGGGACCCATACAATCCCGAACTGCAATCCCTTTGGGATAAGCAAGGCCAATTGAAGGCGCTCCTCTCCAACAGCGCCAAAGCCAGTGGTGTCCCCCAACCCACCGCACCGTATGATGCGTGGTGGAAAAAGTATGGGAACAAGGTAACCTTGCATGACCCTTGGCTGGCCGAGATGGACCGGCTAAAAATCGACTGACACTTTTCCTTTGAAAGCTAGCATCCAAAAGCCGACCGCTCCTGTTGCCGCATTACGCGGGAAATGTTCCCCCCTCTCCCCGAGGGAGAGGGTATGGGGTGAGGGGGAAGGGATTAAGCAAATTTTAGATACCAATACGATTGGCTTGCGGATGTCCCCTTCTCCCTCATCCCAGCCTTCTCCCTTAGGGAGAAGGAGTCACGTCGTACCATGGTTCACAAATCTCAAGACCTCCCGCTTCGACGGCCGCGCCCATCATTCGTCTTAATAATTATTTTATGCCTAACTCCCCGAAACGCACGCGTCACTTCGCCAGCGACAATTATGCGGGCATCTGCCCGGAAGCCTGGCAGGCTTTGCAAGAAGCGAATACCGGTCATTGCCCCGCTTACGGCGAGGATGAATGGACACGCAAGGCCTCCGATCTCATCCGCGACATCTTCGAGACGGAGTGCGAAGTGTTCTTCGCCTTCAGCGGCACGGCGGCGAATTCCCTGTCGCTCGCGTCCACCTGCCAGTCGTATCACAGCATCATCGCGCATGAGACGGCGCATATCGAAACGCATGAGTGCGGTGCGCCGGAGTTCTTCTCCAACGGCACCAAGCTGCAACTTGTCTCCGGCCCGAACGGCAAGATGAGCGCGGCTTCCATCGAACACGTCATCACGCGCCGGAATGACATCCATTACCCGAAGCCGAAGGCCATTAGCCTCACGCAATCGACGGAGTTTGGCGCGGTCTATACGCCGGAGGAATTGAAAGCCATCTGGGCCGTGGCGCGGAAGCATCATGTGAAAATCCAGATGGATGGTGCGCGTTTCGCGAACGCCGTCGCCGCGCTGAAGGTCGCGCCCAAAGAGATCACCTGGCAGGCAGGCGTGGATGTGTTGTGCTTTGGCGGCACGAAGAACGGCCTGCACGTGGGTGAGGCCGTGGTGTTCTTCAACAAGGAGATGGCGTATGAGTTCGACTACCGTTGCAAGCAAGCGGGCCAGCTCTGCTCGAAGATGCGGTTCATGTCCGCACCGTGGCTGGGTGTGCTGCAAAACGGTGTCTGGCTCAAGCACGCCACGCACGCCAATACCATGGCGAAGCTGCTGGAGACGAAGCTGCGCGATCTGCCCGGCCTGCGCCTCGAGGTGAAGACGGAGACGAACATGGTTTTCGTGGAGATGCCCAAGCCGGTCATCGAGGCGATGTATGCGAAGGGGTGGAAATTTTACACCACCTTCGGTGATTGCGGCTGTCGCCTCGTCTGCTCGTGGGACACAACCCCGGAGGATATCGAGGCGTTTGTGGCAGATGTGGCGGGGTTGTGCGGGTGAGAGCTACCTTCTGACCTTCTCGAGATCCATCACCGTCAGGAAATCGATGGTGTTGAACTCGCGATCGATGGCGGGCTGGCCGCAGATGCGCGCGCCGATGGAGAGATAAGCGGTCAGGAGCTTCGGCACCTTCAAGGATTCAGTGCTGAGCTCACCCAGCGGACATTCCCAACCCGCAACGGGTTTGGTGATGAACTCGGCAGGAGCGAGATAACGGCGCGCCAAATCTTTATAAACACTGGCGCCTAGGGCGGCATCCACGCTCGGCACGGAACTACAGCCGATGAGATAACGGCAGCCATTCTCTTGCGTGTAAGCAGCGATGCCCTTCCACAGCATGCCCAGCACGGTGAGGTTCCGATGTTGGCTGTGCACACAGGCGCGGCCCAGTTCCACCATCTGGTTCGCCATGGGCAGCAGCGGTGTGAAATCAAATTCCTGCGCGCTGTAAAAGCCGAGTTGAGCAAGCGCGCGCTGGCCGGGTTGCAAACGGTAGGTGCCCACCACGGTGCCGGTCTGACGATCTTCAACGAGGAGGTGATCGCATATGTCATCAAAGGGATCGGCATCGCGACCGGTCGCGAAGGATTGTTCCAAACCCTCGTTCATCTCGAGGTTGAATACTTGGAAGCGCAGGCTCTGCGCGGCTTGGATATCCGCACGACTGCCAGCGAGGCGGACCTGATACAACCCGCGCGAGGAACCACGCGAGAGGACACGGCTGCCAATGGAGGGGGCGCTTTGGATTTCAGGGGCTAGGTTCATGGGTAAATAGGCCGAGCAAGTTCGGGACCGAAGGCGACGTTGCCCTCGCGGAAACCGTCTGGGCTTCCGCGCCCGGCAAGGTCTGGCCGTTAGGCAGGTGCATGATGTGCATCGGGTCGGGGATGGTGTTGCGGCCATCCCATTAAACGACCCACTCTCCCTTACCCCCTCCCCAACTCTCTGAACAGGAAAGGATTGTGAAAATCAGGTGACGCCAATATGGCGGTTGGGAAACGGCTTTCCGACGATGCGCAGGCAGAGATGCCTGCGCGGACGGCAAGCCAGAGGCTTGCGCTACGTGGGTAGTGCCGACGTCTCCGTCGGCCGTATCACAGCCGTCCCGGCTGCTTTAGGGATTCGGGAAACTTTTTGCAAATGCTTCCACCCCTGCTACCTTCGGCTGACGACGTAACGGCTCATGAGTGACACTTTGACGATGCAAAAGCATCAACTGCACGACAAACAGAACGAACCCGACCATCGCGAATTGCGTATCGACAAGGTCGGCGTTCGCGGGCTGCGCTTTCCCATCATCATCCGGGACAAGGCGCACAGCACGCAGAACACCATCGCCACCATCGGCATGTATGTCGATTTGCCGAAGGAGTTCAAGGGCACCCACATGAGCCGCTTCGTAGAGGTGCTGAACGCGCATGGCAACATCGTGCACGTGGAGAACATCACGGACATCCTCAAGGCCATGCAGGCCAAGCTCCACGCGCAAACCGCGCATCTGGAGATGGAGTTCCCCTTCTTCCTCACGAAGAAGGCGCCCGCCTCCGGACTCGAGAGCGTGATGGATTACACCGCGCGTTTTGACGCCGCTGCTTGTGGCGATGAGGTCGAGCTCATGCTCACGGTCATGATTCCCGTGACAACCCTTTGCCCGTGCTCCAAGGCCATCAGCAAATACGGCGCGCATAACCAGCGCGGCACCGTCACCGTCCAGATCAAGAGCGAGCAGATCATCTGGATCGAGGACGTCATCGCGCTTGTGGAAAGTTCTGCCAGCAGCGAGCTGTATTCACTCCTCAAGCGTCAGGACGAAAAGGCCGTCACCGAACGCGCCTACGAAAATCCCGTCTTTGTGGAAGACCTCGTGCGTAATGTCGTCACCAAGTTGAACGAAAACACCGACATCACGTGGTACAAGGTGGAAGCCGAGAACTACGAGAGCATCCACAACCACAACGCCTACGCCTGCATCGAGAAGGGCTGAGGCCGCCTCTGCCCTTAATTCTTTTCGTTGATCACCGCGGCGACGGTCGTCAGCAACAACTCCGCCGTGTACGGCTTCGGGATGAAATGCCGCACTCCACCCGTGCTCGCATGGCCGCTGGATACTATGATCTTCACGGCCGGATTCATCTCACGCAGGGCCAAGATCGTCGCCGGGCCATCCATCACCGGCATCGCCATGTCGGTGATAACCACCGCGATCTTCTCCCGGTGTTCGTTGTAGATCTTAACCGCTTGCGCGCCGTCCTCGGCGAGGATGACCTCATAGCCGTAGCGCCCGAGCATGCTCAACGCCACTGAGCGGATACTCTCCTCATCATCCACCACCAGCACCGCTTCGCCCTGACCTTTCGGCAGACGGGATGGTTTGGCCCGCACCGGTTCCACCGGGGGCACCACCGGCAAGGCCGGCAGATACACCTTGAACCGCGTCTCCTTGCCGGGCTCACTGTAGAGATCGATAAACCCACCGTGACTGCGGACAATCGCCATCACCGTGGACAACCCCAGCCCCGTCCCTTTGCCAAACTCTTTCGTGGTGAAGAACGGCTCGAAGATGCGTTCGCGCAAGGCAAACGGGATTCCCGTCCCGGTATCCATCACTTCCACCACCACATACGATCCGGGCTTGAGATCCGCGTGCGAAGCCACCCGCGCCTCGTCGATCACGATATTCTCCGTGCGCAACTCCAGACGGCCACCATGTGGCATGGCATCTCGCGCGTTCACACAGAGGTTCAGGAACACCTGATTCAACTGCGTGGGATCGCCCATCACCGGCCACACGCCCGCTCCGGAATTGCGCAAACAAGTCGAGCGCCTGTTCCTCATCGAGGTGCTCGCCTTTGACTGGAATTGCCCGAAATATATCACCCCGCGCTACACCTTGGCGGAGGTGGAAACTGCCGTCGCGCCCTTGCGCGAACGCATCGCCGAACTCTAAGCCCAACTCAAATCCAAAAGCTGAACTATGAACCCGCGCCCACCTTTGCCTCCTTTCACCCTGGAGACTGCCCGCCAGAAAGTTCAGGCTGCCGAAGATGCCTGGAACACCCGCAACACTGAACGCGTCGCCCTCGCCTACACGCTGGATACTGAATGGCGAAACCGCTCCACCTTCTTGAATGGTCGCGCCCAAGTCATCGATTTCCTGCGCCAGAAATGGGCACGCGAACTGGATTACCGGCTGAAGAAAGAACTCTGGGCCTACACGGAAAACCGCATCGCCGTGCGCTTTGAATACGAGTATCACGATACCACCGGCCAATGGTATCGGGCCTACGGCAACGAGAACTGGGAATTCGACGCGCACGGCTACATGCAACGCCGCTTCGCCAGCATCAACGACCTCCCCATCACGGAGGCGGAACGGAAATTCCGATGGCAAAAGAGCACCTGATCAGCCAATTCGGTTTATGCGACAGATTTAGCGTTGATTCACGAAAACTTCACCCCGGCCTTGGTCGGGGTCGTGTCTAACCCCTCTCTTCATGACCTTTGTTCCGCTCGCCACAGCATCCATGCTTGAGCGCCAACGGCGCGGCCTCATACCAGCCTAGGGCAACGCCCTAGGTATCCGGCAAACGGGACCCAAGGGCTGAAAAGCCCGCCTCATAACAATCCTATAAGTATGAATCGCACCTATGGCGCTCGGGGTCATCGAGGACCATTTCGTGGGGCTTCACCCCACGCTGGTATGAGATCGGGCCTTTGGCCCTTCCCCTGATTCGCGTTAATTCGCGAAATTCGTGTCTAACCCGTCTTTCTTTCCCCTAAAAGGCGGAATCCGTACCCCACCGGTTTCTTCGGGTGGCAGCTTGCATTATCCCTGCTTCGCAGTAGTCTGTCCGACACTTGTTTTGATTATCTGATTATGGAACTGAGCAATGATGAGATTAAGCGGTATTCGCGGCACTTGATCCTGCCCGAAGTGGGTCTGGCCGGACAGAAGAAGATCAAGGGCACCAGTGTGTTATGCATCGGTGCGGGTGGCTTGGGCTCCCCCATCGCCATGTATCTGGCCGCCGCCGGTATCGGCAAGATCGGCCTGGTGGATTTTGACACGGTGGATTTCTCCAATCTCCAGCGCCAGATCATCCATGGCACGGAAGACGTGGGCCGGCTGAAGGGCGAATCCGCCCGCGATACCATCAAGAGCATCAACCCGAACGTGGAAGTGGTGCTCCACAGCCTCCGCCTCTCCAGCGAGAACGCGATGGATATCAT
>JAURFH010000058.1 GCA_030834415.1 Verrucomicrobiota bacterium | reverse complement strand
ACCCATGGGCGAGTTCCTTGGCAGAAGGCTTGAGCAAGGAAAGCGCGATATCCCGGTTTTTCTGGATGCCCGGGTTGGGGGCGGCGAAGGGATATTTGGCATCCGCTCCTCGGCTTCTTGGGACGAAGACGCTGCCACCCAACCCTAGGAGCGAAACGGCTGTGGCGGTTGAACCGAGAAAATGGCGGCGAGAGATGGGTGAATGCATGGTCTGATCTTCTGGAATAGTAGTAGGACGGGTCAAGCCGGGCATATATTCGGCTTTTAAATCACTTTTGATGCGTGCTGGTGGTTGACGCGACGGTGTCCCGCCCTAATATGACGCGGATTCCGTGTTTCTGTTATGAGCAAATCTGAGAAGCCAACGAGCATCACGTCGGTCCTGCAAGAGGAACGAGTTTTTCCCCCGTCCAAACAGTTTTCCGAGAAGGCGCACATCAAATCGATGGCGCAGTATCGCAAGATCTACAATGAATCCATCAAGGCACCGGAGAAGTTCTGGGCCAAGCAGGCCAAACAGGAGCTGGTGTGGTTCAAACCTTGGAAGAAGGTGCTGCAGTGGAAGGCGCCGAACGCGAAGTGGTTCGTGGGCGGCAAGCTGAATGTGAGCCATAACTGCCTGGACAAGTGGTTGGGCACGCCTTACGCGAACAAGGCGGCCATCATCTGGGAAGGTGAACCGGCCAGCCCCGGCAAGCCGGGCGAGGAGCGGACGATCACTTACAAGCAGTTGCACCACGAGGTGTGCATGTTCGCCAATGTGCTGAAGCGCAATGGCGTGAAGAAGGGTGATCGCGTGCTGATTTATCTGCCGATGGTGCCGGAGGCGGCGGTGGCGATGCTGGCGTGCACGCGCATCGGGGCCATCCACTCGGTGGTGTTCGGTGGCTTCAGCGCGCAGTCGGTGGCGGATCGTATCCAGGATTGTCAGGCGAAACTGGTGATCACGTCGGATGGCGGTTATCGCCGTGGCTCGGTGGTGCAGCTGAAGAAGAACGTGGATGACGCGCTTGAGATCAAGGATGCGAAGGGTGTTTCGCTGACGAAGACGATCGAGAAGGTGATCGTGTTGCGTCGCTCGAACAATGACATCCACATCAAGGAAGGCCGCGATGTCTGGTGGCATCGTGAGCTGGAGTATGTAGATGCGAACTGCCCGGCCGCCCAAATGGATTCAGAGGCGCCGCTTTTCATCCTTTACACCTCAGGTTCCACGGGCAAGCCGAAGGGCATCTTGCACACGACGGGCGGTTATCTGCTTGGAGCGAAGATGACGTCCAAGTATGTCTTCGATCTGCGTGATGAGGATGTTTACTGGTGCACGGCGGATATCGGTTGGGTGACGGGCCATAGCTATGTGGTTTATGGCCCGCTGGCGAACGGGGCGACAAGCCTGATGTATGAGGGCGCGCCGAACTGGCCGGAGCCGGACCGTTTCTGGCGCATCATCGCCAAGTATGGCGTGACGATCCTTTACACCGCACCGACGGCGATCCGCGCCTTCATGAAATGGGGCGATGACTGGGTGAAGAAACATGACCTGAGCTCGCTGCGCCTGCTCGGTTCCGTAGGTGAGCCGATCAATCCGGAAGCGTGGATGTGGTATCACAAGGTGGTGGGTGGCGAGCGTTGCCCGATCGTGGATACGTGGTGGCAGACGGAGACGGGTGGCATCATGATCACGCCGATGCCGGGTGCCACGCCGCTGAAGCCGGGCACGGCGACGCTGCCGTTCTTCGGCATCTTGCCGGAAGTGGTGGATGACAAGGGCAAGGCGGTGCCGAAGAATTCCGGCGGCAAGCTGGTGGTGCGCAAACCGTGGCCGAGCATGTTGCGCGGTATCTGGGGCGATCCGAAGCGTTTCAAGGAAACTTATTGGAGCGAGGTGAAAGGGAGTTACTTCACCGGCGACGGTTGCCGCCAGGACAAGGACGGATATTTCTGGATCGTGGGCCGCATCGACGACGTGTTGAACGTGGCAGGTCATCGTATCGGCACGGCGGAAGTGGAGAGCGCGTTGGTCAGCCATCCCGCCGTGGCGGAATCGGCGGTGGTGGGGCGCCCGGATGAATTGAAGGGTCAGGCGCTGGTGGTGTTCGTGACGCTGAAGCAGGGCTTCAAGCCGCATCCGGAGTTGAAGGATGAGTTGCGCCAGCACGTGGGCAAGGAGATCGGGCCGGTGGCGAAGCCGGACGAAGTACGCTTTGCCGATGCGCTGCCGAAGACGCGTTCCGGCAAAATCATGCGCCGCGTGCTCAAGCAGATCGCGGCCGGCGTGGAGATCAAAGGCGACGTGACGACGATGGAAGATTACAACGTCATCGCGAAGTTACTGAAGAACGAGGACTGAGTCCGTTGCACGGACGGGCCCATAATTTTAGAAATGCAGCAGGCCGGTTCGTACGAACCGGCCTGTTTTTTTGAGATGATAGCTTGTTCGCGGAGGGCTGGTTGTCTTACGCCTTCTTCATATCTCGTACCTCGGCTTTGGCAAAGGCTGGAGCGAGTTTGGCATAGCAGTGTTTCGCGGCGGCGATGGGGTCGTATTCTTTTTTGTTCCACACTTGGCCGCTGACTTCGATGGTCACGGGGTCCCGATAGCCGTGGCGTTTAAGCAAGGAGAGGTATTCCACGTAATCCGTCTGGCCATCGCCGGGCAGGATGAACTGGAACTTCTTGGCATCGCCACCGTTGGTGTCCTTGATATGGATGAAGCGCGTCTGGCCGATCATGAGGGCCATGGATTCGGCGAGCTTGTAGCCGCGTAATTCGAAGTGGCTGAAGTCATAGGTGACTTTGATCCACGGGCTGTTCACCTGCTTGACAAGCCAGGCGGCATCTTCCGGAGTGTGCAGCGCACCGCCCACATGAGCCTTGATGGCGATGACGGCTTTGGAGGATTTGCCGACTTCGGCCCAGGCACCCAGCCGGTCTGCGAGCAGGTTTTTGACTTCCTGCCATTGCTCCGGTTTGCCACCGAGGGTGGTCTCGATGACGGGCATCCGCTTGGGGGCGAGGGCATGGCCGAGTTCCGCCGCATCTTTCAAGCGGTCGAGATTGGCAGTCAGGACATCGTCCTTCGCCAACAAGCTTAGGTTCTCCATGAGGCCGTGCAGACGCAGGCCCAAGGAATCCAGCATCGAGGCCAGACGCTTGCGTTCAGCAGAAGAGATATTCTTGGGTTCGGTGGCCCAGCCAGCGTTGGCCACCCATTCCACGGTATCAAACCCGATCTCCGCACAGGCGCGCAGGGCGACATCGATGTCCAATGACTTCATCCCATACAGGCTCATGCCAAACGGTATCATGGGTTGGCCTTTGGCGGCGAGAGCGGCTGGCACGACGCTGGATAGGGCCATGGCTCCGGTGGCGCAACGGGTGAGAAAATCACGACGGCTGAGCGAGGTTTCCAAGGGGTGAGAGTCAGAAATTGGCATATGGCGATAAGTGTTTCGCTGTGAGATGGTAAAATCTTGGCTTTTTAGCGTCTAAACGCAAGTATCTGTACAGGTTTTCATTGCCGCCTAGCACAGCTCCTGCTTATTTACCTGTCATCTCACAACTGTATGGCCCCAGTGGGGTTATATCAGGTGACTTGAATGAATCGCAGAGATGGGGAAGTTTAACATAACTACGCTAGACTTGGGGACTTACGAGCCGAAACTGCTCTCGCCCGGTCTGGGTGTGTGGCGGTATGAGAAGCCGTTGCCGCTAACTGCGGAGAAGGGGAAGCTGCGTCTGATTGCCTTGGGCGTCGGCGGGGCATTTTCCTCAAAAATGTTCCAATCCAACTTTATCGTGATCAAGGGCAATGCGGCCCTGTTCGTGGATCTCGGTTCCAAAGCCACTTTTAAGCTTAGTGAATTCGGCCTGAGTGCGCACGCGGTCAAGCACCTCTTGGTGACCCATTCCCACGCGGATCATATCGGCTCCTTGGAAGAGCTTGCCCTGAAACGGCGCTACGAGGCTCCTTTCATCGAGATGCCCAAGGGGAAGGACGAGGAATTCCCGCAATACCTTGCGCGTTGCGCCAATGCACGGGCAGAGGGGCGTTTCCGGCCCAAGCTCTATATCCCGCCGCATTATGCGGATATGCTTTGGGATTGGTCGCTGCGTGGTGGGCTGGCTTTCTCAGAAGTGACCGATGTGCCGGACCCGAAGGGCGAATTGTTGCTCGAGCATTATTTCGATGTCGTCAGCCCAAAGCATATCAAGGGCGAAGCGGTGGATACGTGGGAGTTCACGGTACCGGGTGAAGTGAAGGAAGATGACTTGGTGATCCGCCTGTTTGCCGCGAATCATATCCCGGACACAGCAGCGACGGTGGAAGAGAGCGTCTATACGACCGGCCTCATCGTGGATGGACGGGTGCTGATCTCCGGTGATACGAAGTTCGATCTGGGTATGTTGCAACGTCTCGCGCCGGAATGCGAAGTGATCTTTCATGACTGCCAGCATTTCTTGGGCGGCGTCCATGCGAACTACCAGCAATTGAAGACGCTGCCGGCGGAGATGAAGGCCAAGATGGTGCTCTATCATCTTTCCGACGGCATGTTGGACATCGATGTGAAGGCCGATGGCTTTGCCGGACTGATGGAGCCGGCACCGGTGGTTTACGATTTTTAGTTCCTCTTGCCTGCCTTGGAGACAGTGTATTTGACTGGCACGGCAGCCACATACACACAGGAGACACGATGCGGTTGGCTGGCATATTCATCGGACTGGCAGTTTTGTTTCTGGTTCCATTCCTGATCTGGGGTGAGGGCCTGGCCCAGTCATTTTCCTTTGAAGGGTCAGTGGAGTGGCTACGGCAGCAAGGCAAGTTCGCCTGGCTGGCGGGCGTGATCTTGCTGGCCAGTGATCTGTTTCTGCCGATACCCGCTACGGGTGTGATGGCGGCCTTGGGGTTGATTTATGGCCCGGTAATAGGCGGCTTGATCGGAGCGACGGGTTCGTTTCTTTCCGGTATGTTGGCTTACGGACTCTGCCGCTTGCTGGGACGCGGGACGGCGGTGCGTTTGGTAGGAGAAAAGGATCTGCAACAAGGAGAACGACTATTCGCGAAACTCGGCGGCTGGCTGGTGGCGGTTTCGCGTTGGCTGCCGTTATTTCCCGAAGTCATCGCTTGTATGGCCGGGCTGACACGAATGCCATTGCGACTGTTTGTGGTCGCACTGTTGTGCGGTTCGGTGCCGATGGCTTTCACTTACTCAGCCATCGGGCATGCCGGAGTGGAGCATCCGGGGATGGCACTCGCCTTGAGCGCTTTGGTGCCGCCAGTGCTTTGGCTCCTGATCCAAGGTTGGCTTAAGCGGGCCGCTAAGCAGACGGATTAGAGCGGTTTAAAAAACGCTCTGAATCGCTGCGTCTGTCATTCTAAAGAGCGCGCAGTGAATAATTGATTTGGCGGGGTGGAGCGACTTACTTTGTGTGCGTGGAAAATCCCGGAGTGTTCATCCCTTGGATCGGCGGCGTGCTCGCCATCGTTTTCCTCATGCTTTCCCTGCGGGCGGGGCGCCGCCGCCGTTTGCTGGATGATACGCCCACTTGCAAGACCACTGGTGTCTTCATCGGGATGGTGGAACTCAAAGGGACGGCGGAATCCGAGCAACCTTTGCGGAGCTTTTTGGCGGAGCGCGCTTGTGTGCATTATTCCTGGCGGGTGGAGGAACACTGGTCGCGTACGGTGACGGAGACTTACACCGACAGTGATGGCAAGACGCAGACGCGTACCCGGCATGAGAGCGGCTGGACCACCGTGGCCAGCGGCGGAGAGCAGCAGCCGTTTTATCTGCAGGATGACTGCGGCGCAGTGCGCGTGATGCCGCAAGGAGCGGATCTGGAAGCGATCACGATGTTCAACGAGACCTGTGGGCCATCGGATCCGCTCTATTACGCGAAAGGTCCGGCGCATTCGGTGATGGATTCAGATCATCGCCGCAGTTTTGTTGAGAAGGGCATCCCGTTACACCAAAGGATATATGTGATGGGACAGGCACGTGAGCGGAGTGACATGGTGGCAGCGGAGATCGCGCAGAGTCACAAGGCCTCGATGTTCATGATTTCCACGAGGGATGAGGCCGTCATCAGTGGGGGGATGGCGAGTGCATTTTGGTGGTGGGGCATCGGTGGTTTCTTGCTGACGTTCTTCGCAATCATGACTGGATGCTATCAGGCGGGTAACGAATCACCGGTTCCGGCATTGGCGGGTGGATTGCTTTTTCTGGGGTGTTGGTTCCTTGGTTGGGCATGGATGGTCTTCAACAGCGTGGTGGGATTGCGTCAACGGGTGAAGCAGGCATGGTCGCAAGTGGATGTGCAGTTGAAGCGGCGGCACGATCTCATTCCCAATCTCGTGACGACGGTCAAGGGGCTGCGCGACTACGAAAGCAAGTTGCAGGCAGAGGTGGCGACCTTGCGGGCTCAAATGGCGGCGACTCCACCGGGTGAGGCAGGGGCAGACTATTCAGGCATTGCACCGATGCTATTGGCCATCGAGGAAAACTATCCTGAACTCAAGACCGAGGAGTCGTTCCTGAACTTGCAACGGAATCTGATCGATACCGAACAGCGCATCGCCTTGGCGCGGGGGTATTTCAACGAGATCGCTTCTTTCTATAACACCCGGTTGCAAGTGGTGCCGGACCGTTTTCTGGCGGCTATGGCGGGGATGCAGCCGCAGGAGCTGCTATTAGCCGAGAGTTTCGAGCGGCAGGCGCTGACAGTGAATTTTGCCGAATAACCGTAGGGCTTTATCCCTCAGCATGCTCTGAGATGGTATTTTTGAGGTGATCCGGTTGATTTTTACCATCCCTTAACAATATTCCTCACTTTTTAGAGAACTTTTCTCCGAGCGGCGGCGTTATACTGCCATACATGATGAAAGCCAATGCAGCCAAACTGACGGGAATGCTCGCAACGGGAGCCATGTTGTTTGCCTTGAGCGTGCAGGCAGACTGGAGCCAGTTCCGCGGTCCTAACGGGAGCGGGACGGTGGCAGGGGCCAAGCCGCCTACCGAATGGAGTGACGCCAAGAATGTCCAATGGAAGACCCCCTTGCCGGGACCGGGCTCATCCGGTCCCATTCTGGTGGGCGATAAGATTTTCGTCACCGCATGGTCTGGCAATGGTGTGAATGGAGACCGGAGCGCCCTGAAACGCCATTTGGTCTGCGTGGATAAGAAGTCCGGTAAAGTGCTGTGGGACAAGGTAGTGGCCGGGGAATCGAATGTGGACCGTTACGAGGGCTTCATGCAGGAGCATGGCTATGCCAGCCATACCCCCACCAGTGATGGGGAGCGGGTGTATGTGTATTATGGCAAGGCCGGGGCTCTAGCGTTTGATCTTGATGGAAAGCAGCTCTGGCAAACGAATCTGGGCACGGGTGCCAATTCAAAGAACTGGGGGTCTGCTTCCAGCCCGGTGCTCTTCAAGGATACCGTCATCATCAACGCTTCGGAAGAAAGCCATGCAATCTATGCGCTGGATAAGAAAACCGGCAAGCAGGTCTGGAAGGCTGAAGGTGCGGCATTGGATCTTGTATTTGGCACGCCTGTCTTGATGGAAACGGCGGGTAGATCCGAATTGATTCTCGCGCTGCCGAATGAGCTTTGGTCCTTGAACCCGGATACCGGCAAGTTGCGTTGGTATGCGGAGACAGGGATGACCGGGAACGTGGCTCCTAGCGTAGTGCCGGGCAAAGATGTGGTTTATGCCTTTGGCGGGTATCCGCAACTGGCGGCGGTGGCGGTGAAGACTGGTGGCAAGGGGGATGTCACTCAGAGCCATGTGCTCTGGCGGTCGCGGGACAGTTCCTACATCCCCACGCCCGTATTGTTTGAGGACCGCTTGTATTTCGCGAGTGATGCAGGGTTTGCGGTGTGCCTGGATGCGAAGACCGGTTCGCTGGTCTATAAGGAGCGTCTGCCGGGTGCGAGTGCGGGTGGACGCGGTAAACCTTTCTACGCTTCAGCGGTGTCGGCCAACGGGCAAGTCTATGCCGTTAGCCGGAAGAGCGGCACGTATGTGTTTCCCGCCGCGCCTGAATTCAAAGTGGTGGCGCAGAACCGCCTGAATGATGAAGGGCAGTTCAATGCGACCCCAGCCCTTGAAGGGCAAACAATTTTTCTCCGCTCCGACCGTTACCTCTACTGCATCAAGAACGGTGCAGGCGGCAGCGCGGGTGAATGATCCCCAACAACCAAACCAAAACAGAACGACAAATGAAAAAGACAGCCATATTGGCCGCACTGGCGCTGAGCGCCACCGTGTGGAGCACAGCAGCACAAGAGGGCGGCCAACGCCCTGAACGTCCGGGCGGTCCGCGTCCAGAAGGTGGCCAGCAGGGCCAACGCCCGGAAGGTGGTCGTCCTGGTGGCTTCGGTGGCCGTGAAGGCGGTCAGGGCGGTTTCCGCCCCATGCCGAACCCGATGATGACGGCCTTGGATGCAAACAAGGACGGCATGATCGATGAATCTGAACTGAAGAATGCCACGGCGGCACTCAAGACCTTGGATAAGGACGGTGACGGCAAGTTGTCCGCCGAAGAGTTGCGCCCAGCCGGTATGGGCGGGCGTGGCGGATTTGGTGGCCAAGGTGGGCCCGGCGGTCCAGGTGCTGAAGGTGGCCCGGGAGCTCCCGGTGGCCAAGGCGGTGGGGATTTTGCCGCCCGTTTGCTGGAGAATGACAAGAATGGTGACGGCAAGCTCTCAAAGGAAGAGCTGCCCGAGCGGATGCAGCAGATGTTCGACCGTTTGGATTCAAACGCCGATGGTTTCATCGACAAGGCTGAGATGAACGCCATGGCCAGTCAGATGCGCCAGCGTGGCGGTCAGGGACGTCCTCCGGGTGAGGGTGGTCAACGTCCGGAAGGCGGCAATCGCCCGCAGCGTCCGCCGACGGAATAATCATTTCGGTAAGTGAGTGAGCAGAGAGGGGCAGCGTTCGCGCTGTCCCTCTTTTTTATTGGTGAACGTGGATTTGCCCAAGGCAAGGGCGGGAAATGCTCATGGCCTATCAGCGGACATTCAGGCACGATGACTCGCAATGAAACCCCGGTTGGCTTTTTTAGCAGCGCTGTCTTTGCTGGTCTTCTCGATTTCAGCGGCGGATATAAAGCATCCGAACATCATCTTCATTTTGGCGGATGATCTGGGTTGGCGGGAGTTGGGTTGTGATGGGAATACCTTCAACGAAACGCCGCACTTGGACCAGTTGGCGCGCGAGGGGATGCGGTTCACCCAGGCTTACTCCGCCGCGCCTGTGTGTTCTCCCACGCGCGCGGCCTTCATGACCGGTCAGGTGCCAGCGCGTTTGCGCATCACGGATTATCTGGGGCCGCAAGAGCCGGATAAATTCCTGAAGCCTGGCACGCCGACCATCAACCAGTTGCTTAAGACGAAAGGGTATGTGAGCGGACTGGTGGGCAAGTGGCATCTGACCGGCGATTACAAGCTGGAGCGTGGCTCACCACAGAAGCACGGCTGGGATGAGATCATCTGCTCGGAGGTGACATATATCGGGCCGGGCAGTTATTACCCGCCGTATAAGCATATGCCGGATGAGAAGGTGCTTCCCGGTAAGGAGTATCTCACCGATCGTCTGAACTACGAGGCGGTGGAATTCATCAAGCGGCATAAGAATCAGCCATTCTTCCTCTACCTTTCCCATAACGCGCCCCATACGCGACTGGTGGGCAAACCGGAGTTGGTGGAGAAATACAAAAAGAAACCGGGTGCCGCGACGGACCACAATAACCCCGAACTGGCGGCGATGACGGAAACGATCGATGAAGGGGTGGGGGACATCATGCGGACATTGAAGGAGTTGAAGCTGGAGAAGAACACGCTGCTGATCTTCACCTCGGACAATGGTGCCGAAGCAACTCGGGCGAAGGGGCCGGGCATCACTTCTGTCGCACCCCTGAGGGGAGGTAAATCCCATGTTTATGAAGGTGGTATCCGGGTGCCGCTGATTGTTCGTTGGCCGCAAGTTGTGCGGCCGGGGACGGAAAATGCCGAACCAGTGATCACACAAGATTTCTTCCCGACGTTTCTGGAGATCACGGGGATCAAGGTGCCCGATCCCAAGGTGCAGGATGGAGTAAGCTTGGTGGGCCTGCTGCGGGGGGAGAAGAAGTTGTCGCGCCAGACGCTTTATTGGCATTACCCCTTGCCCACGCCACATTTCTTGGGTGGCGTCTCTTCTGGGGCCATCCGAGACGGGGATTATAAGCTCATCGAGTTGTACGATACCAAGGAAGTGGAGCTGTATGACTTGGCCAAGGATATCGGCGAGCAGCACAACCTTGCTGCTGCCATGCCGGATAAGACGAAAGAGTTGAAGCGCAAGTTCGCGGCCTGGCGCGAACGTGTGAATGCAGAGATGATCGCGCCGGTGGCGTCCACGCCCGGTAAAAAGAATAAGGGCTCTGACTAGACCGGTAGCTTACGCCGCCGGAGCGTAGTGGCAGTAGATGGAGCGGAGCATGGCCGGGTTCTGCAAGGCCTGTTCCACTTCAGCTTTTTCTTTGAGCAGAAACCACAGCGGCTGGTTCACCTTCGGTATCTGGAAGAATGCCTCGGAGACTTTCTTGTCCCAATTGGGCGCGAAGTAGCTCAGGTCATCCGGGCGGATCTCCTTGCGGCATTCCGGGTGGCGGCAGAGGCAGCCGAAGTTCTCGCGCAAGT
Source organism: Verrucomicrobiota bacterium (assembly GCA_030834415.1). Lineage (GTDB taxonomy): Bacteria > Verrucomicrobiota > Verrucomicrobiia > Limisphaerales > JAEYXS01 > JAEYXS01. The sequence continues at coordinate 10,703 of JAURFH010000058.1, read as the reverse complement.
TCAGCGTGCCGTAATCGTCGGTGAGTTCCTCGCCCACCTGGATGTCCCGCACGGCGATCTCGAAGTCGTAGCCGGCGGACATGCAATTCGCATTGCAGGAGTGGTTGAAGAACCGGGAGTGATCCCAGCACAGGATGATGTTACCCCGCGAGTCCACGAAAGAGTACTTCTCGAGGATCTGCTGGTAAACGGGCTCCATGGCAGCAGCCTGCTCTGGAGTGAAGACCCGATCAAGGTCGTCACGCACCCACACGATGGTGCCTTTGGGGATGAAACGAGTCGCGAAGACGCCGTGTCCTATTTCTTCGCTAACGAGCTTTAGTTCAGTGTCCTGGTGGACCACGGATGCGGATTTAAGAAAATCCGTTACGGGAAGCAAACAATTTTGTGATTTTCCATAAAGATATAAGATGGGCTAATCACTTCCGGCTGCGGCCGAAGTGATATCCGCCTGATACACGGGACTGACGGAAGCGTGGGGCGTTTCCGCCGCTGGACTTCGTGTCGTCGAAGAGTGAGGTATACTTATACTCGAACTTGTCGAGCTTCTCGCGTTTGATGGTCTGACCGATGAAGCGTTCGATGGAGGCGACGTGGTCGCGATCCTCGGCCAACATCAAGGTCAAGGCATCACCTGAGGCCTGGGCACGGCCGGTGCGGCCGATGCGATGGACGTAATCTTCCGGGTGTTGTGGCACATCATAATTGATGACGTGACTGACGCCTTCGATGTCAAGTCCGCGGGCCGCGATATCGGTGGCGACGAGCACTTCGTATTTGCCGTCGCGGAATCCCTTGAGCGCATCTTCACGCTCGCGCTGGGTGCGATTGGAGTGCAGGACGGTGACCGCATGATTCTTGCGCTTGAGCAAGCTACCCACCTGATCGGCATTCTGTTTCGTGCGGCAGAAGACGATGATGGAATCGTAGTGCAAGCGCTCCATGATCTCGATGAGGAGATCGTTCTTCTGCATGGAGTTCACCGGATAAAGCGCGTGGCTGACCGTCTCTGCAGGACTGCGCCGAGCGCCGATCTCCACGGTCTCGGGGTTATTCATCGCCCACTGGATCAGAGTTTCAATCTGGGGCGGAACAGTGGCGGAGAAGAGGGAGCTTTGACGCTTCTTGGGGCAGCTTTCAACAATGCGACGAACGTCCGGTAAGAACCCCATGTCCAGCATGCGATCAGCTTCGTCCAAGACGAGAAATTCGATATGGTCCAGGCGGCACGCACCTTCCTGCATGTGGTCGAGCAAACGACCGGGAGTGGCCACGAGAATGTCCACACCGGTGGAGAGGGCTTCGCGCTGCTTGCCGTAGCCGACGCCACCATAGATGACGGCGACGGTCAAATCGGTGAACCGGCAGTAATCACGCACGGCGGTCTCCACTTGGGAGGCCAACTCACGGGTCGGCTCAAGGATGAGCACGCGGGGCGATTTCTGATGGCTGCCGAGCTTTGAAAGGATGGGCAGGGTGAAGGCGGCGGTCTTGCCGGTACCAGTCTGGGCACTGCCGATGACGTCGCGGCCTTCGAGGATGAGGGGGATGGCGCGGAGCTGGATGGCGGTCGGTTCCGTATAACCCATCGCTTTCACACCCTCCAACACGTGGGCAGACAGACCAAGTTGTGCAAATGACATGACGATAATCTCTAAAATTCTATGGACAACCGCATGGCAGTCCGGCAATCGGGAGTGTTCCAAAATTATGGCAGTGAAGGAAAGCCTTTAGTTTATGGCATTTAGGCGGTGAATCGGGGGTGATTTCATAGGGCAGGGGCATTTTTCTGCCCGTAAGGGCGATTTACCTGTTGCCTTAGGGGGGCTAGGTGTGAATTATACGCGTCCGATTGCGTCGGAGCGTAGCTCAGCCCGGTAGAGCACTTGCTTTGGGAGCAAGACGTCGCAGGTTCAACTCCTGTCGCTCCGACCATCTCTTCCCTTCTGGTATGACTCTCAAAGAAATCCGCCTAGAGTTAAACCGGCTGGGTGAGCCCGTCCGGGCAAAGTTTTCCCAACGCTATTTCACCGGCCGCAGCGGCTATGGTGCTGATGACAAATTCATCGGCCTGACCGTGCCGCAGGTGCGGGCGGTGCTGAAGCGGGCGGTGGATAGCCCAATCGAGGTGGTTTTGGTGCTCCTGAAATCTCCCATCCATGAAGAGCGGCTGCTGGCTTTGCTCATTTGGGTCCGGCAGTTCGCCAAAGGGGATACCACGCTGCGCGAGCAAATCTTCCGTAGTTATCTGGAGCATACGAAGTGGATCAATAACTGGGACCTCGTGGATGCCTCGGCGCGTGACATAGTGGGCGCTTGGTTGGCGGACAAGGACCGGAAAGTGTTATATCGGTTGGTGAAATCGCCGAGCCTCTGGGAGCGGCGTATCGCCATCATCGCCACACACTACTTCATCCGCGAAAAAGAACTACAGGATACCTTCGCCCTGAGTGAGATATTGCTGACTGACCGCGAGGACCTCATCCACAAGGCGGTGGGGTGGATGCTACGCGAGGCGGGGAAGCGCGATCTGGCGGCGCTGGAGCGCTTTCTGGTTAAACACCAGCAGGAGATGCCGCGCACGACTTTACGCTATGCCATCGAGAAACTGCCGGAAAAACGTCGGCAGGAGTATCTAAGCGGCACGGCCCGATTGAGGTAACGAAAAAAGCGCCCGGCGATTAGCCGGGCGCTGGATAAAAGCGGGGCGCAGAATTACTTGGCGACCGGAGCGGTAGCCTTCTTCAACTGGATGGCCAAGCGGGACTTCTTACGGTCCACGGTCTCTTTCTTTATGGCGCCAGCCTTCACAGCCTTGTCGAGCGCGGAGACGGCCACCTTGAGGGCGGCAGCGGCTTCGTCGTTCTTGCCGTCTTTGAGGAGCTTCAGGTAGCTCTTTTCCAAGGTCTTTACCTTGGACTTGGCGGAGGTGTTACGGGCATGCTTGCGCGCGTTGCTGCGCATGCGGCGTTCGGCTGACTTCGTATTCGGCATAGCTTCTAAAAATCGTTTTCTTGCAAACTAAGAGCCGCGAACTTTAACGGAACCAAAGAAGATGTCAACGGCTTGTTCGGGGTGTTTTCGCAGTAAAAACAGGCCTTTCAAGTCAGCCAGCGTGGCTGGGAATGCTGGTTTGCGCCATAAAACTGGGGGATGGCTCGCAAACGACCGGCCAGCCGGGTCTTTACCCCGGCAGCCGGCTGAAGCACTTTTTTCGAGGAAAAGTGCCTTATTTTATCGATAATAAGTCTGAGTCCAGTTGCCCTAAAACTTGACGCTCGCACCCGGTCCACTGGCTTTTTCCGAGGTATCTGGAAACATCCCCCTCTTTTGGTTCCAGGACGAAAAGGTTCAGCCAGCCGTTTGCGAAGAGGTTTTCCACTCCGGCATGCTTTTCTAATACTTTGTTGATGGACTCTTTTCTGGCCCGGATGATCACGCTGAGGCGGAGCGGCTCATGCATCCACCGTGTTCCATCGTGCAGGGATTGCAAAGGAAGACCGGCTTGCAAGTCACCGGCATTTCCCTGCCATATCCCCATTGTGCCGACGACGTTGTGAATGGCTTTGTTGCCGCTGCCGAAAGCAGTGTTATCAACCCGGGAGGCGTAGTATTGCAGGTTAATCCAGCTGGCGACAACGACTGGTGCCGTCATGATCAGCTCCAGCACAGAATCATCCTTGTCTGTCTCGCAGGTGTAATTGTGCAAGAAGGCCCGACCCTCCAGAGAAACCTCACGCGTTAGCTCTCTGGGGGCAGCTATGAACGCCGCATTACCGGCAAGCCCCCACTCAGGACGGACTTGCGACCAATCGTTTGCTTTTTGTCTCGCCTTCATTTGGGCGATGGTGGCGGGTTGTGAATCGCATCCGGCGGCGAGTAATTGACGCTCCTGGCTTGCTGATCTGCCAGCGTTGGACAAGTGCTGAAGAAGTCTCTGCCGATCGGACGCGTGCGTATGAGGTATCTCCTCCTGGTCAAATACCGTCACCTCATCCGTTGTGGTGTTGTGCAATCCAGCCACAAAAACCGTGTCCAGGGGGATTTGGATTCCATAGTCGGCCAAGCCTGCCCGGATTTCAGCCCGATTCAATATCTGGGCGGCCAATCGGGCGTTCACATCTCCCGCCTGACCGCCGCAGGCGCCGCAATCCAAAGCCGAGGCGTATGGATTGTTCTTCGTCTGACTGCCGTGGCCACATATCAAGACCATCCGGGCAAAGTTCGTCCGCAAGCCCATGTTCTTGAGCATGTTTGCCGCCAGATTGATTTGCTCGGTGATCTCCAGTTCAGACGTCTCCGCTACTGAGCAGCAATGTTGGTTGCGCTTGGTCAGCTGAAGTTTGCCGGATTTTTTGGCGTGGTTGTTTAGTCCAAGATTGAGAGTGTCCCGGGTCAAAGAGAGCACGGTCCCCAATCCGCAGGTCTCAACGTATCCAAAGCAAGAAACCGCCGACCTTTGGAAGTAATCCCAAGCTTTAAGGAAATGACGGGTAGAGGGTGATTTGTGTGCCGACTTTCCGTTGGCTTCCAATGGTCGTTCCATGACCCGGTACTTGGGTTCAAGCAATACCGGGCATTGTGCTTTTGCGGTCGATTCCCCGGCCATCAGATGATCCACCGGCATTCCGAAGAAACCGGCGAAACCGATGGTCTCGATCCCTTCACTCTGCTGTTCCAGATGCCGCCGAAAGACTTCGGAACGCACGTCGATACAGAACACGGCCTGGGCTTCAGGTCGAACTGGCGCGGCGGAAGGCATTATTTTATTAGGCCCCAGTTTGGCCACGAGATTCCTTTGGTAGGCAGATTCAATTGCATGATGGCCCAACAGTCGCGCCAGTTCGGAATCACCTTTGTTGGGTTGTGAATCAAGGGTTGAATGATATGCAGCCCAAGCTTTCAGCAGGTCAACCGACTCCGCGTGCATCGAATAGAGCGCCAGGTCGTAGGACAAGCGGATGGCCAGCAGCTCGGCCAAGCTCTGGTCAGTTTTGCCGATTAATGAAGCCTGATGCACTTTGTGCTGCACAAAGCCGCTCCAGCCGCTGACAGTCATCAATTGCCGGATCAGGAATTCTTCTGTCTGAGCCTTGGGAACCTGTAACCTCTGCAGGGCTTCCCGAATCAAATCATCAGCCTGCGAGGGTAATTCTTTGAGTAACTGGCGAAATCCTTTCAAGCCCATCATCTCTGGGTTCAGGTCCTCCAAGGCGATTCTGCGAAATGTATGCAGGAGCGAATCCTTGTGGTTGGGCAATCTCCATACAGATTGTCCTTGATCATAATATGAAGAACACCACTTGGAGATCTCATCGATTATAAAGCTGTGCCAGTTCGTCTTTAGCTGTCGGTCACAGTGCTCGGCAAAAGTCAGCACCCGGGTTTCATTTGGGGTGGCATCATTTGTCGGTGAAAGTAGCATCTGCCAGGAGTCGAACTGCCAGCCAGCCACCTGTCGGGCTGCTGGCGCAGGCAGGGTTTTGAGCAAAACATGTTTTGCCTCCAAGAAATCTTCCTCCTGTATGTCCCCGGCGGTGCAACGTTTTGCAAAGTATTTTGATGGCAACAAGATCTCTGTATGTCTGGTGCGTTTGATCAGTTCGTTGGCTTCAAGGAAGTTCATCCCGCTGATTCCGACGAAAGGGTTGACGGCTACAAAGCTATCCAACGGCCAGAGCGGTGGGACTTTGGAGCAGGCGGCGGCTATCAGCGCGGTCATTTCTTCAGGATTGTTCACAGGGTTATTCATGTTTTCGCAATGATCCGTGGTTAAAGTTTTACTGGCCAAAAGTGGTGAATCAGGCGGTTTGCCAGAGTGTTGATGTAAAAGCCGTTGCGCGCATGGATGTAGAGCCTTCCCAAAGCGCTGTTTGAAAGTTGGAGGGACAGTGCCACACACAGCAAATAGGCTCCGAGGAAACTGCCGGCCAGAATGATTGCCAAGGTCCAGGGAATCACCCCGCCTGCACCTGGTAACTGGCGGACAAGATGCCCGAAAAACTCGTGCAAGATATGGTAAACTCCTGCCAGTGCGGCGACCACGAGCAGGCCGGTTGTCATGGGGCGCAAAGCCAGTTCCTGCCGCCACAGATTCCAGAGAAAGAACGCCATGCCGGTGATGATCGCCGTGGCGAGAACAAATCCTTCGGCAGTGATCGTGGTCGGAGCCAGTAGCAGGGCGCTGGTCGTGAAAATCAGCGCGCAAACGGGCAGACAAACAATGGCCAGCCCGAATTCAGCGGAGAGCGGGCGGAGTTTTGGCAATGCGGAGAATCTAGTTGCCACCGAACTTCCGGAGCGAAGAAATGCATAGGCCTTGTAGCAGGAGTGCGCCACCAGATGCAGCAAGGCCAGACCGTAGGCACCGAGCCCGCATTCCAGCATCATGAAACCCATCTGTGATACGGTTGAGAATGCCAGAGCCCGCTTGATACTTGCCTGCGTGAGCATCACAAACGCTCCAAACAAGGCCGTAAAACCGCCGATGATGACGAGTAGTTGATTGGCCAGGGCTGCATCGGCGATCAGCGGGCTAAAGCGCATGATCAAGAACCCTCCGGCATTGATGATGCCGGCATGCATCAGTGCCGAGACTGGAGTGGGGGTCTCCATGGTATCGGGCAACCAGCTGTGAAAAGGGAACTGGGCCGACTTTAACAAGGCGCCTGTCACCAAAAGCAGGGCGGTCCACGAACCGTGCGTCGTGCTCTGAGCATCCTCCACTGCCGCTACTTGGGCGAAGATGGAGCGTATATCGCAAGTCCCGTAATCCCGGAAGACCAGCACCAGAGAACCAATCAGGCAAAGATCACCGAGCCGGCTGATGATGAATTTCTTTCTAGCGGCGAGCAGTGCTCCGGGCCGATTCCGATAGAAGACCAGCAACTTATGTAAAAACAGACTTATCGCCATCCAGCATAAAGTGAACTGTAGAAGATTACCCGATATGATAAGCAGCAGGACAGCAGCGCCGGTGAGCGAGAGCCACTTGTAGTAACTGCCTTGCTGCGGGTCGCCGGCCAGATACTCGCGGGAAAAGCGGATAACCACGAATAGGAGAGCTGAGACCAGCAGGTAAACCAGACCGGCCAAGGTATCCAGATAGACCGTCAGACCACTCCACTTGAAGTAACTTTCCCCGCTTAGGAGCAGGAAAAGCAGAGTGGTCGATGCCATGGTCGCATTGAATATTGCCGCCAGGCTGGTAAGTCCGGCGGTCAGGTCCGGACGGCGGTTTAGCCAGACGCTGGGGATCAAGCCGATGAGGATAAGTAACGCCGGGCCGCACATGAAAAGTGTTTTGTAGCCCGCCGAGAAATGCTGTTCCGGTAACAAGATATCCATAAGCAGACGCATCTTAGCCAGTCCTTAGTCTGTGCATAATATATTGTTTTTGACGTTACGTTCTATTTGGTAAATGAATAAAGGCTGTGAACTTTCTGAATTACCATCATTTGCGATACTTCCGGGCGGTCGCGCATGAGCGTAACCTGACCAAGGCAGCGAAGATGCTGCACATCTCACAATCAGCCCTCAGCATCCAGCTCAAGAAATTGGAGCAAAGTCTGGGGCATGAGCTTTTTCTCCGGCAGAACAACCGGTTGCAGCTGACCGATACGGGCAGGATTGTGCTGGACTATGCGGATTCCATATTCCGCACCGGGGATGAATTGCTGACTTTGCTGGACCGCCACGCGCCGGGCAAACTCCGGACTTTGACGGTAGGTGCTGTCGCCACCCTGTCCCGCAATTTTCAACTGGCATTGCTGCAGCCGCTGATAGCCAACGATGAAGTCGAAGTGATTGTTCGGTCCGGCAGTCTCCGTGAGTTGTTGATCCAGCAAGAGGCCCACAACCTGGATCTGATCCTATCCAATCAGCCTGTGCCGAGGGAAACTGCCGCTGGGCTCCACAGCCATTTGCTGGCGGAGCAACCGGTCAGCCTGGTGGGACGGAAGATGCTTCGTTCGAGCCGGAGGGCATTCCGGTTTCCGGAGGACCTGGATGGTAAAAAAATGATATTGCCGAGTTTGCAAAGCAACATCCGGACAGATTTTGACCTCATCATCGAGCAGAGCGGTGTCAGACCGAAAATTATCGCTGAGATCGATGACATGGCCATGCTACGTCTTTTTGCCCGAGAGGCTGATGCCATCGCCTTGGTGCCGCCGGTGGTGGTTCGCGATGAATTGCGTTCCAAGCAATTGATCGAATTTCACCGCATCGCCCAGATACGTGAACGCTTTTACGCGATAACTCCTTCTCGCAGATTTCCGAACGACCTGATCAAGCAGATGCTGGGACAGAAACTGAAGATGATGGATGTCTGATCAGGACGAGCTTGCGCCACAACATACAGGCAGCATGGAAGCCGTTAATTGACCAGCGGTTCGACCAGATTCCAAATCGCTTTTCGGACCGCCTCGATTGGTTGGGTGGCATCCACTGTCTTGATGCGGTGAGGTTCCTGCCGGGCGATGGCATCAAAGCCCTTTTCCACGCGCTCGAAGAAAGCCCGGTCGGCCTCCTCCATCCGGTCGCGGACGGGGCCAGTGGCTTGATTGCGGGCCTGGCGGCGGGCCTCGCTCACGGCCAGTGGCACGGCGAGCAGCAGGGTCAAATCCGGATGCGTCGTGCCCACGGCGAAATCGACCACGCCTTGGACCTGACCCAAATCCAGCTTCCGGCCATAGCCTTGGTAGGCGATGGTGGAATCATAAAAACGGTCGCACAAAACGATTTCACCCGCAGCAAGGGCAGGTTGGATGACTACGCGGACGATCTGGGCGCGACTTGCGTTCATGAGTAGCAACTCGGTCTCACTGCTCATGCCGTGGTTAGCTTCGCTGTGCTTTAGCAGATGGCGGATCTCCTCGCCAATGGGAGTGCCGCCGGGTTCACGCAAGGTGCGTACCGTATGCCCCAAGCCGCGCAAGGTCTCCGCCAGCAATTGGATCTGGGTGCTCTTGCCGCCGCCCTCGGTGCCTTCAAAAGTGATAAAGAGTCCGCTCATGGTTTGGCTGTCGGAGTGGCTGGGATGGTGACGTTGGAGGGGAATTCCTTGCTCGTGCTGAGATACTCGACGAGGGACTTGATCTGTGCCTCGGTCAGCGGGCCGCCTTGCTTTTGCTCGAAGGCGGGCATGAGGGACATGGGTTTGCCGTTACGTGTCCAGTGTTCCCAATGGACCTTGGTGGTGCCGTAAGTCAGGGTCTTCAGATCCTTCACCATACTGGCGCGATGTTCGGCATCGTGACATATGCCGCAAGCAGTCGTATAAAGTTCCTTGCCCATTTTACCGATGGTGGGCGTGACATGGCAGGTGATGCACTTGCCTTGAAATACGGCCTGCCGGTTCTTGGAGGCTAGCATCAGATTAGTCACGCGTTCGGAGTTGTCGCGGGTCGTAGAGGGTGGAACTTCGGGTAGGTGGACTTTAATCGTCAGTTCCGTCTGGCCCGTGCTGGTGAAGACATAAATGGTCTTGGTGAGAGTGCCGGATTTGCCGCGGGCGTCGAACTCTACTTTGAGCAACCCGCCTTCGCCAGGTTCCAGCGGCCAAGGTTCACTGGGGATGTCTGCGATGGTGCAGCCGCAGGAGGTATCGACACGTTCGATGGTGATGCGGCTGGCAGCGTGATTCGTCACGGCGAAGGTGAACGGGATATCCGTCTCACCAGCCTTGGCGGTGGCTTCCTTGGTAAGGGCATCCCAGACCAGTCCGGTAGCGGGTTTTCCTGTGGCTGGGGATGGCGTTTGCGCGCCGAGGTGTAACACCAGGGCGGACAACCAAATCATCATCCAGAAACTGCGACGCATCAGTGGGGGGAATATAATGCTTTGCGAAGTCAGGGCAACGCTTTGGTGCGCCCGTCGATCTGTGGATGGCGGGAGCATTTTCGAACCGAACCCGTCCAATGGAGGAAATCATTCCTCAGTTTGTAACAAATGGTGGGATTATCTTAACTTGCAATTGTGGGCATAATCCCGACGATGAAGTGGCTGGGGAGAGGTATCCATGTTTCCGTCGTCACACCTATGGCGGAATCGTCTGAATAGGCGACGGCATATGTGGGTCAGATTGTATTAAGGAGCAGATAATGAAGTTGGGGCTAAAATATAATCACGAGCACGCCATGGTCTGGTGGGAGGTTTTGCTGATTCTCCTAGTAGTGGCTGCTTTGGCGGTGTTGGGTGCCGTCGGTCTTAAGAAAGGCAAGCAGCACTCGCGCGACAGTGCCTGCATGGCGAATCTGAAGCTGATCGGTAACGCGATGGCGGTCTATACGATGAACTCAGCCAGCCGCCTGCCTTATGCCTATGTCCGCTATCAGAATCAGGACAATCACAGCTGGGATGCTTTCATGGGTGGGAACTTACGCACGGTCTGGCTTTCTGAAAATGGAGGCGACAGCACCTCCACAAACCAGGTCTATGCTCCGCTTTTGCGTTGCCCGCAGGATACGGTGGCTCCGGCTGCGTGGGCACAGAAGTTTCGCGGTCAGCGGCGCAGTTACTCGATGCCGCGGCATGATATGCGGGCGGATAACTGGCCGCCCGCCGCGGCGAACAACACGGGTATCGGGCTTTGGCTGGATTTCGGGGGCAAGGGCGAGAAGAAGCAGGATCCGAAGATCTACAATTACGAACGGACAAACGAGCAAGTGGCGGTGACGTTGTCCATGATCTTGAGACCTTCA
>JAURFH010000057.1 GCA_030834415.1 Verrucomicrobiota bacterium | reverse complement strand
CGATATTTTATTATTGGTCATAAATGAGTTAACCGCACCGCTCCGCGGACTAAACAAGCATCGTCTTCGATGCAGCCCTGCGCCGCACCTTGCAGGAACGCGTCTGGAAAATCGTCCAGCAATGGAAAGCTGGTAAGACGGAACTGGACTGAAGCGAAGAGCTGTAGTGGAAAAATCAAAAACCCTTGGGAATATTCACTTATGAGCGATATAGCCGATGACTTTGGAGCCGAGTTCGTTAATTTGGAGAATTACTCTTTTCCGCCTGAACTCCTCGCCAAAATACCGGCGATTCTGGCTCACACCTATCAAGTCGTCCCTCTGTGCGTACACCCAGACCATTGTCTGAGTATCGCCATCAGCGACCCCTCCGATCTCGACGACCTTGATTACCTGCATCAAGCATTACGTGGCGACTACGAGTATTTTGAACTCCAAATTGCCGTCGCCGATGCCGCCCAACTACGTGAGTTCGTGAACAAACTCTATCCCAGACCTGGCCAAAGTGGTGCTTAGCTATTGGCAGCGCGCGCTTCGCCCCATACATTATCCGCATGAACCACGCCCGGCCTGCAAAGCCCTTTCGCGCCCTGTTCTCATTGGGCCTGGCGATATTGCTTTTCCATGGCGTTTTTGAAACCTCTGCCTCCGCTGAAACCTATGAGGAATGGATCGCCACCTTCGCCGGACTGCGCACGGCTGACCAGGCTTCCACCGCCGATCCCGATGGCGATGGCCGCGACAACACCACCGAGTTCGCCGATGGCACCAATCCTCTCCTCCGCGATCTGGCGGATGGCAGCCTCGTGGCAACCACAGACTGGCACGTAGCCCTCACGGGTGATGATGCAAACCCCGGCACCTTGGCCGCGCCGTTCCGCACCGTCGCCCGCGCCATACAGTCCGCCTTGCCCGGTGACCGTGTGCTGCTCCATGCCGGTGTGTATCGCGAAACCGTCAACCCCATCCGTAGCGGCACGTCCCAAGCTCCGATCATCATCGAGCCTTATCAGGGGGAGGAGGTCGTGATCTCGGCCACCGAGGTCTTCACTGGTCCATGGACTCTCACCAGCAACGGCATCTACACCGCTCCCACCCCCGGCCAGCTTCCGGTGAGCTTTTGGGCAGCCTCCGGCATCAACGCGAACGGCACGGGATGCATCGAGAGCGGCGGCAAACTTCAGATCTCAGTGGCCAATGAGACCTCGTTCGCTACTGCCAGTCTGAGGAGCTCTGGTTCCCGCAATTCTTGGAATTTCTTTTCCGCTCCCGTCACCTGGAAGGTCCGCGGCCTGAAAATAACCAGCACCGGTTCCACACCACTGCCCTTGGGCAACAGTGTCGTGTATCAGAGCATCAGCACCGCCTCCTCCAGCGGCTACGTGGCCGATGACGCCATCACCGTCCAGTACAAAGGCAACGGTGCCCTGATCCTGCAGTTCAAGAAGAACACGCCCAACTTTTGGGGCACACAAATCAGGTCGTTAACCGACGCCACCATCAACGGCTACGACCTCACCCTCGGCCCCGAGACGGCGGGCAATGTCGCTTACACTTTCACCATCAAACGCTCCGGTGATGCCGATGTCGTCTATACCGGCACACTTGCGTTGAGCCAAAGTGAATGGATTGATGGCGGCTCCGGGGATTCTTCCTACTTGGTGACCACCGCGCAGGAGTCTGTCACCACGACGGATGTCACCCAGAAATATGAGTTCACGGCCGATTCCTACGAAATCTGGAAGGACACCGAGCCCGTCTTGTTGGATGAATTCGATGACGGCGATCTTTCGACGGTCAATTACTACCCGGCTGGCCGCAACACCGACTTGACCAGCGGCTACGACCAGATCTTCGTGGATGGCGAGATGCAGAATGAGGCGCGATTCCCCAACAAGACTTCAACCGACGTGATGTCGCCTCAAGGTGCCACCCTCACGATGAATAACACCTATGGCTTCACCTCCTCCACCTTCAACGGCAAGCCGGATGATTTCTTCGCCGGCGCGCGCTTCCTTGGTGGAGTCGGCCAGCGCTGGGCCTGGCAGGCCTCAACAGTCCTTTCGAGCTCGGGCAACTTCGTGCAACTGGACTCTAGCAACGCCTCCACGTGGTGGTGGCCCAACTACGCGAACGCGAGCTCAAACCCCGGCACGGGCTACGTCTTTGGCACGCTCAATCTTCTCGATGCTGACCGTGAATGGTATCTGCAACGCCACGCCGACTCCGCCGACACACTCTTCCTCCGCATGGATGGCGGTGCCGATCCCTCGAGTCATCTAGTCGAGATGAAAGCCCGTAACTGGTGCGTGAACATCCAGAGCCTTGATTACATCACGGTGCGCGGACTGAAGCTGCGCGCGGGTGCCGTGCTCTTGAACGGCAATAGCCTGACTCTGGAGAATTGCGAGGCTCGCCACCTCAGTCACTACCTGACGTTCAGCAACGGCAGCTCAAGCAATGGTGGCGTCTCCTACGGCGGAGGCGTCGTGGTCAGTGGTCTGGGGAACACCGTCAAGGGCTGCACCCTGTATGACACTGCCGGGTCGGGCATCATGTCCTCCGGTTACAATCATCTCTTCACCCGCAATCACATCTATAATACCGATTACTCCGGCACCTACGCCGCCGGTTTGGTGATGAATTGCAACAGCAGCACCGCCAGCTTCAATTCCATCCACGATAGCGGCCGCGATATCCTTCGCCCTACTGGTGCTGGCCTTCAGATCATCTACAATGATCTCTACCATCCCGGTCGCATGGCCTATGATCTCGGCTCTAGCTATACCTTCGGCAAAGATGGCTTGGACACCAATGGGGTGCCCACACGCATCGGCTACAACTGGGTCCACGACCCCGGCGATCCTTCCGCACCGCTCATCGAGGGCATCTATCTGGATAATTACTCACGTAACTACGTGGTAGACCACAACGTCATCTGGGGCTTCGAAAGCGATGCCTACTCCATCCGCTTGAACGCTCCGATGTTTGGTGAAGCAGTCTACCATAACACCGTCATCGGCTGTTTGAACTATGATGCTGGCACATGGACACCCTACCCCGACAACACACCCGGTGCCGATGGCAGCCTCTGGACCTCCGCCAACCATGGGATGAGTTACATCGCGCAGAATAATCTCTACATCGCCCCCGGCGTTACTCCCGACACGATCATCGAAAGCCTGAGCCAGCGCGATTTCCGGCCCAAGGCCGGTTGCGCCGCCGTCGATCCCGTAACCGCCACCAGCACCTTGGATTGGTCCACCTCGAACGGTTCGACCGGCGTACCCGCCAGTTTCAAGCTGGCCATGCGCACCAAGAACCAGCTCTTCACTTACCACGAAGTTAAAGGCGAAGGCGTGACCATCCCCGGCATAAATGATCACTTCGTAGGAACTTCACCGGATAATGGTGCCTATGAACGAGGCGGTCCCGTGTGGAAGCCCGGCATCGATGGCTGGAGTATCGAGCAACCGCGTATCCAGTCCTCCACCGCCACTTCACTTGGCGCCACTCGTGCGACGGCGCGCGCGAACGTCATCTCCGCCGGCATCACCGCGACCACTGTGCGGCTGTATTGGGGCACCACAGATGGCGGCACAAATCCATCCGCCTGGGAGCACTCGGTTGACCTCAGCACGCAGACCAGTGGCACCAGCCTCACCTACGATCTGCTGAACCTCACCCGCGGCTCGCAATACTTCTACCGTTTCTATGCTGTAAATGCTGACAGTGAGCACTGGAGCGATGTGCAGTCATTTCAAACGGTCGCCTCGCTCACTTGGGATGCCGGTGGATCAGCGGATACTAGCATCAATCTCAACAGCAACTGGCAGGATGACGCCCCGCCTGATCTCCTCTCAGGAGTCGAGACCGCCATTTTCGGTACCGCTGGCAGTACAGCCACGCTCAATGTTGATGCTGCATTTGCCGCCCTCGTCTTCAATCGCAATGCCAACTTCACTCTGGATGGAGCCAGCCAACTCTCACTCGGCACAGGCGGCATCAGTGTCACTCTGCCGAATACGACCGCCCGTTCGCACATCATCAGCGCCAGCAGCATGGTGCTGACCAATAATCAGACCTGGGGCATAACGAATAATACCGGCACGGCCACACTTTCCGTCTCCTCACCCATCAGCGACGGGCCGAACGCGTTCGGCATCACGAAGACCGGTTCCGGCACATTGAACCTTTCCGGTGATAGCAGCTTCGATGGCGACTTGGTGATTGAGCAAGGCATTGTGAATATCTCACACGATCACGCTCTCGGCAGCGCGAATGGTCGCACGGTGATCGCCACCACTGGCACCACTTCCACCGGCGGACAGCTTCGTTTGAGCGGCGTGAACATTTCCGAACCCATCACCATCACCGGCACCACGGAGGCCGGGAGCTTTGCCCGGGCAATCGCGAATAATTCCGGCTCCAGCACAATCGCTGGGGACATCACACTCGATACCCCCAGCGCTATCCGCCTTGGTTCGGATGGCGGAACCCTGCACGTCACCGGCCAGATTGTTCGCACGGAAGGAAATGTCGCCACCTTCCAGTTTTACGCGAACACCAGTACTTTGTTCTCGATGGAGAACTCCCTCGACAACAACGGCGGTCAGCTCCAAGTCACGGGTGGCGGCACCGTGGTGTTGAATGCGGCGGGCAACCAGATCGGGAATGCCACCATCTTTTTCAGCGGTTCGGGGAATTCCACCTTACGCCTCGGCATCTCTGATGCGCTTAGTCCCAACGCGAATCTCAACATCGGCTCCACCAGCACCTCGGCCAATTCAGACATCGGCACCTTCGATCTCGCCGGGTTTGACCAGACCGTAAACGGCCTAAACGGCTATGCCAGCACAGGTGCATCAGCGGCCCCATCGATCAAACGGCTCATCACCAACTCCGCACCGGCCACCCTCAGCACCCTCACCGTCGGCAATGTCAATGCCACCAGCATCTTCGATGGCGTCATCGCCGATGGCACCGGTGCGATCGCCCTCACCAAGGTCGGCACCGGCAAACTGACTTTGGCCTCCGCTTGCAATTACTCCGGCCCGACTACGGTGACCAAGGGCACCTTGAGCCTCAGCGCCGTGGGGCTTTCCGACACCGTACGAGTTAATCTCTCCACGGGCGCAACACTCAATCTGAACTTCAGCGGCTCCGATACGGTCGGCGCACTTTACATCGATGGCATCCGCCAGCGTGGCGGCACTTGGGGAGCAACCGGTTCCGGTGCCACGCACACCACCGGGCTCATCACCGGCAGCGGCTTGTTGGAAGTGGCTGCGGGTCCTTACGACGCATGGATCGAATCCTTCACTGCGCTACCTGCGCCAGATCGCGAGCTGAATGCTGACCCGGACGAAGATGGCCGCTCAAACTTGGAGGAATACATCGCTGGCACAGACCCGAACACGCCTGATGAAGCACCTCGGCTTGGCGCTACCATCTCGCCGGAAGGAATCCTCGTGATGTTCAATGCCCACGGCGTAGAGGGCATCGGCTATGCGGGTATGGCGCGCTGGTTCGATCTCCTTTGCACCACCAATCTGCTCGACGGTCCTTGGCTTGGCGTCCCCGGTCGCACCAACATTCTCGGCACTGACCAAGACATTACCCACACCAATTCCCCCGCCAGCGAAAACAGCTACTACCGTCTCCAAATCCGCCTAAAGCCCGCAGAGTAAACCCCTGTCCCCATTTCGTTTATTCTGTGTTGTCTGCGGTTTAACAACTAATTCGTCTTTTTCTTCTTCTCCTGCTTCTTGGCTTTCTTCTCGGTCTTGCCCTTGCCCAGATCATCCTCGCGGAACTTCCGATCCAGCTCGGCCGGACGCGCGTTTTTGAAATGCTCCAGCACCGCTTGCAGCTTCTGCTTCGCTGCCGCCGCCTCTTTGCCTAGGGTTGTTCCTGCGAGATCGTTCTTCTCCGCATCATCTTTCTTCAAGTCGTAGAACTCGCCCGTGCGGTAGAGTTTGAACCCATGATCAAAGGCATATTCCTTCACCGTCATGTCTTTCGACTGACGCGGCGAATACCAAGTGTAGAGCCATTCACGCGGCGTGCCTGCTTTGCCCTGAAGCTGCGGCAGGAAACTCACCCCATCCACATTCGCTGGAACCTTTGCGCCCGTGGCCGCACAGATCGTCGGGAGGAAATCCGTGCTGCTGACCAGGTCCGGCAGCACCTTGGGCTGCTTGATCACATTGGGCCAGCTCACGATCAGTGGTACATGCGTGCCGTGTGACTTCGTCGAGCCCTTACCACCTTTGTATTCCTCGCCCTTGAACTGGCTCACCACCGTTCCGTGCGTACCATTGTCACCGAGGAAGATCAGCAACGTGTTATCACGTATCTTCAACTCTTCGAGCTTGGCAACGATGCGGCTAACCATCTTGTCCATGTAGGCCGTCATCTCGGCGAAGTGCTTCAGATTTCTCTGTTTCGCCTCGCTGCTGATTGTCGCATCCCAGTCCGGGCTGTCCGGCGTGGGCTGGAACGGGTCGTGCGTCAGGATCATCGGATAATACAGGAAGAACGGCTGGTCCTTGTGCTTCGTGATGAACTCCAGCGCGAAGTCATTCACGAGCCTCGGGCCATACTCGCCCATCGTGAAATCCTTCGGCTTGCCGTTGTACTCCAGGCCCGGATTCGCATAACGTGGTGGACGGCGGATCTGTTGCCACAGGCAGGACTCGTCGAAACCGAAGTGCTGCGGAGAATCCTCCTCATGCCCGAGCTGCCACTTGCCGCAGATTCCCGTCGCATAGCCCGCCTCCTTCATCACATTGCCGAACGTCTTCTCCGAGCGGATGAGCGTGCCGAAGTTCAGGTAATTCCGGATGTTGTAACGCCCCGTCATGAGCTGCGCGCGCGTCGGCGTGCAGAGCGGCTGCACATGGCAATTCTCAAACCGGATACCTGTCGCCGCCAGTTTGTCGATGGTCGGCGTTTTGTAAGACTCTCCCCCGTTGGCCGTGATGCACTCATAGCCGAAATCATCCACCATGATGAGCACCACATTCGGTTTCTGCGCCGCCGCGAGCGAAGCGGTGAAAGCGATTAAGAAAACAAACGACAGACAGCACGCAAACAGCCGTGATGACATAGACGTCCGAGAACGCAAAATGGGCTGGGTCATGGTGCGCTCATTTTCCGCCAACCCCTGCCGATGTCGAGCGGGAAAAAGAAAGAGGCGGGCAATGCCCGCCTCTTTATGAATTGATCAACTTACCCTACGCCGCCCCACGCAGACTCTGATCCGAGTCTTTGATCACGAAACGCGCCTTCAGGCGTGCGACCTCGCTGGCCAGACCAGCCCGGTTCACGGAATCCAACACGGCATCGAAGTCCTTATACGCCGCCGGCGCTTCGTCCTTCGGATACACGCGGCAGTTCGTCAGGATGTCGTTCGCCACGAACTCGTCATCCACCGTCTTCTGGTCCAGCGCACGGTCCGCCGCTTTCCGGCCCATCGCCCGGCCAGCCCCGTGGTTCACAGAGTAGGAGCTAACGGAAGCACCCGCATCCGCGACCATGATGCACGAACCCGCCGTCGGATTACCCGGCAGTAGGATCGGATGCCCCGTCGCTTCAAACGGCGTTCCCTTCAGGGACGGATGCCCGCCCGGGAATGCCCGCGTCGCACCCTTGCGATGCACCCAGCCCTCACCGGCGAACCCGCCGTTGCCGTTCGATAGCAGTTCCTTGCGCGCGATGTTGTGGCTGATGAAATACACCAGCGACCCCTTCACGCCCGGAATCACTTCCTGGAAGGCCTCGAGCACGAGCGCATTGATCAGCAGATGGTTCACCGTGGCGAAGTTCGCGCCCAGCGACATGTCGTCGATATACGCGTCCGCCTCCGGTGTTCCCAGTGGGGCATACACCAGCTCACGATCCTCGCCCGGCAGCGGGATGTTCCATGCGTTGAACTTACGCTGCAGCGTTTGAAACTGCATGCTCGCCAGCGCGTGACCGAACCCACGCGAACCGCAGTGCGACAGGAAACCAGCACACCCGTCCTTCATGCCGAACACCTCGGCCGTCTGACGCGCCCGGTCATTATCCGCGATGCGCACCACTTCGCATTCACCGAAATGGTTGCCACCACCGTAGGAACCAAGCTGACTCATCTTCTCAGCGAAGCGCCCGATCAGGTTCGTCTGCAGCAGCATCTCCATGCGGTTTGCCAGTGTATCCATCGTCTCGTCGTGACCGGTATGCGTCGCATCTTCGCAACGCTCCGCCCACTCCTGCGGGATGCCCAGGGCATGACACACCGTCGGCGACGCACCTTCCGTCACCGCGCGGAATCCCAGCTCCTCACCCACCTTGCGCGCCTTGTAGGCGGAACGCTGTCCGCGCCCCGGCCCCGTCGGCGTGCGCTCCAGGATGGCGGTGATCAGGGCGCGGCGCAGCGGCTTGTCCAGCAGCTGATCCTCCGGCAGGTCCATCTGCAGATAGCTCATCGAGCACTTGATATCCACGCCCACCGGCCCTGGATACACATGCGTCGGAGACACCATCACGCACCCCACCGGCGCGCCATACCCAGCGTGTGCATCCGGGTTCAATACCAGATCGGTCACACCCGGCGCACTGCGCGAGTTCAACGCCTGTTGCAGGCATTTCGCATCAAACCCTGCGCGAATGGAATTCGTTCCGATCACCGTGATCGGTTTACCTTTGTCACCCGTCATCGGGATGAAGCCCGTCGCCTCACCCGTCGGGTGGATATGTGTTTTCATTTCTGCATTCATAAATAATTCTCTCCTTCTTCTCCCGGTTTAAAAAACTTCACCGCCCGATTCCCTCGTTCACGTTCAGACACAACAAAACTGGTAGGGCTGTCCCGCGACTGCGGGATCAGCCGGCCGCCGCCCAAGCATGTGAATATCCAAACTACCAACTGTGTCCAAACAACGTGAGCGCCTGTCACCCTCTTCCCTCATAGAGAGCCCGAACTTCAGCGGAGAGGGCCGGGATGAGGGGTGAGCAAGCCCAAAGCTCGACACACCCCTCATTGACTCACTCATTCAAAAACAGCTTCCACTCGGGGATGCTGTGCGAATTTCGGATCGTCGCCGTGACCAGTTGCTCCTTGGGAGCGCGCGGCTCGGTGAGCAGCTTCAGACCGGCCTCGTGCGGCAGACGGTTACCCTTGCGGGTATTCACTCCCTTGTCCGCCCACACGAGATTTCCCCAGGAGTCTTGTCCACCTCGCGAACGCGGCAGCACGTGATCCAGGCTGCCCTCCTCCGGTCGCAGCACGCGACCGGTGTACTGACACCGGTTGCCGTCACGCTCACGGATGGTCTTGGCACAGAGCTTCGGGCGCGTCTTCGGCACTCTGGCGAAGTTCAACGCCACGATGACCGTCGGCACCCGGATCGCCCCGCGCGCCGTGCGGACCGCCTGGTCCTGCTCACGCACCGGCAGAGTGATCCACTCCGCCCACGACACCGGGCGGATGTATTCCTCACCCTCGATCTCCAGCGCTGTGGCCACACCGGTGGCCATCTGGCAGAACGCGTCTGCCGGAGTTCGCACATTGATCGCCTGCCAGTTCCGGTTCAGGACCAGCACCATCGCTTTGTTCAATACTTCGCTCATAAAAAACACACTTCCTGCCTGTATTGGTGTTTGTCCTTGGTTGTTATGAAAGTTGCCGCTCGTCCTCGTAATCGTCGTCGTCCTCGTCCTCGAAATGCCCCTTTTCTGGTCACCTCAAGGTCACAGAAAACCCCTCCAATCACCGCCTTTGCACCACTTGTCACACAATCGTAACAAGCAGTCGCTTGACCCGTAACTTGGCCGCTCCAGCATGCAGTCTGCATGGAAAACAACCGCATCAAAGTCACGCTGTTCAGGAACTCGAGCGAGTTTCGCTCCTATAAGGCTGGCGAAATCATTTTTGGCGAAGGCACAGAAGGCAATGAGATGTTCGTTGTCCGTAAGGGCCAGGTCGCTCTCAAGATCAACGGCAAAGTGCTCGCGACCATCGATGAAGACGAGACCTTCGGCGAGATGGCCCTCATCGATCACCGCACCCGCAGCGCCACGGCCGAAGCCCTAACCGATTGCGAAGTGGTACCGATCGACAGCCGCCGCTTCCTCTTCCTCGTCCAGCAAACCCCGAATTTCGCCCTCATCATGCTGCAGATCATGGCCCAGCGTCTGCGCACCATGGATGCCGGTGTGAAATAAGGTGACCGGGTCTCGCCTGTCACCCATGTCACGCAACTGTTGCGATGGAAAAGGACACCAAAGCCAGTGACGTTGAGCCGCCAAGCGGGGAAACCGGCAACAAGGTGTATGATCCGAAGCGGATCAACATCGACCACAGCAGTGCCGCGGTGTATCTGCTCCGCACCGCACAGCAGCATCATGTGCACCTAAGCAGCATGGCGGATAACAAGGCGAACATCATGATCGGTGTTTCCGCGCTGATTTTCTCCATGCTCATCGGCTACATACAAAAAGAAGGGCTTGGCCTGCCGACAGGAATTCTCGCCGTGTCCACACTCATGGCCGCCACCACCGCCATCATGGCGGTGCTGCCCTCCAGCAAAGGACAGGCTCCCGGAAATCCCGGCTTCAACCCGCTCTTCTTCGGCTGCTTCAGTCAGCTAACCCCGGAAGAATTCTGCCGGGAGATGGAAAAAGTGCTACGTGATGACCCGAGCGTCTACACCGCACTAGCGATGGATATGTATGGCATCGGTCACGTCCTTTACCGGAAAAAATACCGTTACCTCGCCTTCAGTTACCGCATATTCCTCGGCGGTCTTTTTCTGGCCTTCCTCGCGGGCCTTTTCACCAACTGGAAATAAGACGAACGCAGAATGAAGAATTCAGAATGTAGAAACGACATTTTCTTCATTCTACATTCTCAATTCGAAAGCGTTGGTGGAGCCGGAGGTAGTTGCAACCTCACCATATCGGATTAAAAGTCCGGTGCCGGTCTGCTGTGGCTTCGGCTCCATTCGCTACGCTAAGGTTTCGAGTTTCTGGTTTTTTGTTGCGAGTTCAAAGCCGCCCGACTCGAAACCAGAAACTCCAAACCGGAAACCATGGATAAAAAGAGCGCACCTCCGGCCGGTCTCTTCCACCGGCTTCATCCGTCAACATGGACCGCTCGATCTGCTTCGCGATCAGAGGTGGCTAAATCGAAAAGAGACGAAGTGAGAAAACCGAAGCACGCTGGCTGGACTTCCCGCGTGCCTCTCACTTCAAACCTCGTCCCTTGAAAAATGGCGGAATGCCGTGGACTTGCACCACATCCCCTCGCAAGGGGACCCACTGTTTAGCAAACAGCGCCAGCACGCTCGTCTGGTTGACCCTCCATGATATTGGTCGGCATGGGGAGAATCGCACTCCCAAGGCTCTCCGCTTTTGAGTCGGTCCGGTCTGCTGTTCCCGGTGAACCACACGCCGCTCGATGCCCCGGGACTTGCACCCGGAAAGCTGAGTGATTTTAAGTCACCGGGGTCTGCTATTCCCCCTGAATCCAGGCATCGAAAAATGGTCGGCGTGAGAGGACTTGCACCTCCAAGGCTCACAGTTTCTAAGACTGTCCCCTCTGCTATTCGGGGTTAACCACACGCCGAAAAAAATGAAATGGTGCCATGTGAAGGATTCGAACCTTCAACCTTCCCGTTCCCAGAGACTGCTTGGGAAATGGCTTGGGGCTGGCTGCGCCGGGCAAACGGGTTGGGGCGAGGCGCGGTGAGGGAGCATATTGGACACAAAATCTGTGACCGAACCGCAACAACGCCCCAGCCCGTTTGGACCAGTAGACGGCGCCAATGCATTTCTCAAACAGTCTCTTCAAGTGAGGCGCCTCTCCCAATTGGGCCAACACGGCAAAAGAGATTCACGATCCGCGGAGCACACACAGCATTCTTTCCCTCCTTGGAAAACGCAGATCGCAAATCAGATTGGTGCTTCGGCAGGGACTTGCACCCTGACATATCTGTTTAAGAGACAGACACTCTGCTGCTCGAGTTCCCGAAGCATGAAAAATGACTTTGCCACACGGGGATGGACTTGAACCATCGACAACCAGGTCTGTGAAGTCCTGCCGGGCACCTGCCGCCCGCATGGCAAAGAAGCGTTTAAAAAAGAGTTCCCAAGCGCACTGAACCAATCACGCGACCATTACTCCGGCCGTGCGAGGCCTAGGTCACCACGACGGGTTCTCTTGGGAAAAGTGGACGGGCATCAGGGTAACGCTCCCTGTAATCCGGTTTGGAAGACGGTGGCTCACCGCGAGGTGAGTGTATCTATCAACACCTATGCCCTTATAAAAATGAACTGACGCATCACGCCGTTGAATGCCTGTTGACTCCGCCCCGCCCCGTTGCTTGTCTAGCAGCGATGTCTGATAACCCGACTCCGTCCCCCTCACCTGCTCACGTCATCGGTGAAGGCTATGAATTTGGCACCATCCGCTCCGATCTGGGCGGAAACAATGCCCCGCCTCATTTCGTTATCCACCAACTGGGCGTGATCAAGGGCGTGTGCCTCGGCCTCATGTGGAACCCACGCGCCGAGAGCGATCCGTGCGAAGTCTGGGTCGGTAAAAAAGGCGATCTGCCCAAATGGGGCGCCAAAATCGCCGAGACCACCGGCCCCCTGCCCGTCTATGTTCGCCGCGAGGAAGGTGGCAAATGGTTCTTCATCGGCAACCACGAGGTGACTGGCACCACCGTGGAATCAGCCGAACTCTGGCGCCGCATCAAGCCGCCGACCATCACCGGCATCGCCCGCGTGGTATTTATGAAACGCTGCCAGTAGGCAATACTGTCCACCGATAGGATCTGGAATCCCGTATGGGAATCGCACCCATCTGTGCACTTTTGCAGAGTGCCGCCTGAGCTGCTCGGCCAACGGGATGAAAAAGTAAAAGTCCAAAGCTTGAGAATACAGCTCTGGACGACAGGCCCTTTGATCGGATTATGGCCATCTTGCGGATGACCTTCCCGACGTTTCCACCCGGCCCGACCGTAAGGCCGCAACCGGGTAAACCTGCTTGGCTGCCTTTTTAAACTGGTGGCGTTTCCAGTATCCGATGAAGCGTCTCGGCGTTCCTCTACTGTCTGCCTTGCGGGCAACAAAGGGGCATTACCCCACCATGCGAATCCGACCGACCGCCGCGGCCCTTGCGAGGCCTTGGCAGCCCTGATTGTCCCGAGGGACTCAGGGATTAAGCCACTTTCAACTTCACCGTGGACGCGGCTTTGCGTTTGGTGACAAGCGTGGGAATCGCACCCACAACCTGCGGTTTATGCAACCGCTGCTCTACTACTGAGCTAGCTAATACCTGCTGAGACGTGCGCGTCCGGTGGTTTCATGAACTTTTGATTCACGCTATGCCACACGCCTCCTGTGTTTCTCTTGCGGAGTCACACCGAGTTTCAAGACTTCAGACGTCGCCACCCTCCCTACCTCTCGGTTAGGAGCGTGACGGGCCTGTCACCTCTCACTCTGCCCTCCCGCCCTTGCTTGCAAGGCTCGGACCGGACGGCTCCCCTTCATCCTGAACTGTCGATGTTTGGCATAAGTGCAGTGCTCGGCGCTACCGTTAGCGGAACCTACGGCGTTGCCCTCGGCTCCGGATTGCACTCCATCTACCAGCGTAGCTCACCCCGTTTTCACACGGCATAAGCTCACAGGATCTGGGTCTGCATGAACGGCCACTCGCGTGGCGCGGGCGTGCAGGACGCTCCGCTTTTACCGGTTTACACCGGCTTATCCGACGGGGTCATGCCCCCAAAACTGAATTTGATATCTGACAGAAATTGTCCGGCACTGGCTTCAATCCAGAGGTCGAATCTGAACTGAAGCCAGCACCGTATAGGGTTGCCGTGGGACCGGCGAATTCTACCGATTAAATCATCGCCCAAAACTTTCAGGAAACAATCGGCAGCTGATTTTGAGTTCACCAGTCCTCTTGCCCGCAATTCCTTGCGGGAAAGCTGACGTTTCCGTGAACAATAGTAGGGCTCCCCATAAGCATCCCTGGCATGTGCACAAATCAGTTGTGAAGCGAACACGACATCAACCGGGGCGAACTGCCAATGAGCTTGATATCGGACCATCCGGCACTCGAACCAGAGTCCTTTCAATTTGAGCAGCAGAAAATCCTTCGGCAGCCGTATCCTGACTGCACCGAATCTTTTCTCTACCCGTTCCCGTAGAGTAACCCCACGCGGACTGTCTGGACTTGCCAAAAGAATGCCACTCTCCTCATCCACGTAAAAGCCACCATACCTTGATGCCATCATCTGCTTAATATCTGTTACTCCCTTCAGAATCGAAATCCTGGCTTGCGTATCGGGTTTGATGATTTGCCTTAGCTCACTATACACTTCGTTCCAGGGACATCCTACTCGTGAGCGCAACCAACGCTTGATCGGACCATCGTAGTCGTCCCGATACTTCGAAAAGTCATAGTATGGCTCGCTCATGCTTTCATACTTGGGCAATTGATCCTCCTTTCGGTTGGCGCGGCGCATCTGCCCGTAAGCTCCAGCTCCTTTTCGCCCCCTTTGACAGAGGACCTTATGCATATCAGCTCTCATAGTTTTTGCGTTTGGGAATTGAGCAGAGCTTTGTTAGCTCGGCTGCTATGAATTGAAAATTGGGGTGACCAGCCGGATTTGCACCGGCACAAACGCCTTCACAGGGCGTGATGCTGCTCTTACATCATGGCCACCATTCGGAAAGGACGAGGTGTGAAGTCCGAGGTGCGAGCTGGGCCTGTATTGAACCCGCCCTTCGCACTTCTCCCCTCGCCCTTAGAAACTGGAGCCCCTGGTCGGATTCGCACCGACGTATACGGGTTTACGAAACCCGCCCTGTGGCTACTGAGGCACAGGGGCTTGCTAAACTGGTGCTCTCACGTGGACTCGCACCACGAACCCTCTCCTTCGCAGGGAGAGATGCAGATCTGTTACACCTTGAGAGCAGCTTGAAAATGGCATCCGTGGCCGGACTCGCACCGGCTAGGCCCGGACTGAAAACCCGGTCGCTAGAGCTGCTTTGCATTCACGGACGATTAACTCGTGGATGGTAGATGGTGGATAGTCGATGGAAGGTGAACGTCTTCAACACCTCACTATCTACTATCAACAATCCACCATCGACAAACGATGGCCGCTGGAGTCGGACTTGCGCCGACACCTGCCGGGCTTCAGCCGGCCGTGCAGACTTTCTACACCATCCAGCGCGACGACAGTTTTGTTCACCGCAATAGAACTGGAGTGGCGGTGATCGCGGTTTAATCTGATCGCCACCACTCCGATCGCTTTCCCTCCTTGGAAAAGATGTCTTAGGGGTAAAAGCATCATAAAAATCACAGGGCTGATGATGTCACCACCACCAGCCCCTCGGGGTTCCCCACCCGGGCCGTTTGCTTCATGGCGGAGCAAACGGGAAATCCTAACCTTTAACCGCCTTGATCGGCGGCAGCTTCACCTTTCGCGGGGCATTCAGCCGGGAGACGTCGATCGGTGCCGGACGGAACATCAAGGTGTTCCGGCGTCCAGGCTTGTAGCTCCGGCGATACAGCAAGGGGCTCTGCTTATAGGGACTCGCGTGATACATAACGTTCCTTTGGTTAGAGGGTTTAACTGAAATGGTCGTCCGACACGGTGACGCTCCGTGGTCTTCCGCTTATCAGGCGGGCACTCTGCTTTTGAGCTACCGGACGGGCGGAAGGCGTGGGTAATGCTCCCACCCCGGCACCATGCCGGTCTTGTTTTCGAGACAAGTGCCGCCAGCCCCGAAAGCTTTCGGGGCCAGCTTATATCGACCTGCCTTCCAAAACTGAAATGGTCAGGGTGGCAGGAGTTGCACTTGCGTCCTCCCCCTTCCGAGGGGGGCCGTCTGCTGCTGACAATACACCCTAGTAAATTGGTGCTCATGGAAGGACTCCCACCCTCAACCCCGGCGTTCGAAGCGCCGTGCTCTGGTAATTGAGCTACACGAGCATCTCTGAAATGGCTGCCGGGACTGGACTTGCACCAGTTCAAGCGGTTTAACAGACCGCCGTGCCACTTTGACACCACCCGGCAATAAAAACTGGAGCTGCTGGCAGGATTTGCACCCGCATCGATTCGTTTAGAAGACGAATGCCTCATCTCACTCGGCCACAGCAGCGATGGATAAATTGGTCGGAACGGCAGGATTTTCGCCTACGACCGCCCGGTCCCAAACCGGGTGCTCTAAAGCCTGAGCTACATTCCGATAAACTGAAATTGGCGGACCCGAAGAGACTTGCACACTTCGAAGCCATCTCAAAAATTGGAGGATGTCGCGCAGGTTGGGAATGGGCTGTATGGCTAGGCGCGACGAGGGAGAATATCCGCTAACGATCTTAGACCGAGGAGCAACAACGCCAGACAGCCCATTCCCGACCTGCCCTCTGGGTTGTGAGTCTTTTTCGAAGGGACTTCGTTGCTCGTCGGTCAGATATCCTTGACGGATATCCTCCCTTCTCTCGCCTCGTTCCTTCAAAAAATCCTTTACAACGCGGCTTCCTCAAATTTTTGAGATGGCTTCCCGCCTCCCCGCAGACAACGGGTTGCTCCGCTATTGAGCCACGAGTCCGATAGAAAATGGTGGGAGCCGCTGGTAACGCTCCAGTTCGTCACTTCCAACCTTGTTTAACGACATCCGATTTACAGTCGGAGGGCTGGATCGACTCCCATGAAACTTTTGAGTGGGAATTATTGAGAGTTGAGTGATGGATAAACAGACGTCTTTCTGTCAACACTCAACACAAACCTCTCTCAACACTACTAAAGTGGTTGCAGGGGCGGGAATTAAACCCACCTGAAGAAGTTTATGAGGCTCCTCTCTGTCTCAGTCGAGTTCCCTGCAATGGAAATTGGTGGAGCATGGCGGGTAACGCTCCCGCTTAAACCTGTTTGCAAGACAGGCGCCTCACTTTTCGGCCACGGCCCCATAGCTTCGCAATGACCAATGACGAAGCCCTAATGACTGCCGATTCGGCTTTCGTCATTCGGATTTGGGCATTGGTCATTGCGAAGCTTGGCAGGTTGCCTCCGTGCTGCCCGGAGTAAGCTGGGTT
Organism: Verrucomicrobiota bacterium; assembly: GCA_030834415.1. Classification (GTDB taxonomy): domain Bacteria; phylum Verrucomicrobiota; class Verrucomicrobiia; order Limisphaerales; family JAEYXS01; genus JAEYXS01. Next base: position 4,376 of record JAURFH010000057.1, on the reverse strand, counting down.
TTGCAGACCCGGCAGCGTGCTGACGCGCAACCTGTTGAGAATCAAATGATGGTCGATGGTTTAAAGTTGGCCGCAGGAACGGGAGAACTACCCTCACCGCGCCTGTTTCACCCCTTCAAACCTAAGCAACCCATGCGAACTAATTATATATATAAAATTGAAAGGCCGGGCATGTCTTACACGCCCGGCCTTGTCATATAACAACAAAGAACAAACACCATCACAGTCTCCGCTTTCGCGGGATTGTGGCCACAGGTTTTTCACGGTGGACGTTTCGGTGTTTGGGGCACACCTCCTCCGAAGCCCTTAGAATGTAAATCTGGGAAAATCTTGTTTGGCACGATTTTTCACTTACCCGGGGCACACCCCGCCGGTTGAGCGATAGGGATCGTCTCTGCCAAAATCTGAATTCTGTCGCGGACATCGTTAAGACGTCGCCTTTCTATGGATCACAGTGCATTACCTTTCGTTTCCCGTTCAAATACGGTGGTTTTAAATCATTTCCGGCCAACAAAAAACCCTGCTTACTTGCGGTAAGCAGGGTTGGCCAAAATCTTGGATAACTCCTTAGCTGCTTACCTCCGGTTGATCTTCATTTCGGCTGAGCGCCTTGCCCCCATAGGACCATCCCCGGACTGACATACCGCCACACAACGGTTCTTTCGCAAACGGCTTGGCGGCCGTTCTGGGCGATTGAATTGTTATGTTGATAATATGTTTCATTGACAGTTAAGACGATTACGCCTCCGCAAAGGTTACGTCAAATAATTTTTATAATTATTTTTAGAAATTATAAATTATCGCTCAGCGCTTCATTTTTGAAATGAAGGATAGTTCTGACTGCCAGCGCTTTCGATGTATGCCAGCAGATCCAAAATCTCTTCACGCGTCAGCACATTGATCAAGCCTTCCGGCATCGGTGAAAGTTTGGCGCGCTCCTGCTTCGTGATGTCCGCTTTGCGGATCTCGATTTTTCCCGGCGCCAGCGGATTAGGCTGTAGCACGATCTTCTGATCATCATCAGTGAGGATGCGTCCCGTGTAGTCTTCCCCATCGCGAGTGAACACGGTCACATTCTGGAACATGTCCGGCACCACTTTCGAGGGATGCACGATGGCTTCCAGCAAATCCGCACGAGTGTAACGGCTGCCAGCCGCAGTCATGTCCGGCCCCACTGCCCCGCCGATCCTTCCCAAGCGATGACACATCACGCATTGCGCGGAGAGAAAGGCGTTCTTCCCTCTTTCAAATGAACGCCCGCGCGAGACGGCATCCAGTTGCGGCAGCAATTCTACCAACGTCCATTCCTTCACAAAGTCTTTTGCCGGGATCTCCGAAGGAATTGATGCAGTCACTAAAGGCGCTTCGACCAAAGCGGCGAACTGCTTTAACTCGACATCGTTCATGTTCTTCACGGCATCAGCTCGGATTTCGGTGAGAAAGCCCAAGACCTTGCTGCTGCCATGATAGCTCTGTGCCATGCGCGGGAACCAGGCGAAGTATTGCTTACGCGTTTCGGCGGTCCATCCCTGCTTCACCAAGCGCAGACAGAAGGCGTAATGTATTTGCTCTTCCTGCGTGCTGTCTGGCGAGAGCAGCAGTCTCACAGTCTTTGCCACCACCGTGGGGTCTTCGAGATAGACTAACAGACTGCAGAGTTCGCGATTATACGGAGCGCTAGTCGAAGGATACTGACGTCCGAGTTTTTCGATGGCGAGCTGGCGCAAGGCTTCATCCGGTTTCCCTTGCCGTGCGAAACTCACTTCGATGACACGCATCTTATCGAGCTTCTGTTCTTCGCTGAGTGAATCGAGCGGCCACTTGGCGAGCCCCTTCAGCAAAGCCGCCTGTGTCTCCCGACCAGCAGTGCGGGCCAGCGCCAGTGAAGCGGCAAGACCGGCGTTCACCTTGGCTTCATCAAGGGCGCGTTGCTGCCAAAGCTTCACATCCTGCCATTCGAGCGCGATGCGGGCGGCATAGCGGATGGTGCGATCCCCGCTATCCAGATGCGGCCAGAGAAAATCGATAGCCTTGGGATCAGCCTTGCCATGATACTCTTCCAAGGCATGGCGAAGGGCGCGTTGCTTGCTGCCGTCTTGCTCGGACATCCCCCACTTGGGCACCACCTTTTTCGGACTGTCCGTGTAGGCCACCCGATAGAGCCCGGACTGAGTGCCTCGCCCGCCGGTGATGAAATACATCGCGCCGTCTTTGCCGAACTCCATATCCGTCACATTCAACGGACGACCGGTGACGAACGGTTCAGCCTTGGCCTTATAACTCGCGCCACTGGGTGTGAGGTGAACGGCGTAGATGGTGCCAAAGGCCCAATCACAGAGATACAGCGCCATGCGATAGGGCCGGGGAAAATTGGCATCATAACCGAACTTCACTCCCGTGGGTGAACTGCGCCCGATATCGACGATGGACCGCACACTGTCGGGATAGTAATCAGGCCATTTGCTGGAACCTTTGCGCCAGCCATACTCAGCACCGGAGACGATGTGGTTCACGCGCGTGGGACGATACCATGGCGCACCGTCATCCCAATCCATGTCACTGTCGAAAGTGAACATCTCGCCATCGCGATTGAAGGCGAGGTCATAAGAATTGCGCAAGCCACCGGCGACAAGGGTCCACTCCTTCCCGTCCTTATCAGTGCGCAGTACGCAGCCAGCGGATGGAAATCCATTCGCCCAAGTGTAGTTCGCTGGCCAGAGCAACTGAGGTAACAACTGGTCATCGGCAAAATTCTTGTGCGGCGAATCCGGTCGCAATCCCGAAGGCGGTTTCACTTCATTGCCGTTGATGATGTAGAGATGATTGTCTGGACCGAGTACGATGCCATGCGGGCCATGCTCGCCGGTGGCCGCGGTGCGATAGGTGGCTTCGAACTGCTTGAGGAATTCCAACTTGTCGTATTTATCATCGCCATTGGTATCGGTCAGGCGGTAGAGGCCGGTGCCCTGAGCGCCCTCGCCACTCACGTAAAGACTGTCAAAGGCGTAGAGCAACCCCATCGCACCGCCGACCGGTAACTCGATGCGCTCCACCAAGGTGACATTGCCATCTGCGCCCAAGGTCATCCGCAACAAGCCGCCTTCCACCACCTTTCCCGCATCATCGCGGCGCAGGATGTCTTGGGGTGAAATGATGAGCCGTCCTTTGTCATCCAAGGCCAGGCACACCCATGAACCTTCCACCGGCAATGCAGAACGCACGAGTTCGGCCTTGAATCCCTCGGGAACGGTAAGATTCGAGGCAGGCGTGGCGGGCTTGCCAGCGGCTACATTAGCCCGTACGGAAAGCATGGATGGTCCAGCGAGCAAGATGGCCAAAACCAGTGATTTGAAGATACGCATAACGGAAATTACTGGGGGATTTTCAACCCTCAGGCACAGAGGGCAAGGACATTTCCCATTGGATATGGCCATTTTCCATCATTGCAATTGCGCGCCCGGCCCCGTTACTTAGAGGCTTATTCGTATGCCTTCAGTAGCCGAACAGTTACGCACCGCCCGCGAAGCCAGTGGATTGTCTGTCACGGAAGTGGCCGATATCACAAAGCTCAAGGGGGACCATGTGCGGGCGCTGGAAGAGGGCAACTATGATTACTTCGCCGCGCCGGTCTATATCCGCGGCTTTGTGCGGACGCTGGCCAAGTTGCTGAAAATCGACGAAACGGCATTGATGGAGCAGCTCAATGCCGAACTGGCGAGCACTGAGAATTTCAAGGCTCCACCGAAACTGACAGGACAGGCGGATGGACCGCTGGACAAGATCCTCTTTTTCCTCTCCCGTCTGCCCTGGCGGATCATTCTCCCCTCGCTCATCGTCGTGGTGCTGGCAGCCCTGGTCATCTGGGCCATCCGCCGGAACGCCGCCCAGAAGCAGGACGACCCACTGCAAGACCTCGGCCCTGGTCTCTATCAGGGACCGAAGAAGTCGCCGGGACAGACTTTGCCCTTGCCGGGACAGAAGCGGTAATAGAATAGGGGCTGTGCGCGTTGGGCAGCTCTCGCCCGGCATGCTGCTCAAAGACGATTTTCCGCTGTTTACTTCATTCACCAAGCTGGTACCGTTCGCAGCCCTGTGAAAAACGCAGAAACTAAACCGATTCGTGTGGGTCTCATCTCCCTTGGTTGTGCCAAAAACCTGGTGGATGCCGAGATCATGCTGGGCACGTTGATGAAAGATGGCGTGGAGATCACCAATCAGGCCGAGGCGGCCGATGTGGTGGTGGTCAACACGTGCTCATTCATCGATGCCGCGCAGGAAGAGAGCGTGGATACCATCCTGGAATCGGTGGAGGTGCGCGAAGCGAACAATCGCGGTCAGGCGCTCATCGTCTCCGGCTGCCTCTCCCAACGTTTCCG
>JAURFH010000056.1 GCA_030834415.1 Verrucomicrobiota bacterium | reverse complement strand
CTCATACGCATACCGCTGGCACCCCTGCCGGGGTGCGCTTCTTCTTTGATGACCGTTACCGGTGGTATCACCCGCAGACGCGGGTTCGACCACCGGCTACATGCCAGCAAGCCTCCGGCTTGCCCAATCCCCTCTTTTTGCGCCTTCTGCGCTTTTTTGCGGCCATTTCATCCTCCCAAAATACTACCTATACGGATTATTTTTGTTTGCCAATCCCCCTAAGCTGGCCGATAGTCTGCCCGGTAGAAGCCCGCCGCCAGACTCGTGCTGGTGAACCGTCTTCTGACCTTGCAACCATGTTGAGCCGACGTCATTTCCTGGGCGGCACGCTGGCCACGCTGGCGTTGGGCTCGTTGCGTGCTGAAATCCCCACTGGCCCGTCGAAATCCGCCTGGCCCATGTTCCGGGGCAGCCCCGAACTCACCGGTCTTTCCCCGGCCAGCCTCCCCGCTGAGCTGAAGCTCCTCTGGACCGCCAAGACCGGTGGCCCCGTGAAATCCTCACCGGCCATCGTGGATGGCAAAGTTTTCATCGGCTCGGACGATAAGAAGCTCCACGCCCTTTCGCTCGCCGACGGCAAATCTCTCTGGGAATTTGCGACGGAGGACGCCATCGAATCCTCCCCGCTCGTGCTGGATGGCAAGGTGTATGTCGGCTCCAACGACACCGGCCTCTACGCCGTGGATGCCAAGGACGGCAAAAAGCTTTGGAAATATGCCACGGAAGACAAGATTCCCGGCGCGCCGAACTGGACCAAATCCGTCGATGGCAAGGAGAACTGGATCCTCACCGGCAGTTACGATACCCGGCTGCATTGCGTCTCCGCCACCACGGGCAAGAAGGTGTGGGATTACGAGACCGGCAATTACATCAATGGCTGCCCGGCCGTCTCGGATGGCGCGACTGTCTTCGGCGGTTGCGATGCGTTGTTGCACGTCATCTCCGTGGCCGACGGCACGAAGGTGAAGGAGATGGATGCCGAGGCCTACATCGCCGGGTCCGCCGCCGTGACCGGTGGACGCGCCTACGTGGGTCATTACGAAAACGTTTTCCTCTGCTTCGACCTGACGAACCAGAAAATCCTCTGGCGCTACAAAGACCGCGCGTTCCCTTACTTCGCCTCGCCAGCCATCACGAAAGACTTCGTCGTCTTCGGTGGCCGCGACAAACGACTGCACTGCGTGAAGAAGGATGACGGCGTGGGCGTGTGGACCTTTGGCACGCGCGGTAAGGTGGACAGCTCGCCGGTAGTGGCCGGTGACAAAATCGTGTTCGGTTCCGATGATGGCCGCCTCTACCTCGTTTCGCTGAAGGATGGCTCGGAGCTGTGGAATTATGAGATCGGCCAGCCGCTGGGCAGTTCGCCCGCCGTGGTCGAGAACCGCGTCGTGATCGGTTGCGACGATGGCAACGTGTATTGCTTCGGAAAGAAATGAGCAGCAACGCGGACATCGAAGAAATCCTTCAGGAAGCTGAAAAGTTTCCTTGGTGGCGTTTGACGCATTGCCGCGGGTTAGCCACCGATGTGCCGCAAATTTTCCGGGATTTGACTTCTCAGGATGAAGATGTCCGAGAAGAAGCGGTGAATGACGGCCTATTTGATCGCCTTACTCACCAATACACCGTATATCCGGCGTCCGTTTACGCCGTTCCATATTTAGTTGGTATATTGCACGTGGTGCATGCGGATACGCGCTCTAGCATTATTGCCTATTTGTATAGAGTAGTTTCAGTTCAAACTTCCACCTCGCATCACCTCGCTAACTTGCTGCAGTTGGGCCTGAAACGTCCTGATGTTCATCAAAGCATTCTGTCTATCCAGAATGAGTTGAACGAGCTGGCCGCCGGTGCGGATGAGCACACTGCCGAGGCGGCGCGACAATTATTGAAATTCTGCGATGATCCCAAGCACTTCGCCCGCGAGGTGAAGCCTCTGGAAGAAAGCATTTTCCGATCATGATTTTATGAGTACGACGACTGTTGAACCCGCCAAGCCCATTACTGTGCCGCCGCTGCAAACGCAGACGACGGCCGGTAATTACTTCGTCTCGAATTATCCGCCGTTTTCTTTCTGGAAGCCTGAGCTCATCCCTGACCTCCAGACCGCGCTGGACACGCCGCCGAAAACGAATACCGATCTCGGCGTGTATGTCCACATCCCGTTCTGCCGGAAACGCTGTCACTTCTGCTATTTCAAGGTCTATACGGACAAGAACTCCTCCGAGATCCGCAACTATGTGGATTCCGTCCTCAAGGAGCTCGCCATCTATGCGAACAAGCCTTTCATCGGCGGTCGCAAGCCGAGCTTCCTCTACTTCGGCGGCGGCACCCCCAGTTACCTGAGCGTGGATCAGCTCCAACATCTGCTCGGTGAGATGAACAAGCTGCTGCCGCTTGATGCCTTGGAGGAATTCTCCTTCGAGTGCGAACCGGGCACGTTGACGGATCACAAGCTGAAGGCCATCCGCGAACTCGGTGTCACGCGCCTGAGCCTTGGCGTGGAGAATTTCGACGAACACATCCTCGAAGTGAATGGTCGGGCTCATCGCGGCAAGGAGATCGAGCGCGCTTACAAGTATGCCCGCGAAGTCGGCTTCCCCCAGATCAACATCGATCTCATCGCCGGCATGGTCGAGGAGACGGAGGAGAACTGGAAGGAGAACATCCGCAAAACCATCGAGATGGACCCGGACAGCGTGACCATCTACGAGATGGAGATCCCCTTCAACACCACCATCTACCAGCAGATGAAGGCCGAGGGCAAACTCGTGGCCCCCGTAGCCGACTGGGAAACCAAACGCCGCTGGGTGCAATACGCTTTCAGTGAACTGGAGAAAGTCGGCTACACCGTGGCCAGTGCCTACACCGCCGTGAAAGACAAGAAGACGGCCACCTTCATCTATCGCGACCGCCTCTGGGCCGGCGCGGATCTGCTTTCGCTTGGTGTGGCCTCCTTCGGCCACATCGGCGGCGTGCATTACCAGAACCACCACGAGTTCAGCACCTACATCGACCGGATCAACAAGGGCGAGTTGCCCACCTTCCGCGCGATGACGCCCACTCCCGATGAACGCCTCGTCCGCGAGTTCATCCTGCAATTCAAGCTCGGCCGCAATGATGCGGGCTACTACCGCCAGAAATTCGGGGTGGATGTCCTGCAGCGCTTTGCTGAACCCATCCAGCGCCTGAAAGACTGGGGCTTCCTGACCCAAGAAGGTGACACGTTGCTCCTGAATCGCGAAGCGCTCCTGCAAGTGGACAAGCTCCTGCACGAGTTCTTCCTGCCGGAGCATCGCAATACACGATACGCGTGATGATACTGAGAAACGTCCAACGTCCAACGTCCAACGCTCAACGTTCAGAGGCCAACTCTGCCAACGGGAGCGCCTATGACTTGGAAGAACGTTTGCTCAATTATGCAGCCGAAATAGTGCGACTCACGGAAAGACTTCCCCATAGCCGGGCGGGAAATCATGTCGCCAGTCAGCTTCTGCGCTCCGGCACCTCGCCGTTGCCCAACCATGGAGAAGCGCAAGCCGCAGAATCTCGCAGCGACTTCATCCACAAGATCAGCATTTGCCTAAAAGAACTGCGGGAGTCACGTCGGTGGCTTCGACTAATTTTACGCATTCCTTTGACTCGAGAGGAAAACAAAACCCAATCCTTGATTTTGGAAACCGAGGAATTGATCCGGATATTCGCCAAAAGCATCAAAACGGCCAAAGCCGCCGGCTCTGGACGTTCAAAGTTGGACGTTGAACGTTGAACGTTTTTTAAGATGTTACCCACTACCACAAATTCATCTCACGGTTCCTCAGCCGCGCAGCCGATCGTCTATCCTTTGGATGACTTCTACGCGCAGGCGAACCGCCCCCTGCCGCGGATCGAGCCGGTGGACGGCAAGGACGTGATCGAGCCGTATCAGATGCTGCTGGTGCATCAGAACGACATGACGCCGACGCTGGAGAAATTCCACGGCAGCAAGATCCATCTGGAAGTGCTTCGCAGCCAGCAGCGCGGTGATTTTTATTTCCGCGAGGTCGTCCTGCACACCGCCGAGGGCAAGCCGGTGGAGTTCGGTGCCATCAAGATCAATCTGAGCCTGTTCCCATCGCCTGCCCGTTCGGAGATCCTGGGTGAGAGCACCCCGCTGGGCACCCTGCTCGCGGAGTACAAGGTCACGCACACCAGCCGCCCGAAAGCCTTCCTGCGGATCGAATCGGATGACTTCATCCAGCGGGCCTTGAAATTGCCTGCGCAAAAACAGTGGCTCTATGGCCGCCGCAACACCTTGTGGAATCCGGACCAGCTCGCCCTGGCTGAGATCGTCGAGATCTTGCCGCCCTGATTTGCCAAACGCGTTTTCTGCCCTAAGTTCCTGACGACAGCCTTATGAAAGACGGTAACAACTACGATGCTTTGATCATCGGTGGCGGCCCGGCCGGCGCTTCCGCTGCATCTATCTTGGCCGAGTATGGTCATCGTGTGCTGGTGCTCGAGCGAGAGAAGTTCCCGCGCTATCATGTAGGTGAGTCCATGATCCCCTTCACCTACCAGCCGCTGGAGCGCTTGGGGCTAATCCCAAAGCTGAAGGCCTCTGCCTTCCAAAAGAAATACAGCGTGGTTTTCGTGCAACCGAACGGCCGCGCCAGCCAGCCTTTCTATTTTTACACCCGCTATGACCGCGAGACCGTGGCGCAGAGCTGGCAGGTGCTCCGCAGCGAGTTCGACGAGATGCTTCTCAATCACGCACGTGATAAAGGTGCCGAGGTCATCGAAGAGATCACGGTGAAGGAATTGCTGAAAGACGGCGAACGCGTCATCGGCGTGAAGGCGCAGAAGAAGTCCGGTGAAGTGGTCGAATACTTCGCCCCCATAACGCTCGATTGCACCGGCAAGGAAGCTTTTGCCGCCGTGCGCAATGGCTGGCGCGTGCGCGATCCCTTCCTGAACAAGGTCGCGGTGTGGACCTACTACAAGGGCTCCAAGCGCGAGGCCGGCCTCGATGAAGGCCAGACCACGGTCGCCTTTGTACCGGATAAAGGCTGGTTCTGGCACATCCCGCAACACAATGACATGGTCAGTGTGGGCGTGGTGGCAGAAGGTAAATACCTAACGCGCGACGGCATAAAAGATCCGAAAGCCATTTTCCAACGCGAGATAAGCCAGAACCTTTGGATAAAAGAGCATCTTTCCGAAGGGGAGCAGACCGGTCCGTATTACGTCACCGCCGAGTACACTTTCCATTCCCAGCATTGCGGCTGCGAGGGGCTGCTCTTGGTGGGCGATGCCTTTTGCTTCCTGGACCCCGTGTTCAGCAGCGGCCTCATGCTCGCGCTCAAGAGCGGCGTCATGGCAGCTGATGATATCCATGAAGCCATCCTGGCGAATGACTTCTCGCCGGAACGCTTCACGGAATACGCCAAGTCCCTGCGGCTCGGCATCGAGAACATGCGGAAGCTTATTTACGCTTTCTACGACCCCAATTTCTCCTTCAAAGACGTCATCATGAAGCACCCTGATGTGGCCGGTGATATCACCGATTGCCTCTCCGGTGACGTGAACAAGGACCTCAGCAAGCTCTGGAAGGCCATCGCGGATTTCGCCCCCATCCCGGACGAATTGCCCGTCGGCGCGCCTAAAGGCAGCAGAGACACCGCCGTCTGCACCTGAGCACACCGGGTGATTTGCCTGAAAACGGGCTTGCCTGATATTTGCTTCCTGCGAGATGCTGGCGGGCATCGTTATGTCGAAAAAGGCTTTGATCACGGGTATCACGGGTCAAGACGGCTCTTATCTGGCTGAGCTGTTGCTTTCCAAGGGTTACGAGGTGCACGGCATCATCCGTCGTGCGAGTACCTTCAACACCGGTCGGCTGGACCATATCTACTCCGATCCACACGCACCCAAACACAAGCTTTTCCTCCATTACGGCGATCTCTCAGACGGCAGCGCCCTTTCCCGGCTCATCGGCAAGATCCAGCCGGATGAGGTCTATAACCTCGCCGCCCAGAGCCATGTGCGCGTGAGCTTCGACGCGCCTGAGTACACCACGGATATCACCGGCACGGGTGTCATCCGTCTGCTGGAGGCCATTCGCGAGGTAGGTATCCATCCGCGTTTCTATCAGGCGTCCTCTTCAGAGATGTACGGCTTGGTGCAGGAAGTGCCGCAGAAAGAGACCACGCCTTTCTATCCGCGCAGTCCCTATGGTTGCGCCAAGGTCTATGCCTACTGGATCACGGTGAACTATCGCGAATCCTACGGCATGCACGCCAGCAACGGCATCCTCTTCAACCACGAATCTCCGCGCCGCGGCGAGACGTTCGTCACGCGCAAGATTACCCGGGGCGTGGCCCACATCCGTGCCGGATTGCAGGACAAGCTCTACCTCGGCAACCTGGAAGCCAAACGCGACTGGGGTTATGCCAAGGAATACGTGGAGGCCATGTGGCTCATGTTGCAACAGCCTGAGCCCGATGATTACGTCATCGCCACGAACGAGACTCACTCGGTGCAGGAGTTTCTGGAAGTGGCCTTCAGCCATGTCGGCCTGGACTGGCGCAAGTATGTGGAGATCGATCCTCGCTACTATCGTCCCGCGGAAGTGGAACTGCTCATCGGCGATGCCAGCAAAGCCAAGAAGAAACTCGGCTGGGCTCCGAAAACGACCTTTGCCGACCTCGCACGCCTGATGACCGATTCCGACATCAAGCTGCTGGAAGACCAGCTCGCCGGCCGCGTGAAGAAAAACGAGGACTAATAAGATGCCCAAGGCGCTCATCACTGGAATCACCGGGCAGGACGGCTCTTATCTCACCGAGCTATTACTGGCCAAGGGATACGAAGTGCATGGGGTCGTGCGGCGGACGAGCAGCCTGAACCGTTCACGGCTGAAACATTTTTACAGTGACGACGCGGTCTATAATCAAAGCCTCTTCCTCCATTACGCCGATTTGGATGACCCCACCACCTTGCGACGGGTGTTGGTAAAAGTGGCTCCGGACGAGATCTATCATCTCGCTGGCCAGAGTCACGTGGGCCTGAGTTTTGAGATCCCGGAATCCACGTGTGATTCCACCGCGATGGGAACCTTGCGACTGTTGGAGATCGTAAGAGATCTGCCCAAGGCACCGAAGCTGTTCCATGCTTCTACGAGTGAGATCTTTGGCCGTCCCCAAGCGGCACCTCAGGATGAAAACACACCGCGAAACCCGGTGAATCCCTATGGTTGCGCCAAGGCATTTGCCACCCAGATGGTCGGCATTTACCGCCAGACCTACGGTCTCTTTGCGTGCAACGGCATCATGTACAATCACGAATCACCGCGTCGTGGTGAGAACTTCGTGACGCGCAAGATTTGCCGGGCCGCAGCCGCCATCAAGCTGGGTTTGCAGAAGGAACTCGTGCTCGGCGACACCTCGGCTCAACGCGACTGGGGCTATGCGCCGGATTACGTGAACGCCATGTGGCTCTCGTTGCAGCATGGCGAACCGGGTGATTACATCTTTGCCACCGGTATACTTCATAGCGTGAGCGATGTGGTGACCCTGGCCTTCCAGGCGGCCGGTTTATCCCATGCCGATTACGTCAAGCAGGACACTCGTTTGCTGCGCAAAACAGAATCGGTGAACCTGCTCGGCAATCCCGCCAAGGCGCAAAGTGTCTTGGGCTGGAAGCATACGGTGAACTTCGAAGAGATGATACGGGTGATGACGATGGCCGAGCTGGAAGAATTAAAAGCGACCCGTAGCTAAACGGCGTCGCCCGTGATTTCTACTTCCAATCAAACACCCCGAGGATGTTGTAATAATCATCCGTCCACATCGGCAGGGACGGTTCCGGTTGGACCGGCTTCCAATAACGGTTCCCGGAAAGCGGCTGTAACGTCTCCTTCTCCGGTGCCATCACCGCCCAATGACACGAGTAACGCCCCGTGCGCTCGGTCTCTTCCACAGTCACGCTGTCATTGAGGCTGTATCCGTCCATTTGTAATTCTTGGGCGACATTTCCCAACACGGGTCGAAAGCTCAGAAGGCGGCTGGAGATGTTGTAGAGGATCATCCCGCCCGGAGCGAGTTTCTGGCGGATCTCCTGCAACGCTTCTTTGGTGATGAGGTGCAAGGGCGGTACATCCGAGCTGAAGGCATCACATACGATCAGGTCAAAATGATGGTCCGGCTCCTGGCGCAGGAGCAGACGACCATCACCGATCCGCTGGTTAACTTTCTTCGCCTGGCAGCGCTGGAGATAGGTGAAGTAATTGGTATCCGAGGCGATCCGCAACACGGCCGCATCGATCTCGTAGAACGTCCATTCTTCGTCCGGCTTGGCGTAGGTGGCCAGCGCCCCGGCACCCAGCCCGATGACCGCCACGCGTTTGACGGTTTTCCGTTGATCGTAGAACTGCATGAAGGCGCCGACAGGACCCTCACGATGATAGTAGGAAAGCGCCACATCCTGCAGGTCCGGGTCCACATACTGGATGCCATGCACAGTGGTGCCGTGGTAGAAGCGGTGAATCTGCCCTTCCGGATCCAAGGTCACCCGCAAGGCCCCGAAGAAATTACGTTCCGCGTGGATGATATGCCCATGGAGCGCCGTATAGAACGTACCGCCCCGAAGGATGCCGCAAAGGGCCAGACCGAAGACCAGCGGACGGCGAGATATCAAAAAAGCACCCAGCAAAGGCAGGCCGAAGATGAGGAACATCGCGAGCTGGTGCGATTGCTTGGAAAGGCCGGGTAGAAATTTCGCGAGTAAGGCGGTGACCACCGTGATGATCGCGGGCCACAGCAGTTGCTTGGAAAAATTTTGTTCCGGCAATTTGCCTTCAGGTGGCGGCGCAACCACGCATGCCAGTGCGATGGCGAGCGGGTACTCAACCACGGAGGTGAAAATCTGCGGCGCAACCAAAGTGTTCAGCAGACCACCCAGTACCCCACCGATGGAAAGGCACAGATAATACTCCGTAAGATGCGCCGGGTCCGGACGCAAGGAAGCCAGCTTGCCGTGGATGGCCAGGGTGATGATGAAGAAAATCAACAGGTGTAGCGGCACCAAGATGCCAGCCGGATGTTTGATCTCGCCGAGCAGGAGGAAGATGACAGTAACCGCCGCGATGGGCATGGCCCGGGCGGCGAGAGGGGTGACGCGGTCGCCGATCTTGGCAAAGACCAGAATGAACGTAAGCAGATAGAGGGCGAGTGGCAGAGTCCAAAGCAGGGGCACACTCGCGATGTCAGTCGTAAGATAAGTGGTCAGACCGAGCATCAAACTGGACGGCACGAGTGCCAGCAGAATCCAGATGCCGCGATGCGACCAGGCAGGTTTGGGGGTCGCCGCGGCCTTTTCCTTGGGCGTTTCCGGCAGGGCTGCTTTGTTTCGCCAGATCATCATGGCCACCATACCGAAGCAGGCCACCAGCAGGCCATAGCCCATGCTCCAGGCAAAGGTTTGCTGCGAAAGTTGCAAGAGCGGTTCGGCCACCAAAGGATAACCCAACAGAGCCAGGAAGCTGCCCGCATTGCTGGCGGCATAGAGAAAATAGGGATCCTTGGAATCCTTATGGCCGGAACGGCTGAACCAGTTCTGCAATAGCGGCGCCGAGGCCGAGAGCACCAAAAAGGGCGCCCCGACGAGCCCGAACAAGGTGACGAGCAACCACAACAAGGGGGAGTGGTCATCTGGATGCACGTCCTTGGCCAACGCCAAAGGCAGGAAGAACAGGCCGGCCGCGATCAGCCCCAAATGAATCAGTGCCTGCTTACGGAGCGTGCCGCGGCCGGTCAGCCAATGGGCATAGCCGTAACCACCCAGCAGCAGAGCCTGAAAGAAGACCATGCAGGTGTTCCACACCATGGGTGCCCCACCCAATAACGGCAGTAACAGCTTGGCCACCAAGGGCTGCACCGCAAAGAGCAACAAGGCGCTAAGCAGCAAAGTCAGGGCGAATGCGGGCAACAACATGCGTTTTCAGCATGTGCGATGAGCAGTTTCCATGCAAGCAGCACAATTGCGTCAGTATGAGGGCATTTTGCGCTCTTTGAGGCAGATTTAACCATTTTTTGACGGGGGCAGCGTATCAAAATATGGCTGGACTAAACCAATGCCAGTGTGGAACCCCCGGCGAATGTGAGCCTAGATTGAACATGTAGAGACCGCATTGACTTTGCCAGAGACTATGACAACGAACGTAACATCACCAGCCGTTCCGTCCACGAGTGTCCGACGTATCTTGGTGCCGTTGGATTTCTCGGAGTCCTCCTACAAAGCGCTCGCTTATGCCAGCGCATTGGCCAGGCAGTTCGAGGCGAAGATCACTCTCCTGCATGTGGTCCAGATGACGTATATGGTCGGCGAGTATGGAGCGATCGAATTACCGGAATTGGAGGTCCAACTGACCACTTCCGCCCGATCCAAGCTGGAATCCGTGGCCCGCGAAAAGGTCCCGGCTGGCCAGGTGGACGGAACATTGATCCGGGTGGGGCCGGCCGTTCCAGAAATCGCCAATACCGCCAAAGAAACCAATGCCGACCTGCTGGTCATATCGACCCATGGTTACACGGGGTTAAAACGTATCGTGCTGGGCAGCGTAGCTGAAAATGTTGTCCGCCACGCCCCCTGTCCGGTGCTGGTAGTAAGGGAAAAAGAACATGAATTTATCCACAATTAGTCCCGCTGAACCAATGACCGGAATCAAACCCAAGCCGGTCATCGCCAGCACGGAGGCCATATTTGGCTATCCCCGTGATTTCCTGCATCACCAGTTCGTCTATCTGGTGGTTTCACCCCGGGCACGCGGTCTTTCCATCGGCCTGAATCTGAATCCAGACCAGTACTGCAACTTTGATTGCGCATACTGCGAAGTGGACCGACAGAATCCGACGGCCACCCAACTCAACGTGGAGCAGATGGCCGAGGAATTACGCGCAACCTTGGATTATGTCCACTCCGGGGCGGTAAAGGAGCGGCCTTACTTCAGAAACATCCCGCGCGAGTTGCTGACATTGAAGCATGTCACCCTGAGTGGCGATGGGGAGCCGACGCTTTGCGACCAGTTCCTCGAAGTGGTGGAGGCCGTCGTCCATATCCGGGCCATGAGCGGACATCCTTTCTTCAAGCTCGTCCTGGTGACCAATGCCACGGGCTTGGATCGACAACCAGTGGTGGATGGACTGCGCTACTTCAACACCCAGGATGAGATCTGGTGCAAACTGGATGGTGGCTCACAAGTGTATCTGGAGCGCATCAACCGCCCGCAGGTCTCGCTGGATAAGATTCTCAACAACATCCTCACTGTCGCCCGCCAACGTCCCGTTGTGATCCAAAGCCTCTTCCCCGCATTGGATGGCGTCGGACCGGCTTGGGAGGAAATCGAGACCTACTCGGCACGGCTGGAACAATTGCTCGCCGATGGTGCCCGGATCGACCAAGTGCAGATCTACTCCGCCACACGTCCGATGCACAACGAACAGTGCGGTCATCTTCCTCTGCGAACCCTTTCAAAGATCGCGCAGAGTGCGCGGCAACGCACTGGATTAAAGGTGGAAGTGTTTTAAATCCTGAATTCAAAGCAGCCATGTAGAAGCGTTCCAGATAATCTGGAACGCTTTTTCTTTCGCCTTCAACCGGCCTGCTAGCGATTACAAAAGGTGGAACAATCTATGCGCTGTCCCCGCCAAAATAGGGAGGGCGCAAACCTCTGTTTCAGGACGAACTTCAAGGTGTTATGAGACGTGTGGTAAGCAGCAGTGAAATAGTCGGCACCTGTGAGTGTCAGGGCATGAGCATGGACGTGTCTGCCCATAGCGATGCCTATTACGACGAATCCACGGGCAGCTTGGTCGTCAAGCTCACGGCCGAGGCCGAGCCGGCAGATATCGAGTTTCACTCCTCATGGCCACGGCCCGATTGGTTGCCGGCCAAGCAGACTGTGGAAGAGCATCTGCCCTATGAGGATTGCCTGACCGAGGCCAAAGAAATTTTCCGGAGCTGGGCCCGCAAGGTGCGGGGGGCCATACCGGCGAAAACTGAAACCATCCAAGAGCGGAGGAACGTATGATCGCGAAATATCACATCGAGTATCTGGTCGAGTTCGGACGGCATCAACAGCCGCACCACTTCCAGACAGATGATCCCGTATCAGCCGAGGAGTTCCTCACCGAGTTGCTCCAACGCGGTTTGGTGATCCAGCACATCCGTCATGAAGGGGTGGACCTGCCGCGTCCGGAATTTGACCGGATGATCAAGACCGCTGGCGGTCAATTGGCCGCGAGACAAATCCAGAAGTCCCTCAAACTCAGCGCCGAGGAAGAACGCTTCCGGTTCGGCTTTGCAGTTTGAGTGATGAATAAGCGACCGTCTGCCGGATGCCTCATGCTCCGGCAGACAAAATCGGAAAGCATGACCTTATGAGATCCCTATTTCCCATCTTCTTCGCCGGGGCACTGGCTGCCCTTGGTTTGATGACTGGCTTGCGCGTAGCCGAAGCGGCGGACCAGACGACACAAGAGGTGATGCGCCTCAAACTGGTGCATTCGCAAGCGGTGCTGGAAGCCATCGCCAAGGAAGACTACCCACGCATCGCTGCCAATGCCCAAAAACTGGTGCAGCTCAGCCAGGGCACGGGCTGGTATGCCCGGCAGACTCCGGAATACGAGCTCTTCACGATGGAATTCCGTCGTCATGCGCAAAGTCTCGTCAAAGCGGCCAAGGACCAGAACATCGATGCCGCCACCGGGGCGTATATGCAGATGACGGTGAGTTGTGTGAGCTGTCACAAGTATATGCGCGGAGCAAAGCCCGTTTCCCTCAAACCCTGACGGGCAAACCGGCTAAAAAATCGGCGCGATTTCGGAATGGTTGAAATCCCAAAACCGGTCTAGATTGGGGCATGTTGTTCCGGAGATTGGAGAGCATTGGCCGCACGTTTCATCATCTGCAACGCGCGCGCGAGATAGCCGGGGTGTTCCTCAAGTATGGTTATGAGGACCTGCTGGAGCGGCTGCAATTACCCTCCCTCCTCAACACACCACTGAAGCGGCTGCACAAGCCGGATCCCCTGATCCGCCAATTACCCCAGCCGGAACGGCTCCGCCGCGCGCTGGAGGAATTGGGTCCGGCCTTCATCAAGCTCGGCCAGATGCTGGCCTCCCGTTCAGATGTGCTGCCGGAGGAATTCGTCAAGGAATTGACCAAGCTGCAGGATCAGGTTCCCGCCATCCCTTTCGCCGAGGTGCGGAAGATCATGGAGGAGGAGCTGCACGAACCGCTCAGCAAATATTATCGCAGCATTGATGAGCTGCCGCTGGGCTCCGCTTCCATCGCCCAAGTGCACAAGGCAGAGTGGCATGACGGTTCAGTCGTCGTGGTAAAGGTACAACGGCCTGAGGTGCAGGAGACGGTGAAGGTGGACCTGGAGATCCTTGAGCAACTGGCCTCGCTCGCGGAGAAGCACTTGCCCGGCTGGCGGGCGCATCATCCCGTCTCGCTGGTGAAGGAGATGGCCAAGACCTTGCGGCGCGAAACGGATTTCAATTCCGAGGCGGCCCATGTGGAACGCTTCGCCCGCCAGTTCGCCGGGGAGAAAACCATCTACATCCCCAAGGTCTATCACGAAGCGACCACGGAACGGGTGTTGACGATGGAGTTCATCGATGGGGACAAGGCTTCCATGCTGGTGCCGGAATCGCTCGCACCTTCCGAGCGCAAACTGCTTGCCGAGCGGATCGGCAATCTCTTGCTCACACAGATCTTTGTGCATGGCTTCTTCCATGCGGACCCCCACCCGGCAAACATCCATATCTTGCCGGGTAACATCGTCTGCTTCCTGGATTTCGGCATGATGGGTTTCATGGATGTCCGCACACGGGAGAATCTGGCGGATCTCGTGTGGGGTATCTCACGACAGGATGAAGGCAGTGTGGCGAATGCCCTCGTGCGCCTCTCCACGGCAGATGCCGAGCCTTCCCGTCCGGAGCTGGAATCTGATGTGGCGGAGTTCATGCACCGGCATTTCTATCGTCCGGTGAAGGAGCTGGAGTTCGGGCATTTGATCATGCAGTTGTTCCAGCTCACCGGACGTCACGATCTGCACATCCCGGCGGATGTCTTCGTGATGCTCAAAGCGTTGGGCCTGATGGAAACACTGGTCCGCCGTTTGAACCCCGAGCACGATATCATCGCCCAGGCGACACCGTATCTGCGCAAGGCCCGGCTGGGCCGTTTGCAGCCGAACCGGCTGGTGGGAGCCATCACCAACTTCGGTCTGGATATGGCTGATATGGTGCGTGAATTACCGGCGGAAGTGCGTCGCATCGTCGCGCAGGTGAAGAAAGGGGAGGCGCGCATGGTGTTCCGTCACGAAGGGCTGGACCCGGTGATGGAATCAGCAGAACGCATCAGCAACCGTCTGTCTTTTTCCGTTGTGCTGGCGGCGCTGATCATCGGTTCCTCGCTCATCATCCATTCGAATATCCCGCCCAAGTGGCATGACATCCCGGTGATCGGTCTGATCGGTTATGTGCTCGCGGCGATGATGGGCTTCTGGCTGCTTATAGCGATCCTCCGCCACGGAAAGATGTAAGCACTTGAGTCAGCTTGTCGGCGGGTCCATCGGCTGAGCACAAGCGGTCTCTTTGGTAACGCCAGACATCAAAGGCCATCTTTAATCCCACCAGCAACACCAGCACGATGGCCGGGGCCTTCAAGGCGAGCATGATAAAGGCGCCGATCAAGATCGTGATGTGCAGCACGAAGATGCGCGCATAGGGCTCGATCATCAGGCGCGGGAGGCTGGCCTGTTTGTATTCACCCGCCCGCAGATACTCCCAGACGAAATTCGCCGCATAGCTTCCCGCGATACAGAGCACCGCCCAGACCAGATGATTCTCCTGGATCGCCTCAAGGAAACGGGCGGGACCGGGAAAGCCGGATCGGCCTTGCTTGGAACCGAAGAGGGTGACCACAAAGACGCCGTGCACGAAGGTGAACAGTCCGTAATGCACCGAGAAAAAAGGGATGAAGAACGCCTTGGCCGCCCAGAGCACCCGCTCACTGGGTTGGGCGAAGAGCATGCGCAAGACATTGAAGACACCGATCAATACATTCTCGCACCAATAGAGCAGCAGCAGGGAAAAGGTTTCCCAGCCAAAGAACAGCACACCAGCCAGCGGCACCAGGTTTCCCGCGATGACGATCCATAGCCCGGGCTCAGCCCAGCCGGGATCGGCTTTTCCCTCCACGATATTATTGGTGGGGTGCTCCATCACTCCTCACTCACTCGCGCTATCGTCTTCGTCCGCAGCTTCTTCGTCTGCGCGGGTGGTTATCCCGGTGATCCGCTCGCCCGTCACCTGCCACTCTTGCAAAGGGGCGACATTGCCTTTCTTCACCTGCTTGAACACGGAAGCGAAATCGCGTTTGTGCAGTTCGTATTCCTTCACACCGCAACGGTTGCACGCGAGGAACTGGGCGTGCGCCTTATACACCCGCGCACGACCAATGACCCGATAGGTCTCGGCAGACATCGCCGCACGCGGGCGTTTATCCATTACCAGATAACTGACCGGCAAGCTGCGCAGGTCGATGCCCATCAGGTTCGCGAACTTGCTCCAGTCCGGGTCCGTGAAGATGCCCGGCGGTGGTGAGGCGAAATGATGACACCAATGCCGCTCATTGCCGGGCGCAAGGATGCCGCACTGTTCCGCGTGTGGGCAGGGCGCGATCACACTGAACTGGCTGCGCAAACGCTCGCGGATAGCGATAAGGGTCAGGCTGGATTCATAGGTGCCGGGCTCCACCCAGATGACCACTTCCGCCTTCGCGACGAAGTTCGCGAGTTCATCGGTCTGCTCCGGGGTCAATTCCGTGAGCACATGGCTGAGCAGGAGGATGCTGGGTGCTTCGGGCAAACCGGATTGCACGGACAATTCCGGGAAACGTTTCCGCGCGGTCTTCATCGCGAAATCCATGGCGAGGGAAGAGCGGTCCCAGACGCGCAAACCCGTCACGGTGTCCGCACCAAATTGATCGAGGAAGGCGCGTCCGGCCACGCCACTGCCGCAGCCCCAGTCCAGCACTTCAGCCTTGGGCGGGGTCCAGCCGAGTTGTTGCAAATCCTCCAGCACGTAGTCCCACTTCCAGCCGATGCGTTGGGCGAAGGTCTGGTTGTAGGAGTCCAAGTCATTCAGATTGCGCCAGTAATCCGCATTGCCCGCGGTGCCGGCGAGATAGGTGTGGCGCAGGCGTTCGAGGGCCTGCCAGTCAATCGTTTCCAGATTCATTCAGATTCAGCTTGGGCGGTGCCGAGACCGGCCGTGTGCGTGACGATACGCGTCTCCAGCGCGAGACAGGCGAGGATGTAATACAGCTTGGGATGCGCTTGGGCCACTTTCGGGTCTTTCAACTCGGCGAGTTCCTGTTCCGCAAAAAGGTCGCTCATCATGGTGAGCATGGGGATCATCCGGCCCGGGGCTTTGAGATGGGTGATCTTTTGGGCGATCTCCGGTGGTTCGAAGGAGAATTCCACGGAGGTGTGCGCGGCGTCATTCCGGATCTTCCGGATGATATTCAGGTCCGCGTAATCCTCGGCATCGATCAAGCCGTAGGCGTAGGCGAGCTGGATCTTGGCAGAGAAGGAGGAGAGCGGCGCGTAAGGGCGGAAGAGTTCTTCGAGAACCTTCTTCGGGTCAGCGACCTGATGCGTGATGTGGGTGCGGTGAAGCAGCTCCAGCTTTTCCTCCAGGCGCGTGGCGGAGATGAGCACGGCGCCCCGGTCCGATTCCTTGAACAGGGAACGGAAATAGCTGAGCGTGGCCTCATCGATCATCACGTTGGCGAGCAGCTCGGTGATGGCCGGATGCGGTTCCTCGCCAGCAGGCGGCAGCACCTCGTCGGTCATGGGTTAGAGATAACGCAGGGAGAAGATTTGCGCTACTGAAAGTGAGGGGGGTGTAAGGGGAAACATCGAACATCCAACGTCCAACGTCGAACATTGAGGGAGGGGAGGATCCCGCCATTCAAGACCATCCCTGTCAGCGTCCAGCCAAGGTTGATTAAAACTGCTCAGTATTCCAATAAGTGGCCTCAGCGAATGCCTAGGATAATCATAAAGAACAGGGGTATAGCCAAGTAAAGCCATCCCAGCCACATCGCAATAACGTGAAAGATTGATCGCTCTGCCCGGCGAAATAAAAGTGAACTATACAAAAGAAGCAGCGTCGGGGCGACGGTGACTAAGCCTGTGAACATATACCCATGCAGGCGACCAGTCGGCAGTAACACGAGCACGGTCCAAAGCGCCGCTACGGTTAGAAGGAGAAAAATCGGGACAAACGGAGGCCGGGGGATACGCAAACGGAGCATCCAGACGACACAGAAGACATACACCGCAAGGTAAAGGATCGTTATGGTGAGAAGCTTCATTGGTGTAAGCGGCCTGGCATTCAATCTCAGTAGTTTGACCGAACTGAAAGATGGCTACGTGTTAGATGATATCCAATGTCATATCTCACCAAGTAAAACCAGCGCAACTGGGATATCCGGCGTCGCGATGCGACGCGGGAGATGATAGGGTGAGGCACCACGGGTTGGAAACCCGTGGCTAAGAATCTGGCCTCGCTAACGCGAGGGTGACGAAACATCCGAGCTCCTGCTTCAATTACCGTAAGGTTACCAGATACCGGGAATCAGATAATCCGTCCGCCGCATGTACTCCGCATATTGAGGGAACCGCTCCAAGAGATGCCGTTCTTCACAACGGGCCTTGGCGTAAAAGAAAAGTGCATTCATCACGGCAACGAAGAGTGCCGGGCCACTGTGCCACAGGAGCGCCCACCCGAATCCCGCATAGATCAAACTGGCATACAACGGATGCCGCCACCATCGGTACACTCCGGACATAACCAGCTCGGCATCGGCCAAAGGCGCGGGAAAAGGCGTGCGATTCCTGCCTAAATCACGAACGCCCCTGACACCCAAGTAGGCCCCAACCACAAACAAGACAATCCCTATCTCGATTATAAGACCCTCAACCTTGTCATAATCTTTCCCCAGCGGGCCAGCCGCGACGAGAGCGAGCAGCAGAAAGGATTGTGCCAGCACCCAGCCGCGACCGCTTTTTGTTGGGGCGGTATTCATCTAAGCAAGACCATGTTGATAATGGATCGGCACGAGGACGGCTTGACGATAACGCCAACTCATATCAGTGCGCCACTCTGTTTGTGTTTGCGCTGGAAATTTTTGCGGCTCCTTCGCAGAGTCTTGCCCCCATGAAAATCGAGTCGTTGAACATCGGTCTGAAGGTGCGTCATCCGCAATATGGCACGGGTGTGGTGAAATCCATCACGGAGCATATGGCCGATGTGCTCTTCGACGAGGGCGGTATGCGCAAGGTGGAGCCGGTCTCTGCCGGATTGGAACCCGCCGAGCCGCAGGCCGCGCTCACGGGTCTGGATAAACCGCTGAAGCAGCTCATCGCCGAGACAGTGGAAGCCGTGGCGCAGAAGCTCGGCATGGAGCGCGATGACGAGATCGTGCAGGAACTGGCCGCTCGCTGGAGCAAGGGCAAGCTGGTACTGCATCCCGCCGATCCGACGCTGGCGACGAAGGAAGTGGAGCTGGAAGTGTTCTTCCACAAGATCGTGATGATCCGCAACAACCTCCGCGTGCTGGAGCAGAAGATCAACGCGCATCCGAACCTGACTGACGGGGAAAAGGTGGAGATGCAGCAATACATCACGCGCAGCTACGGCTCGATGACGACGTTCAACCTGCTTTTCAAGAGCAAGGCGGATCAGTTCGGCGGGGCGTAGTCCTTGTACAGCACAAAGGCCCGCTGTCGCCAGCGGGCCGGTGCGTGAATGAAATCGACCGGGATTAAACGGTCGGTTCCCAGCCGGGGCGGTATTCGCGGCGCCAGAACTTCTCGGTGCCTTCCGGGTTGGTGATCTTCTTGCCGTCGAACTGGATCATCTTGCCGCTGCGATAGGCGATGTTCGCCAAGTGGCAGAGCATGCTGCTCTTCTGGCCTTCCTCGATCTCCGAGTTCAGGCGTTCACCGATGCGGATGGAGTTGACGAAGTTCGTGAAGTGCGGGATGTCGCTGAGCTTCGACGGGTCGTTGAAGGTCTCTTTGCCCTTGTTGTCGTAGATGGCGTAACCGCCGCTGCTCATGGAGAGCATGCCGCCCTCGCCATAGAACGCGGCGAAGGGCTGGACCTCGGGCTTGCGCAGGTGGCAGCTCGAGATCTCCAACGTGCCGGCCGAGCCGCCGAAATCGAAGACGGCCACGCCGGTGTCGGGCGTTTCCTGATCGTCATCGAAGTGATAGCGGCCGCCGTTGAAGACCACGCTCTTGGCGTGATCCACACCGAGGCCCCAGCGGACGGCATCCAACATGTGCGGGCCGTTGTTCGCCATCTCACCGCCGCCGTAGTGCCAGACCCAATGCCAGTTGTAAGGCACCAAGTTACTTTGATACGGACGCTCGGGCGTCGGGCCCTGCCACCGGTCATACATCAAGGTCTCGGGCGGCTTTTCCGGCATCCCTTTTTTAATGCTCAGGCGGCCGTTGGTGTAATAGGAGCGGGCGCTGTAAATCTTGCCGATCACGCCATCGCGCAGCTTGGAAACGGCTTCGATGAGCGAAGGCGAACTGCGGCGCTGGTTACCCATCTGGACGTTGCGGTTGTATTTACGCGCAGCAGCGACGATGAGCTGGGCTTCGTGGGCGTTATGGCTGCCGGGTTTCTCGACGTAAACGTGTTTGCCGGCCTTGCAGCCCATGATGGCGGCGGGCGTGTGCCAGAAGTTCGGCGCAGCGATGGAGATGGCGTCGATCTCCGGGTCATCCAAGATTTGGCGAAAATCGCTGATCAGCTTGGCCTTGGTGGATTGGAATTTTTCCAGGTCCTTGCCCACGGCATTGAGGCGGACGGAATCGACATCGCAGAGGTAGGCGATCTCCACATTCGGCACCTTCAGATAACCGGCCACATGGGCGCGACCACGACCCAAGCCCATGATGCCCACGCGCACGCGGGAATTAGCGCCCTTGGCCTGACCAAGGAGGAGATTCGGGGCAGCCACGGCGGCGATGGCTCCCAAGGCGGCGGTCTGTTTCACGAACTGGCGGCGGTTAAGCGGAGTAGATGGCATAAGCGTATTTTTGAAGAACTCTAAAGTGCTGTCGCGTGATGTGACAAATCTAGAGAGGGCTGACGCATTCCAACAAGGGAAAATTCAGGAGGATTTGCCTCACTGAGGGTCCCGCAGTCATACTTAGATTGAAGATGTGCACGGGCAAAGCAGTCTGAATCCCCGGGCAGTGGCGGCGTCAGGCAACTTAGCCGATGTTTTTCCACTTGCTTGCATCTCTTATTTTGAAAGTAATCACCAACACATGAAACCCCGCTTTTTCCTTACCCTGACCGCGCTCGTGGCTTGCAGTCTTACGGCCGCAGCGGCTGACCTTCGCCTCGGCATCATCGGCACGGACACCTCGCATGTGCCCGCCTTCACCAAGGTGCTCAACGATCCGAAGGCCAAGGACCACGTGGAAGGTGCCAAGGTGGTGGCGGCCTTCAAGGGCGGCAGCAAGGATATCACGAACAGCTGGATGCGCGTAGACAAGTATGCCGAGGAAATCTCAAAGAATTACGGCGTGAAGATCTACGACAGCATCGAGGAGATGTGCAAAAACGTGGATGCCGTGCTCTTGGAAAGCGTGGATGGCCGGCCACACCTGGCTCAAGCCACACCCGTCATCCTCGCAGGCAAACCCCTCTTCATCGATAAACCCATGGCGGCCTCGCTGAAGGATGCCCTGGCCATCTTCGAACTGGCCAAAAAACACAAGGTGCCGGTCTTCAGTGCGTCCTCCCTGCGTTTCGGCAAAGAGACCATCGCGGTGCGCAATGGCAGCATCGGCAAGGTGCAAAGTGCGGAGACCACCAGCCCGGCGAAGATCGACCCCACGCATCCGGATCTCTTCTGGTATGGCATCCACGGGGTGGAATCCCTCTTCACGGTGATGGGCACGGGTTGTGAGACGGTGGAGCGCACGACCACGGCGGATGGGCTCATCCAGGTCACCGGCACGTGGAAGGGCGGTCGCAAAGGCACCTTCACCGAGGGCAAGGGCTACGGCGGCAAGGCCGTGGGCGACAAGGGCGAAAGCCCAGTGGGCAAGTACGACGGGTATGCCGCGCTGGTCAAAGAGATCGTCCCCTTCTTCCAGACCGGCAAATCCCCGGTGCCGATGGAGGAGACCATCGAGATCCTCGCCTTCATGGAAGCTGCCGATGCCAGCAAGGCCGCCGGTGGCAAGCCGGTGAAGATCGCGGACATGATCAAGGCCGCGAAGAAGAAGTAAGCCGTTTACTTGAGTGATTTACCGCCCCAGCAGGATGTTTTCTTGCTGGGGCTTTTCGTTGGTTGCACATTTTTCGAGGGACGTTATCCTCCCGCTCCCTGACAATTTAATCATTAAGAGCGAAAGAACCGATTTATGGCACTGCGTTTAGGTGATGAGGCGCCGAATTTCTCGGCGGTTACGACGGAAGGCACGATCGATTTCCATCAATGGCTGGGCAATGGTTGGGGCGTCCTGTTCTCCCATCCGGCGGATTACACCCCGGTCTGCACGACCGAGCTGGGCACCGTGGCGAAGCTCAAGGACGAGTTCACGAAGCGCAATGTGAAGGTCATCGCCGTGAGCGTGGACCCGGTGGAAGATCACCACGGCTGGATCAAGGACATCAACGAGACCCAGTGCACCACGATGAATTTCCCGATCATCGC
>JAURFH010000055.1 GCA_030834415.1 Verrucomicrobiota bacterium | reverse complement strand
TTGCTTTTTTCATAATAAAATTACTTTCTTATCACTAAAAATAGCGGATTCCATGCCGAAACGATATCTGTTTCGAGATAATTGTTTCTGGTTGCGAGTTAGCGGGCGATCATGAGTCATTCACTTTCCTCCCATTTGGACGTTCGATGTTGGGCGTTCGAGGTTCGATGTTTCCGTTTAATAACGGCCGCAACGCCCTGCCCGTATGGCTCGCCTCCACCTGTGCGATGTCCTCCGGCGTGCCTTGCGCCACGATGTGACCGCCCTCATCCCCGGCATCCGGCCCCAGATCGATCACCCAATCGGCGCACTTGATCACATCCAGATTGTGCTCGATCACCAGCACGGAGTGCCCCTGCTCCACCATCCGCTGGAACACCAAAAGGAGCACCCGCACATCCTCAAAGTGCAACCCCGTCGTCGGTTCATCGAAGAGGAACAACGTCGGCTTCGCGTCCAATCGGTTCCGCGTCGCCTGCGCGTTCACGTTCCACTCCGCCAGATGCCGCACCAGCTTCAAGCGCTGGCTCTCCCCGCCGGAAAGCGTATTGATCGGCTGACCCACGCGCAGATAGCCGAGCCCCACATCCTGCAAGAGCCGCAAGCTCGCACACGCACGCTGCGCCGGACGCAGATCCGGCAACTCACCGAGGAACGCCACCGCGTCATCCACCGTCGCCTCCAGCAAATCCCCGATGGACCACTCGGTGATCAACAGTTCGTTGGATTCCGCACTGGCCCGCCGCGCACTCTGCACCTTCACCTCCAGGATGTGCGGACGATAACGGCGCCCCTCACAATCCGGGCACTTGATGAACACATCGCTCAGGAACTGCATCTCGATCTTCTCAAAACCCGCCCCGCGACACCGCTCGCACTGGCCCTGCGCGGAATTGAAACTGAACGCGCTCGCACCCAGTCCTCGTTGCTTCGCCAACTCCGCCTGCGCGAATACCTCGCGAATATCATCGAACGCACCGATATACACCGCCGGATTCGAACGCGGCGTCTTGCCCAACGTGCCTTGATCCACTAGCACTACACCGCCGAGTTCCTCCCACCCCGTCACCTTCGCCGCCGTAAAACCTGACTCGCCCTCCTCATCTTCATCCGCGTCGTCATCATCCGATTTCACTTTCACCGATCCCGCGAACTTCTGCGTCAAGGCCGGTAATAAAACCTCGCGAATCAACGTGGACTTGCCCGACCCGCTCACGCCCGTCACACACACCATCCGCGCCAACGGAATCTCCACCGTGAGATCCTGCAAATTATGCAACTTCGCCCCGCTCAAATGTAGCGCAGGCATCACTGCCTGCGAGTGATGTGGGCGTCCCCGCCCACCGGTTGCCTTCGCCTCACTCGCCACCCGATACGCCATCTTCGCATCCCGCAATTCCCCAGTGCCACTTTGCGCCAAGCCCACCGGCCTTCTCTCCGGCACTTCGATCTGCTTGCGCCCGCTCAGATACTGCCCCGTCAACGACCGCTCGCTCTTCAGCACCTCTGCAAACGGGCCTTGGAAAACGATCTCACCACCGCTCTCCCCATGACCGGGGCCGAGATCGATGATCTGATCCGCCGCGCGCATCACGCCCGGCTCATGCTCCACCACCACCACGGTATTCCCGGTGTCACGCAAGCGTTCGAGAATCTTCACCAGCCGCTCGGTATCGCGCGGATGCAAGCCCACGCTCGGTTCATCCAGCACGAACAGCGTGTTCACCAGCCGAGTGCCTAAGCAGGTCGTAAGGTTCACCCGCTCCGTCTCACCACCGGAAAGCGACCGCGTGGGCCGGTCCAGCGTGATGTATCCCAAGCCCACCTCATGCAGATAACCCAAGCGCGCCCGCACCTCATTCACTACCACCTGGATGGGATCATTCACCGCCCCTTTGCGCCCGGCCGCAAACCGCTCCACCAACGACAGCGCATCACGGATCGGCAATAGATAAAAATCCGCCAGGGTAAGTGAAACCCCTTTCGCCTCACTCCCTTGATCCATCTTGGCCCGATACAGCAAGGATTCCGGTTGAAACCGCTTCCCTTCACACGTCCGGCATTTCGTGTAGGCACGATAGCGCGAGAGCAACACGCGCACGTGCATCTTGTAAGACTTGGATTCCAGCCATCGAAAGTAGCCCTTCACGCCATACCATTTATGCGGCCACTGGTTCGCCTCATTACTGCCATAACCCGGCTCGCCATCCACCACAAAACTCTGATGCTCGGGCGAAAGCTCCTCAAACGGCACATCCATCGGCACCTTGTGCTTGCGACACGCCTTCGTGAGATCCACCTGGCACTCGGCGGAGACGCCCGTTTGCCATGGGCGCACCGCGCCTCCGTTCAGACTCTTGGAGCGATCCGGAATCGCTAGATCATAATCGATGGAAATCACGCGCCCGAAACCCCGGCAAGCCGGACATGCCCCCACCGGATTGTTGAAACTGAACAACGCTGGCGAAGGATCGCGATACTCGATATCACACGTCGCGCAATGCAGATGCTTGGAGAACCGCCGCCACGGTTTCGCCAGATCCTCGATCCGATACAGCGCGAGTTTCCCTTTGCCGAAATGATAGGCTTGCTCACACGCCTCCACAAAACGTGAGCGGTTCGCCGGGATCAGCTTGATGCGATCCTGCACCACGATGAGTTGCTTGGCCGCTGGTAACTGCGCTACATCCTTCAGCACATCCTCCAAGCGCAGGACTTTATCCCCTGCCAAAAGCCGTTGATACCCCTGCTTGGCCACAAGCTTCAGCGATTCTTCCATCGCCAGCTTCTCGGACAAAGCCACGGTGAAAGTGACCAGCACCTCGGCGGTCCCTTCCTGCTTCGCATTCTCCCAAACGTCTTGCGGGGAATCCTTGCGCACCAGTTGATCACACTGACGGCAATGGAGCTGGGCCAGATGCGGCCAGAGCACCTTCATGTGGTCGCAGATCTCCGTCATCGTGCCCACCGTGGAGCGCGTGCTCTTCACCGAGTTCCGCTGCTCGATGGCGATGGCGGGCGGGATGCCCTCGATGCTGTCCACCTGCGGCTTGTCCATGCGGTCGAAGAACTGGCGCGCGTAAGGGGAAAACGTCTCGATATACCGCCGCTGGCCCTCGGCGAAGAGCGTGTCAAAGGCAAGCGAACTCTTCCCCGACCCACTGAGCCCGGTGATGACCACCAGCTCGCCTGTGGGCAGGTCGAGATCGAAATTCTTGAGGTTATTGTGCCGGACCCCGCGCAAGCGGATGACCGGCCGTGGCGTCGCCTTCGACATGTGGGCGGAATGTAAAGGCGAACGCCATCAAGTCAACGGTGAGGGAGGAAAATCATGAGGAATGTAAAATGCCCAAATCCGAATGACGAAGGAATGAGCAATGTCGAATGACCAGCAAGTTGTTTTAGACAGCACCAACGGTGCGACCTCATACCAGATGGCATGGGTGTTGGTGTTTTTGGGTTTCATACATCCAGCGGTGTAGCGCTGTTTCGCTCACCTGCCAATACCCATGCCATCTGATATGAGGCCGGGCCTTTGGCTCTTGGGGGAGCGCGGCTGTGTTCCCCAAAGGGAACCAGCCGCAGCAGGTTCGAAACTTCGTCAGCGTCCGAATATTTAGCGGCTTCTTCCCATTCGTCGCCGCTGCGGCTGGTCCTCGGCGGACACAGCCGCGGTCCGCTATAAATCACGCCTTGTTCGGCATCTATTTTTATCTGTGTGGATCTGTGGTTAACTTTTCCGAAAAACCACAATCCGGTTCGTATTCGTCCCCTTCGCGTTGTTGTCCACGCCCCAGCAATTCGCCGTCTTGGTGAATTCTTGGTCGTTGATCATCACGAGGAGCGGTTCCAGACCGGCGGTGAGGCCGCATGAAATCACCGCTTCTTCCAGTTTCACTTTGCCGTGTTTCACTTCACCGACTTCAAAGGCGATATGGCCACCCGGCTTGAGCAGGCGATGGAGTTCTCGGAAGACGTTGGTCATGACGTCCGACCAGACTTCCAGTTGCTTCGGCACGGTAATCTTCACTGACTGGGAATCGATGCCGAGGAACCAGCAACGGAGCCAGTTATCCGTGGCGTAATCCACGATATCCAGAAACGGCGGCGAGGTGACGACGAGGGCGACGCTGCCCGCAGGCAATTCATGCGTGGCATCGGCGGTGGCGGTGGTGAAGCGGGACTGGGCCGCCACACTGGCCAGCATGGCCAAGGTTTCGCGCTCCAGTTCTTTCAGCAACTGGTTCGATTTCTTCAGGATGATCTTGGCCACATCGCGATAAGTGGGCACCTGTTGGCGGCGCTCGTTGATCTTGCGCTGGGATTTCACTGACACGGCCTGGTTCGGCGGCATGGTGTAAACGGAGAAGAACCCCGGCGAATGACCGGTGAGGCGGTTCAGCGCGACCATGGCGATCCATTCATCCACGTGGTCGAGTTGATGGTTCTCCCTGCGCATGATGAGGTATTTCTTGAGGGCGGAAATCTCCCGCAAGGTATCGGCGTGATAGAAGATCAACAAATCTTCCGGCTGTTCACCGGCGTCTTGAAAATCGATTTCACCCAAGCGCTGCACCACAGTTTTCTGCTCCGGCGGATTGGTGCGGGGACGCGCGAGGGTGATACTGAGCGGGTTGACGTCGTTGCCATACGGCACACGGCCCATGAGCGCGGCCTCGATGAGCGTGGTGCCGCGACCCATGAAGGGATCATAGACGACCTCGCCCGGCTGCGTGAGGCGCCCGATGAAGAAACGCGGGAGCTGGGGCTTGAAGCAGGCGCGGTAGGATATCTCGTGCAGGTTGCTGGCGGCGCGTTGTTTGGCGGTCCAGAACTCGTTCACGAACGTAGGCACGGCGAGTTGCGCACCGCCCAAGGCGTAAGTGGTGAGACGCCGGGTGCGGGTGCCGAAGGCGCGGAACCGGGCCAGATCGTCTGCCAAGGAAACTGGCGGCGAGGGGGTTCTCGCCACGGTCTTCCGAGGAGTGCGGGTAGTCCGCTTGGTTTTCTGAACTGGCACGGCGGGAGGTGTACCGGGTTTGGGAGGGCAGACAAGTCCCAAGTGGGGAGCGGCTAATTTTGAATCGTGAGGTTTAAGTTTTGAACAGGCGATGACGCGATGAAGGTTGGACCCGTTTCCGATGGCCGACAGCCTTGTTCAGAAAGCCAGTGGACTGCTCTCCCTGCCCTTTTCTCGACCACCGGGAGGGAGGAAAGGGGGATGCGCGGGTGTAAAAGTGAAAAATCTTCACGTGCAATTCCCTGAGTCGCAAAGTGTTATTTTTGATGTCGCTATTAGATAAGTGAAAGCGGTTGTTTTTCTTTAAGGAAGTGCGATGGAGCCAGTGCTGACAACTCGTTGTCGGTAAAGGAGAGGCGGAAGGAATTTAGAATTCTGAATGCAGAATGAAGAAATCCCCCAAACCTCAAGCCAGATGAATCGTTGGATTTGTTTTGGCAATCCTTATGGAACCGTCAGGCCAAGGGAAGGTTGGGAGGAGGGGATCACCCTCATCCTCAATCCTTCTCCCGTGAAGGAGAAGGAGGAAAAACAGCCGGTCGCTTGGCCGAGAGGATAGGTGAAGGGTGTCGGGTGTTTGGATCAGGGCCCGTAAGCTGGAGGGCGAACTGGACGTTGGTGGGCGTAGGATTTTACGATTCCCACCGGGGAATCCATGAGCCGCTGCGGAACCAGCCTGGTTCTGGACAAACACTAAATTCGACCTCCCTGTTAGGAGGGGGAAGAACACGACACACTCGCCGGGGTCGGGCGGTTTCATTGCTCTTTGATATAGTTTCGCCGAAGTTCGGCGTCCCAGTTGGGGGAAACGAGGCGTCAAGCCGCCTCGGAGGGAAAGCTGCGTCTAGCCGCAGCACTCCAAACGGGAGGACGAACGGAGGCAGAAGTGGCTGGCGAGGGTTTGGTCCGGGAGGCAAAGGCCGGATGCTAGAGTGCCGCAGGACAGGATGCATCGGCGGAGTCAGGTTGAACGGATCAGACAGGAAG
The DNA here is from genome assembly GCA_030834415.1 of Verrucomicrobiota bacterium. Lineage (GTDB taxonomy): Bacteria > Verrucomicrobiota > Verrucomicrobiia > Limisphaerales > JAEYXS01 > JAEYXS01. The sequence goes on along the minus strand of JAURFH010000055.1, from coordinate 16,010 downwards.
GCGCACTTCGAGGAACGGTGAATTAGTTGAGTGAAGGGAAAGGGAGCTGTCAACGCAGCAGGCGGTGACACCGGATCAAGGAATCAACCGTATCCGGTAAAACCGGTTGCTCAACGCGCTAAGATTTGGATCCAGCACCTCGATGGCACTGTTCGTAGCGGTGTTCGTGGTGATGGCCGACCAGTTCGTCAGGTTCGTGCTCACTTCCACCGCATACACCAGCCCGGTATCCGTATTGAACCGGAAGACCAAGTTGCTCACTCCCGAGACATTGGTGACTGCCGGCAGGGTATTGGTGAAGGGCGTGTAGAGACTCAGATTGATGCGGGGCGAATTGGCGAAGACCTCCAGATTGTCATACGCCTGTGCCCGCACCAGATAACGGCCGGCTGCTGGATTCGTCCATGTGATGTTATAGGGCGATACCGTGCTGGTCCCGATGATATTAGTGAGCGCTGCGAGATTGGTACCCACCCCATACTGAAAGATGACCCGTCGGATGCTGCCGTCCTCATCATCCGCCGAAGCCCGGAGCACCACATTGCTCCCCGCCTTGATGGCCACGCGCAGGGCTAGGTTCGTGATATTCACCGTAGGCGCAGCATTGACAGGCTGGGAAACAGTCACGGTTAAGGTGCTATTATAGCGTGTGTCTGTATAAACATAGGTACCGTCAGCCGAGAAAGTCTGGGAATATTCCTCGTTACGAAACTGTGCCCGCCCCAAGAGGAGCACTCCTTCATGATATACCGTGTGATAGTCGTCCCTGAACCTCAGGAGAAGCGTATCACCGACCAACGCGTTGGGCACAGTGGAGGGATTGAACTGGGCACCGTTGACTTCTACCACATGGGTAGTCTGGGCATGGACGCTCAAAGCGAAGAAATTCGCCAGGGCCATCAGCCAGAGGGCAGACCAGACCTTCTTGCAACGACTTGTCATTCAATACTCAGGTTGCCCCGTATGTAAGGCGAAACCTCTGGGTTAAACAAGCTTCATGGCCAGAGGTTGCGCGGAAAGTTGCGGCCCTGTCATCTGTTAACCCAGTTCGGGCGCAAAAATGCCCGCCCTGGTGACCAGAGCGGGCAAATCGCCCGATAAAGCGGGTTTCGCTACTACGGCTTCAAGACCTTCACAAAGGGCAATCCGATGGAACCTACCGGCTCCTCCACCCGCAAGGCGGCGGCCATGGTCGGTGCGATATCGGTGATATAGAATTCATCCGCATACCGGCCCGGCTGGAAAGCGCTGCCGTAGAAGCATACCGGCACGTGGGTGTCATAAGAGTAGGGTGAACCGTGACTCGTGCCGCTAGGATAACCGCTCATGAGCAGGAAAGGCTTCGTTACCATCACCACATCCCCGCTACGCTCGGCGTTGTAGCCATTGAAGACCGTCTTACCGAGCTGACCCGGTGTGCGTCCATCCAGCAACTGTTCACGGCTGTAAACTGCCTGGAACTTGCCGGTATCGAGCGCCCATTCGCGGATGAAGTTACAGAGATCATTCGGCGCGAGCTTCTTCTCTTCGAGCAACTGGTGGTTGAAGTAGAGGTTGCCCTCGACCGGTTTCGGGTTGAGGAAGTATTTACCGGGGCCGAACTTCTGGTCGAGCTTGCCCAGCAGGTCCACCATGAGTTCCGTGTCTTTCACGCGACCGGCATCAAAACCGTTCTGCGCCGACTGTTCCGGGATGGGTGCCACGCCGTGATCTGCCGTGAGCACCATCATCACATTCTTCATCCCGATCTTTCGATCGAGATAGGTGAAGAGATCGGCCAACTGGCGATCCAGTCGCAAAGTGATGTCCATCACCTCCTGCGAGTCCGGCCCGAAGAGGTGCCCGCAGTAATCAATGGAAGAAAACGAGACGCACAGCACATCCGGCTGGCTGCCCTGCCCCAGCTTCTCACCGTCGATGGCGGCCTTGGCCAACTCCAGCAGGACTTGATTGCCGTAAGGCGTGGGCATGATGGTCTCGGTGCCATCGCCCTTAGAATCATTTACCGTATGCGGAAACGTGCTGGTCTTCTCACCCGCGAGTTTGCCCTCACTGATGCCATCATCAGGCATGGTATAGAACTTGGAGTCGATCAGGTGGGTCCACTTCTGGCCGATGAATGAGGCGGGGATTTTCTTGGCGTTAAAAGCCTGCATCCACGCCGGCAACTCATTCATGTAATAGGTGCTGCTGACGAAATTGCCGCTCTTGGATTCAAACCAATAGGCACCCGTGGGTTTCTTGCCCGCCGGCAAGACCGCACCACGGTCCTTCATGGAAATACCGACGACCTTGGAACCGTAGTGCAGACGCATGCTGTCCGCCAATGTCGTGCCCATGAAATTACGCGGCGACATCTGTCCCTTCGCAGAGGTGGTGCCCACGCCTTGCACAGACTTGTCCTCCACGCAATACATCGAGCGGCGGGTCTTCTTGTCAAACCAGTCGTTCTCGATGACACCATGCACCGAGGGCGGTGAACCGCTGAGGAACGTCGCATGACCCGGTGCCGTCTTGGTAGGGTAATAGGGATAATGCGCGTAAGTCATGAACGCACCATCCTTCGTGAAGGTCCGAAAGCCGTTCGTGGTGAAGTGCTGGTCAAAGCGCTCGAGATAGTCGTAGCGAAGTTGGTCCACCAGAATGGCAACCACGAGCTTGGGAGTTTCGGCCCTCAATTGAGGAGCAGCCAGCAATGCCACCGCAGCGGCACAGAGAATCAGGAGTCTCTTCATCTTCATAAGGTAAAAGGCACCAAGACAGACGGCCGCCTAGGATGCAAAATTCAGATTACCCGCAAACAGAAGCAGACCTTGCAACGGGGGGCAACGGGAAAAGCATGCGCCTTTCACCAAGATCACTTTCCAAACAGCTTGCTGAAATCGAAATGGAAGATGAGGTGAAGGCCCGTCAGGAAAGTGAAGAGATACACTAATCGCATGAAAACCTTCTCGGACACTTTGCGGTTGAGCCACACCCCAAACCACACACCGAATGGTAATATCGGCAGCAAGGTGGCACTCTTGATCAAGGTCTCTTTGTTGATAAGCGCGTGACTCGCCAGTAACGGCACATCGATCATCGAACGGTCCAAGATGAAGAACGGCATCTTGATCCAGTTCACACAGGTGAAGATGAGGATGTTTGTGGCCACGAAGACTTCCTTCGCCAGCTTTTGCGGCACCAGATAAAGCGCTGCCACCGGCCCCGCTCCATGGGCGAAGGTGGAGGTGATCCCGATGCCCAGCCCGAACGGCCAAGCGATTTTATGGCTCGGCTGAAACGCTTTCTCCGCCGCGAAGATGCGATCCTTGAACAGCTGAAACAGCACGAAGATGATTGCCAGCACCCCGATGACGATATTGAACTGCCGGGAGGAGAAATGTCCGATCAACTGCACGCCCACCAACACCCCGACGACTACCCCGGGCATGACCAACATCGCGTTGCGTTTCTCCCATTTACCCCAGTAGTGATACAGCGTGAAGGCATCTCCCGCACACAAGAGCGGCAAGAGGATTCCCACCGCGTCCTTGGAGCCAAAAGCCATCACACACAGCGGCGTCGTGAGCATGCCCAGCCCGCCGCCAAAGCCCGCCTTCGACAGGCCGATGAACAGCACTGCCGCATACGCGATCAACCAACTGGTGATACTTGCATCCGCCACGCGCCCATTCGTGTAGGGACCACAGGCCGAAGTGTCGAGTGTGAACATGCCGGGAAATCACCAACAAACGGTGATTGGCAAACCATCACCCCATGCTAGTGTGCCCATAATTACCACTTGGCTTATGAAAGCGCCCTTAACAATTTTGGCCCTAACCACCTGTCTGGCCGTCACGCAGACCTTCGCCGCTCCGTCTGCACCCGAAGTGAAAGCCACCCTCACCAAGGCCACCCAATACATGCGCTCCATCGCCACGGAAGGCGGCTATCTTTGGCGTTACTCAGAAGATCTGAAAATCCGGGCGGGCGAGAACAACGCCACCGACACTCAGATCTGGATCCAGCCGCCCGGCACCCCGGCCATGGGTGAAACTTTCCTGAAAGCCTACGCTGCCAGCGGTGATGCCATCCATTTGGAAGCCGCTCGTGATGCCGCCTATGCCTTGGCCCAAGGCCAGCTTGAGTCCGGTGGTTGGGATTACCTGATCGACTTCGCCCCCGCGAAAGGTGCACTTGCCTATCGTCGTACCGATGTCGGCAAACTCACCGCCGCCCAGATCGCCAAGCGCAAGAACATCTCCACCTACGATGACAACAACACGCAGGATGCCTTGCGCTTCCTGATACAATACGTAGCTGTGGTAAAGGATTCCACGAATCCGAAAGAAAAAGAAATCCGCACTGCTCTCGCTTACGGCCTTAAGAAAATGTTGGAGGCGCAGTATCCCATCGGGGCTTGGCCGCAGCGTTATGATGGCAAACCCAAGAGCGTGACCGAGTATCCCATCAAGAAAGCCACCATCCCCATGGAGTATCCGCGCCAGCATCCGAAGGCGGATTACAAGGGCTATTACACCTTGAACGACAATGCCATCGCCGATTGCATCGACGCCATGATGACTGCGCACAAGCAGTTCGGTGATGCCCGCTATCTGGCTGCCGCGAAAAAAGCTGGTGACTTCCTGTTGCTTGCCCAGTTGCCCGAACCTCAACCCGTCTGGGCCCAACAGTACAACCAAAAGATGGAACCTGCCTGGGCTCGCGCCTTTGAACCGCCCGCCGCCACCGGTGGTGAGAGCAGCGGCGCCATCCGCACGCTCATTGATCTCTACATAGAGACAGGCGATGCCAAATACATCGAGCCTATCCCACGTGCCTTGGCCTGGTACAAACGCTCAGAGATCGCCCCGGGACGTTGGGCGCGTTATTACGAACTCACGACGAACAAACCCATCTATGGCGATCGCGATGGCAAGATCTACTACCGCCTGCAGGACATCAGCAAGGAACGCCAGACCGGTTATGGCTGGGAGAGCGATTTCGGTATGCGCAAGACCTTTGCCGCGTGGGAGCAACTACAAACGGATGGGCGCGAAAAACTGCTCGCCAAGAAACAGCCCAAACCGATGTCCGACAAGACCCGCGCATCTACCCAAGCCAAGCTCGCCTCCAAAGTGGAGAAAGCTATCAAAGAACTGGACTCACAAGGCCGCTGGATGACCGAAGGCAAGTTCGTGAAAGAAGTCAAAGACCTGTCCTTTGGCCGGCGCATCGAGACTAGCACCTTTATCGAGAACATGCAGGCGTTGAGCGAGTATCTGACGGCAGCCGAAGGGAAATAAGCACCCCCACCCGCAAGGCCCTTGTTCGCGTCTGGCGTTTGCCGTAACGTCATCCTATGCGACGCATCTTCTTCGATTACCAAGCGGGCACTCCGGTGCGCCCCGAAGTATTCGAAGCCATGCGCCCATGGCTCACGGAACATTTCGGCTCCACCTCCTCCTTTCACCAGCAGGGGTTACTGGCACGTCAGGCATTAATCGAAGCCCGGACTCAAGTCGCCCAGTTCCTGAACGCTGAGACTCCCGAATCTGTCATCTTCACCAGCGGCGGCACTGAAGCGGTCAATCTCGCGATCAAAGGTGCCGCCCTTGCTGGTAAACGTTTGGGCAATCACATCGTGTACTCCACCGCCGAACACCCCGCTGTCAGCGGTTCGGTGGCTTGGCTGGAAACCCTGGGCTTTCTAACAACCAAAGTCATGGTGAAACCGGATGGTACGATTGATCCGGAAGCCATCCGGGCAGCGCTGACCGATGAAACGATTCTCATCTGCCTGCATCATTCGAACTTCGATATCGGCACCATCCAACCGGTGAAAGAGATCGCCGTCGTAGCCGCAGAACGCGGCATCCCGGTCTTTGTCGATGCGACCTTCAGTGCCGGCTGGCTGCCGATTGATGTGCAAGCCCTTGGCATACAATTGCTCGCCCTCAGTCCTTCGCGTTTCTACGGCCCAAAAGGAGTGGGCGTGCTCTACCGCAATCGCCGCACGCCTTTGCAAAATATCTTGCACGGAGGCGTGCAAGAGGATGGCCGGCGTCCCGGCTCAGAAAATCTTCCGGGCATTGTGGGTACGGGAATCGCCACGGTCTTGGCTCAAACCGAGCAAGTGCAACGCGCTGCTCATGTCCAAGCACTCCAGCAGAAGCTATGGTCGGGACTGGAGAAATCAGTCCCTGAACTCACCTTCAACGGTCCGGTTCCCAGCTCACATCGCCACCCCGCGAACATCCACTTCAGTCTCGCCGATTTGGAAGGCGAAGCCGTGGTATTGCGCTGCGACCTGAAGGGTATCGCCCTGCACAGCGGCACAGCCTGTGTTACCAAGGCGTTAAAAACTTCCCCGGCCCTCGCGGCCATCGGCCAAGCACCTTCGCTGGCCAAAGGGGCGCTGCTCCTAACCTTGGGACAGGAAAACACCGATGAGGATGTGACCCATTTTCTGGAACTCTTCCCCGGCATCGTCGCTGAACTGCGTGAACTGATGCCTTGATCAGATTCCACTCGCCGGCGGCACTTCCACATTCACTGGCGATTCGCCTTTGCCCACCACGATATGCACCGGCATCCGCGCCATCTTCTCAAAGATTTGCCCCTTGCGACGGAGGGGCCACCATTCATAGAGGTAGATCTCCATCGGCCTCCACATCGCCACCCAGCCCGCTATCATCAAACTCTCCCGGACAAATGTCAGCACCGTACCTGCTTCCCGCATCGCCAGCATCTCCACACCAAAGAGGCAGGCTCCAAGGAATAACAACCCGATGATGAGGCTCGTCCGCCCGGTTTTCATCAGCCGCTTGAACTCCATCCAATTCAGCTTCGCGCGATAGGCAAAGTAATGGTGGATGGCATCCGTGGTCGTCTTGAGCGCGTCCGACCATTCCGGCATCCGGTCCAGTTGCACGATCAGTTCAATTGGGTCATTCCGGGGAAATTCCTGCGCCCAACTCACGATAAATTCTTCCGCATCTTGATCCAAATCCTTCTCCTGAAACGGCGAGGGATCCATGGAATTGAATAGCTGGCCGATCTCCCGCAAGCGCAGGCGAATCTTGTGATGATGGACGGGCTTTTTCATATACGACCTCAGAAACGATCGAGATAACAGCCTCGTTTCTTAATGTAAGTTGATCGCTAAGACCACTACACGCTGGACCTAATTTGTGGAACATAGGTCCTCGATTGGAAAATCCCTGCCGCAAAGGAAAAAGTTACCCGAGGATCAGGTTAGTTCGCCACTGCCTGCTCGCGCAGAATCTTGATAACCGCCTCTTCCACTTTGTTGAGTTGGAAGGGCTTGGCGATGTGAGGGTTGCCGGTGGAGGAAAGGAATTCACGCGTATCCTCACTGACAACATCGCCCGTGAGGAAGACAAACCGGCGAGCCAGCCCCGGCTTGATGTTGATGGCCCGTTTGTAAAATTCCTGACCATCCATCACTGGCATGCGGAAATCTGAAAGCACCACGTCAAAATCCTCATGAGCGATCACATCCAAGGCTTGCTGACCGCTGTGGCAAAGTTCGGCATTGTAACCAAGCAAGCCCAGCATCTCACCCAGTAATTCGGCGATCGCCCGCTCGTCATCCAAAATCAGGATGCTTACATTTTCTGCATTCTTGATGTTGGTGCGTGGTTTTTCTTTTTCCACCTTCTCCGGTTCCACCGCCGGCAATTCGGGTCCTTGCCTGACAGGCATCTCCAACACGAACCGCGCGCCACCACCCGTGGCTTCCTCGTAGTAAATGCGCCCCTGATGATCCGCGAGGATGCTGTGCGCGATGGACAGTCCCAATCCCGTACCTGTCCCCACTTCTTTGGTCGTGAAAAACGGCTCAAAAATACGCGGGATATATTCAGCCGGAACCCCCGGCCCGCTGTCTTGCACCGCTAGGATGATATTGCCATTCTGCAGGCTGCTTGTGATGAGTAAGCGACGGGGCATTGGCACTTCCAGCAGGGCATGAATGCTGTTAGTTACCAAGTTCACCAATACTTGCTGAATCTGGTCCGCATCCAAAAGCGTGTTCGGCAAATCCGGATCCAGCTCAAAGATCAAATCCACACTGGCCACGCGCAGATCAAACCGGCGCAACTCCGCCACCCGCTGAACGAGCTCATTCAGGTTCGTCATGCGCTGTTGTGCGGGCTGCTCACGGGCGAAGGACAAGAAGTTGTTCACCAACTTCGCCGCCCGGTTTGCCTCTGAGGCGACTTTCTCCAAATCTGTGCGGGTCTGGTTATTGATATCATGCCGGGCAAGCACCAGCTCCAGATAGCCTTTGATGACCGCGAGCGGATTGTTCAGCTCATGCGCCACACCAGAGATCAATTGTCCCAACGCCGACAATTTCTCGGCCTGCCGCAGCTGCTGTTCCAACCGGGTGCGCTCGGTCAGTTCCCGGATAAAAAACTGGTAGGCTGGTCGGCCGTCAAACTTGATGACTGCACCGTCTACCTCGGCGGGCGTGCTGCTGCCATCCCGCCGGGTGATTTTAACCTGCCGCGACTGGCGCAAAGCCGAGAACCATTCCGGACCGTCATTCGGCTTCGACTTGCCGTCGCTCAATTCAAAAAAAGTGCCCAGCGGATGCGGCACACTATCCATCCGCGCCACGCCCAATAAACGGCGGGCCGTCTGGTTCAATTCCAGCACCCGCATATCCTCGGTGGCAGCGATCACAATGCCTTCACTTGCCTGATCAAACAAACTGCGGTAACGCTCCTCCGTCGAAGCGATGCGCGATTGCAACACTTCCGTCTCAGACTTGTGGGCGCGCATCTGTTGCAATGCCAGCTCGTTACGCGTCCGGGCTTCCTCCAGCACGAGCACAATCATACTCACAGCGATGAACAACTGGACCACCGCAGAGATGAAATAGCCAGCCGTGATGAGATATTCCGAGGATTGGATGAACGGATAGGCGGCCATGTAAACCGCCCACAGGAAGAAGCCCACGCTCAACAAGCCGGAACCGATATACGGTTGCCGCATTCGGAATTGAAGAAAGCAGAAGGAAGTAATTAGGCTGGTCAGTGCGATCAGGCCGAAGATCGGCAATTGGGCCTGAAGCGAATCATCGAGGTAAAAGGAGGTGACAAAGCTCCAGACCAGCAAGAACCCCATGAACAGGCCAACCTCAATCTGCCTTACGGCCTGATTCAGGAAACGCGCACTGCCCCACAAGAGAAAGACGGCAGAGATACAGATACACCAGTGCTTGAACATCACCAGCAATGGCCGGTCAGGGGCATTCTGCAGGCTCAGACTAAGTGTCAGCCAGACCGCATAGAACATCCAGGCGGCGGTCCAAGTGGTGAAATAGCGCCGTTTTGTATAGCGGTTGAGGTAATAAAAAAGACCGACCAGCACCCACACACTTAAGAGTGAGATGATGATGGCGGGCTTCAGATACTCCCGCGAGAAATACAAATCGATGCCAATGTCGTTCACGATTTTCGTCAAGCCACATACGGTGGCTGTGCGCGGCGATGTGGTCGCCCGAGACGTTTATCAAGCCGGTGCATAAGGACTTACACACCTCGGCGGGACCACCGCCAGCAAATTCTTATCAATCTCCCGGTCTTCTGTCATATCTTTAGTTGCCTTTTGCCGGGTTTATTCCGCGCAAAATCCGTCTTACCTCGGCCAACAGATGCGGCAGGGCCATGGTCTTGCTCACATACCCATCAGCCCGTAACCGCATCGCTTCATTCATCAGTTCGTCATCATATCCCATCCCGGTAAGGATCAGAACCGGCAGTTGTTGAAATCTAAGATTCAACATTTCCAACACCTCCAGACCATCTGTGTCTGCCAGCGCCAGATCCAATATGACTAAATGATAGACCTCACTATCCAATTTTAGGACAAGTTCAACGGCGTCAGTCATGAAAGACACCTCAAAATCATGGGTTTCGAGGTAAGCTTTCAGCGTTTCTCCGATGATATCTTCATCATCTACGATTAAAATCCGTTGTTTCACACGTATCTCCCGGTTGCCAGTCAACTGGTGGCTTCCAGTTGACTCAATTATTTAGCATTCCGTGGGCCATTCTCAGGCAATTTATGACTAACGTGTTAATCCCGGTGACACTACTTAGTTGCGTGTGACCCCAAATCCGAACCGTAACAATGGAGGCCAGACAGGTCTGCTGCGCACCAACAGTCCCCGTACCAAAGGCGAGAAAACCCCTCTCTGTAACCATGCCGCCCAACGCAATCGGCGATCATAACTGCGGGCATATCCTTGGCGCGCAAGTTCTTGGGCGGGCTTCCATGAAATCTGGCCTGATGCATATCCTTGGATAACCCCGACCGCTTTCCAAGCTGACTCGATAGCCAGTGACATTCCGTTACCGGTAACGGGCGGAATCATAGTTACGGCATCCCCGACACTAAAAACACCGGTGTCACTATTTTGGAATGATTTCACCGGCAAACCTGCAACAACACATAAAGAATCTTTATCAAATATGATATTTGGACACTTTTTCGTTAAAGCTACCCCGCAAGCGCCCAATAACCATTTATCCCATTCCTTTTTAAGGTCAGGTATCGCTTCTTTGGTCCGGAAAAGGCCACAGACATTCACCCTCTTTCCCTCCACCCGGCAGAGACCAACATAAGCATTCTCGCCAAAGTGCATCTCCAAATCCGCTTCCAAAGCCACATTCAGAGCATGCGCCTTGATGCCAATCCAGCGCCACCCCGCCACTTCGGTCTGCACCTGCCTTCCCGTAGCTTGGATAACCCCCTCTGCATAGCCTCCTGAATAGCGACTACCTGTCTGCAGTACACCACCGCGCCCAATAAATGCATCTGCAAGCAAAGCGTCCAAACGATAACGGGAAATACATAATGCCGGCTCCGGCATATCCACAATCTGGGTGCCGGTATCTCCCGAGAAGAACTTCAGCGTCTTGGCTTCCCGCGCTCCAGCAGCTAAGGCCGCCTCATAGACTCCCAATTGCCGCAATATTTCCACACCACGCCCGCTCAGAAACTCTCCGCACACCCGATGCCGCGGATACTGCCCTGCCTCATGTAATGTGACTGGCACGCCCTCGCGTCGAAGCGCGATGCCCAAGGTCAAACCTGCCAACCCGCCGCCGACTATGGTGATGGGTTTCATGATGCTCGCGTTCCTTGGTCGGTCTTTTTTCGCGCGCCTAGACAATGGCTGAACAAACCTCGTTGCCGCTCGATCACCTGCCAGGCCACATCCTTCGGCCACAAACGCGCAAGTTCATCCCCTTGAAACCCTGCCCTCACACTGATGGCGGCATCATGCCGTGTCACCTGATTGCAACCGATCAAGCCCAGCAAGCGTGTGCTGAAGTAAGCGAACCCCGAACGCTCCGGTTCACACGCAATGAATGCTTCCGCTTTCGCCGCGATCAAACCCAACAGGTCTCGCAAACGTTCGTCCGCGAAGTGATGCAGGAAGAGATTCGTCGTGATCAGGTCCACCGCCGGGGTATCATCCGCATTCAGCCAGGCAAACACATCAGCAGCCACGATGCTCAAAGCGCTACAATGTTGTTGGAGTTCTTTACTCGTCTCTTCTGTCACCACCGGCTGTTGGTCGATGAGGATCAGTTGCTCCGGTCTCCAGCCTGTTCGCTCCAGCAAACGCAACAGCTGAACCCCGTCGCCACTTGCCAGCTCTAATATTGTTTTCGGCGCCGGCACTTTCAGCTCCTTCGCCGTGCTCGCAAGCCACCGCGCATTTCCCATCAACGCATTGATCCGCCGCAGGTCACCACGTGAGTGGATCGCCTCCGGCGCACTTGCCGGCAGCTCATCCAGCAACTCCGCCTCAAGCTGTCTTGCCGCCATCTTCATGTCTTCCTTGCCCGACAACTTCAACCTTCGACCTTCACCAAGGCCCCATGACAACTAAATCCCGCCCCGAACGAGCTCAGCCACCACCACCCATCCGGATGACCGCCTTGCAACGCACGTTGCATCACGAAATACAAAGACGAGCTGCTGATGTTACCGTAGTCATGCAGCACCGCCGCGCTCCATTTCAGATCTTCCTCCTGCAAACCCAACCGGTCTTGCAAAGCACGCAACACATCGCGTCCACCCGGATGCAGCAACCACGCCGCGATCTGCTCGCGAGAAAGTTGATGCCGCTCCAAAACTGTCGTCAGCACCTCTTCCGCAAACTTCGCCGCCATGCCAGGCACTTGTCGGGCCAGCAGATTGCGCAAGAAACCATGCCGCATTTCAAACCGCAGGTAGTCCCGGTCCGGCACACTCAACACTGTCTCCGTATCCAGCCATTCCATCCGCCGTTGATGACTCGGTGGTTCTTTGGATACCACCGCCGCCCCAGCACCATCACCAAAGAGGCAATTGCTGATCAGCACCCCGGGATCATCATCCACATACAGCGCCGCACTGCACACCTCGACACAGATGGAGAGCACATGCTTCGCCCGTCCAGACGCCAGCAAAGCCTCACTGGCTCGAAGATTAGGAATCGCCGCACCACATCCCTGCCCCACCAAGTCCAAGGCCAGCGCATTTGCCCTCAAGCCCAATCGCTCCGAGACATAGCTCGTCAACCCCGGGCAAAGATAACCTGTGCACGTGCTGATGACGATTGCATCGATCTCCTCCTCATTCACACGCGCATCCGCCAGCGCCTTATGCGCCGCCTCAGTGCATAACGCCGGTGCTGCCTCGGCAAAGCGTGCATGTAAAACATCATGTGTGATCTCAAATGCTGAACTCAGTGGAGCCACGGCAAAATGTCGCGCAGCGATGCCGTTCGAGCCCGAGAGAACCTTTCGCAAGAGCGCCCGCGATCGGTCCGGCAACTGCGCAAAAGGAGCCGCTGATTGAAAAGCCTGCCAGCACTCTTCTTGAGTGTAGCGATGCAGTGGAACCGCGGTGCCCAGTCCGGCTATAAACATGCGCCCAAGGTAGCGCAGGTTTGCAAGGATGGCCAATCGTCTAAACTGACCAATAAACTGGACTCGGCGCTCATTCTCGCCAACATTCGCCCCGTCACTATGCGTACGTGCGTCATCTTCAATCCGGTGGCGAAAGGCGAGAAGGCGAACCGCTTCCGTCAGCACCTGGATGAGATCGGATCACAATGCGCCTTGAAGCTCACTTGGGCTGCCGGCGCGGCACGCATCCTCGCGGCTGAAGCCGTTCGTGACGGTTTTGAAACAATCGTCGCCGCTGGCGGTGATGGCACGGTTAATGAAGTCCTCAACGGCATTGCCGACGAACCCGAAGGATTGAAATCCGCCCGCCTCGCCGTCCTGCCCCTTGGCACCGTGAACGTCTTTGCCAAGGAACACGGCATCCCCACCAATCTCGCCAAAGCTTGGCCTATGATCCTCCAAGGCCGTGAACGGCTCATCGACCTGCCTTGGGTCGAGCATGGACCAGAGGGTAAACGCGAGCGCCGCTGTTTCGCACAGCTTGCCGGGGCCGGTCTCGATGCCCGCGCCATTCAGTTGGTGAATTGGAAGATGAAGAAGCTCGTCGGCCCTATCGCCTATGTCATTGCTGGCTTTCGTGCCTTGTCTGAGAAGCCTCATCACATCGAAGCGAAGAACTGTGTGAACTCTGGCTCGGGTCAGCTCATCCTGATCGGCAATGGCAAATACTACGGCGGTAAGTTCCCGGTCTTTCCTGACGCCGACCCTGCGGATGGCTTGATCGATGTCTCCATCTTTCCGCGAGTGAATCTCCCCATGCTCTGCCGTCTCGGCAGTGTGCAACTCACCGGTGCTCATATCCAGACAGCTGGCGTGCAATGCTTCCGTACGAATGATCTCGAACTGACCGCCTCGACCGAAACCCCGCTCGAACTCGAAGGCGACACCATCGGCTCCCTCCCTGCCCGTATCACTGTGCAGCCGCGCGCCCTCCGCATAGTCGTGCCATAACCGCTTTGCACTTGGGCGTCCAGCTATCAGCAAAACAGAGACCAATAATGACCGCTACGCCATCAGCGGTTAGCTCTACTTTCCCTCATTGGCCCGCAGGTGCAACCTGCCGGACCCACTTCGCGCACAGCCACATCGGCACATACCCGATCACTCCGAACGAACAATCGATCAACCGCCAGTAAAGAGGGATACCGCGCACCTCCCCAAACACCAGCGCCCAAGGAATCACCAGCACGCACGCAATCTTCCCGAACTCGAACAACCACACATTCCGCACCGGATCACGCCACGCTCCGATGAACGCGATCGCGATCACCACATGCCCGAACGCCAACCAGTCGAACCCATACGCGAGAAATGGATGCTTCGCGTTCATCTCCATAAGCCCCTGCGCCACACGATAGATCCAGTGGCCCAGCCCCGCCTCGGGCACCGGCCCGTTCAGATCCACATTGAGCCAATCGGCCATCAGCTTCAGCTCCGTCTCCAGCGGAATCGCCGTCAACCCGCTGAACACCAACCCGACGATCATCACCGCCACACAGATACGGATGCGTTTCATGGCTGTCATAAATATTCCCTCTGAATGCCCATACCAAACGCCTAGTTATGCAGTTGGTCGTGCTCCTAACTAACTATAAAGATTCACTTTTAAGAAACTGTTCAATGGCGTTCAAAACCTTTAATACCAACTATCAGCAAAATCGGATAACTATTACTTCCATCGAATTTATACGGGTATGTAAGAACCTGAATCGGGATACTCTCCAACCTCAAAAAGTCACCTTCATAAATACCATTATTATACCACTTAAACTGATACTCTTTACCTGAGGCATCGATATACTTGAAAGTTATCTCTGTGTAGCTGGCTGCACCCATAGGAGTATCGCCATAAGGATGCGAAACTTTGTAATCCAGCTGCTTGCCAGTCGGGTCTATCTCATAATAGTAAAACCTACACCCTTTAGCTTTCCAAGCCTCAGTGTAATCATGTTGAACGTTCTCAGGATTTGGTAAAACTTTAATCTGAAGTCGCCCATCGTGACACTTCGGCAACCAGTCTGATGAAGGTTTCAAGGTAAGCACTTTTTCACTGCAGCCAGACGCTATCCAAGCCAACATCAAACAAACAAAGTAGGCGCGCGATTTCATAACCTTTCAAAACAGCTGCACTCCATCCAACCAGAGATAGGCAGCAGCAATCCACTCAGAAAAACGACAGTGAATCTCTTGTTGATCGGCATCTCCACTTCTTCAGACATATCGACCTCCTTGTTATCGCATCGACGACCAATTATTGCTCCAAGACACTCCCCTATTCTCTCCAACTACGGCACTAGCTGCCAGTTCTGGGTTCTCCGCCTTCCATAGCGCCGCCTGTCGGCGCGACCAGTTGCTGGTCCGCCAGTCACCTGTGGCTCCGCTCCAACGATAGAACACTTGCCCCAAAACTCGCGCTTTGTCGTATTCTGAAAAGCTGTCGAGATGCTGGATGAACACGGGTGCCGCATCCGCACTCAAGCTCAACAGATATTTCAAGTCCCAGTTCTTCCCCGCCTCCTTTCGACTGAGTTGATGCTTCGCGATTGTCGCATCGGGATTCATCACATTCAGAGCGAAGATCACGACAAAGGCTGCCGCTACGATTCCGGGTGCATAAGCGGGACGTCGATCACGCAAGACCGTCAATCCCAGCCACACCGCCGCAAATCCCAACCAACACAACGCAGCAGCCGCATAGAGCCTCAGCTTCGTCAGCCCATATGCATCCAGATACAATGCCAGCCGCTTGAAGGCCGAGAGCATCACCACACCAAGCTGCACCAAGAGACACGTAGCCAGCCGGCGAAAACGGCTCTTGCTCTCCTCTTCTTTCCACGCCCAGTCGCAACAAAGCAGCAAGGGCAAGACCAGCGCCGCCACCGTCAGCAGCTCAAAGAACCCGCTGCGAAAGTATTCGGCATACGTGAGCTTCGCCGTGGTCTGCACCAGTGCGTCTCCCCCGAAAAGATATTTCACTTGGATGACGATGAAGACCAGGAACAGACCGTTCAAAGCTGTGAGCAAGACACC
>JAURFH010000054.1 GCA_030834415.1 Verrucomicrobiota bacterium | reverse complement strand
TGCCAGAGGAAAGGCGGAATTTGCGGGCTTTCGATTTGCCAGAAGATTTGCCAGAAAGTGACATTTGCCAGCATTTGCCGTTCTTTCTTTGCATCTTGTTGCATTTGGGGCAGGAAAGCAAAAACCCCGTATTCCTTATAAAATACAGGGTTTTTTTGGCAAATTTAGTGGTGGGCTGGGTGAGACTCGAACTCACAACCAACGGCTTAAAAGGCCGCTGCTCTACCATTGAGCTACCGGCCCACCCAAGAGGGGCGAAAACTAAGCACCATCCGGCCTTCGTGCAAGCATCTTTTCACCCTAAATTCCACACTGCGCCTGCTGCCGCAACGCGTGATCGATCAATACGAGCGCCGTCATCGCCTCCACCATCGGCACGGCACGCGGCAAGACGCAGGGATCATGGCGTCCCCGGCCCTTCAAAGTCGTGTTCTTCAAGTCTTTACTAACCGTGTCCTGCTCGTGCATCACCGTGGCCACCGGCTTGAACGCCACGCGGAAATAGATCGTCTCCCCGTTGGAGATACCACCTTGGATGCCCCCGGAACGGTTCGTCAGGGTCCGCACCTTGCCACCCTTCATGCGGAACAAGTCATTGTGCTGCATCCCGGTCAGGCGGATACCATCAAAGCCCGAGCCGATATCAAAGCCCTTGGACGCCGGCAGGCTCAGCATGCCCTTGCCCAAGTCCGCTTCCAGCCGGTCGAACACCGGTTCCCCCCAGCCGACCGGCACGCCACGCGCTACGCCCATCACGATGCCGCCCACGCTGTCACCCGCCTTGCGCGTCTTGTCGATGAGCTTGATCATTTTCGCCGCCACCTTCTGATCCGGGCAACGCACGATATTCGCCTCGATATCCTTGAACTTCACTTCGTCCGGATTCAATTCCACCGAAATCTTCTGTACCTGCTGCACATACGCCAGCACTTCCACACCGAAGCGCTCTTTCAAGAGCTTCTTGGCGATGGCCCCGGCGGCCACGCGACCAATCGTCTCGCGCGCACTGGTGCGTCCCCCGCCCTGCCAATTGCGAAAGCCATACTTGGCCTGATAGGTGTAATCTGCGTGGGAAGGACGGAACTTGTCTGCCATCTCGGTATAAGCCTCCGAGCGCATGTCCTGGTTTTTCACCCACATGCTGATGGGTGTGCCGAGCGTCTTGCCCTCAAATGTGCCGGAAAGGATCTGGACGGTATCCGACTCTTTGCGCGGCGTGACGATGCTGGATTGTCCCGGACGCCGCCGGTCCAGATCCGGCTGGATATCCGCCTCGGTCAGCTCCAGACGCGGCGGACAACCATCCACCACGACGCCCACCCCGCCCCCGTGAGATTCGCCCCACGTGGTGATCCGAAACAAATGACCGAACGTATTTCCCATAAAGATTCGGCCATCTTGGGGAAAAACCCGATGCAGGTCAAACGCTGGTACCGGAGGTAGAAGCCCCGCAGATCTGGCACTGCGGATCACGCCGCAAGTTCACTGTCTGAAAGGTCATATCGCGCAGGTTCATGTTCAACAATCGCCCAGCCAGCGTTTCACCTGCGCCCGAAAGTAGCTTGATAGCTTCCACGGCCCCCATGTTCCCCACCGTTCCGGCCACCGCCCCAAAGACTGGGAACTCCCGTCGCCACCATTCGGGATTATCCGGATAGAGGCAGGAGAGACAGCCCGTCTTGCCCGGAATGAAGGTGGTCAGATAGGCCTCGAAATCGTACATCGCGCATTCCACCATCGGCTTGCGCTGGGCGACACATTCACGGTTCATCAGAAACCGCTCCTGAAACAACGGTGCGGCATCCACCACCAAGTCTGCTTGCGCAACGAGCCCGGCCACATTTCCCTCGGAGATATTCTCCGGCACCCCGATGATCTCGATATGCGGATTCAATTCACGTAATCGCTTCACGGCAGATTCGATACGCGGCTTGCCGAGCCAGTCATGCGTCATGAGCAACTGCCGGTTCAGATCGCTGGGCTTGAGATCACCCGCATGCGCGAGAATGAGTTTACCCACACCCGCAGCGGCCAGCGCATAAGCCACGCATCCACCTACTCCACCCACACGCGAGATAAGCACCGTAGAGTTCTTCAACCGGCGCTGGCCTTTCACGCCAAAGCCCTCGACCCATATCTGCCATTCGTAGCGGGCCTGTTCCGCTGCTGTCAGTTCCGGCAAATCCATGATCAATTCAAAGAATCCAAAGTTGTTTCACTCACCTGCCCGTTCTCCAATCGGAAAACCACATCCGCCAGCTGCAGGGCTTCCTGCTTGCTGTGTGTGATATGCAGCGCGGTCAATCCATGCTCCCGCCGCACCCGCTTGAGCAACTGCGCCACCTCATCCCTCATCTCTTCATCCAACGCCGAGAGCGGCTCATCCAAAAGCAACACCTTGGGCTTGGCCGCCAACGCCCGACCTAAGGCCACCCGTTGACGCTCACCGCCTGAAAGCTTCTGCGGCAGTCGGTCGAGCAACCCCGCAATGCCCAACTCATCGGCCAACCGCTTCACCAATGCTTCGATTTCCTTGAGTGGTCGCTTCTGTAATCGTGGTGCAAATGCCAACTGCTCTCGCACGGTCATGGTGGGAAACAACGCCCCATCTTGCGGCACATAGCCGATGCCCCGTTCACCCGGCAGTGCATACGTGACATCATCCTCACCGATCCACACCTTGCCCGCGGTCAACAAACGCAATCCGCAAAGAATCTCCACCAAACTCGTCTTGCCGCTACCGGTCTTACCCATCAGGACCGCGTAACAATTCTTCGGCACCGTCAGCGAAAGGTTCTCCAGCTTAAACTGCCCTGCGCTCCAGGCGATGTTTTCGAGTCGTATCATGGCCTAGACACGTTCCCCCGCGAGCCGGATTGCCACCAGCACTACCAAGGCCATCAGCACCATGAGGATGCTCACCGCCACGGAAGCCTCCAGGTTACCCACGCTCAATTCCAACCAAACCGTGGTCGGCAACACTTCCGTCTTCATACGTGTAGCTCCCGCGAAGACCAAGATAGGCCCGAACTCACCCAAGCTGCGCGCCCAAGCCACACTCGCTGCCGCAAACATCCCGCGCCGCGCAGCCGGTAAAGTAACGAGCCACACCGCCTGTCCCCGCGTGCAACCCAGCGTCATCGCTACTTCTTCAGGTCTGGCTGAGAGATGATCAAACGTCCCGCGCATAGTCCGGATAGCAAACGCCGAGCCGATAACAAATTGCGCCAACACCACGCCCGCCACGGTGTAAGTGAACGTGATGCCCTGCTCAAGGAAACGACCTAACGGACTCTGGAAAAATATGAGGAGACACAAGCCCATCACCATCGGTGGCAACACAATCGGGATATCGATCAGCGAATCCACCAGTTCCTTACCCCGAAAATTCGCCCGGGACAAAAGATACCCGATGGGAACAGCGACAAGTAAAGATAGCAGAGCAGTCGTCGTACACGTCGCCAGGCTCAAGCCAATGGAGTAACGTATTTCAGGAGAGTTAAGCGTTTTCCAAAGGTCACCTGGCGTGCTGTAACTGGCCGTGGCCACCAACATCGCGAGCAGAAAAAAGAGATACAGGCTGGTGACCATCACCAGCGAAGCCCAGAAACCCGAAATGCGATTGGGAGAAGCAGCCATGTTCAAGCATCTCTAACACCAACAGACCGGAACCGTGATAGCCTTCCCTGCCCTTCCTGTGAAGGAATACTTCATCAGTCCTTCAACCAGTCGGGCACCTGGATGTCCTTGCTCTTGATCGCCGCCTCATCACCCCGCCAGATGAAACCTGCCTCTTCGAACTCTGCCCGGTTCGCCTTGAGATGCGCCAGCAACCGTTCTGCCAACCGGTGATTGGGGGAATTTCGCCTGACGGCAAACGGCTGGATGGCCTTCGCTCCTTGATGATCGATGGTCAGATAATCGATGTGCCCAGACTGTGGAGCAGCGTTCACCCGATACACAATGGCCGCATCCAAAGCCCCAGCCCGCATCTGGTTCACAAGAAAATCCGCCGTGGGCACCTGCACCACGACATTTGTCATGACAGAATCCAATAAACCCGATGACTTCAACATGCCTTTGGTCATGTATCCCAATGTGGACTGCATGGCGTTGCACAAACCGACTTTCAACCCGGGTTGCGCTAGGTCCGCCAGCGTCTTGATATTCTTGGGGTTGCCCTTTTGCACGATGATGCCGATGTCCGTCTCCGTGATCAGCACAGAATCAGGAAAATGCTCGGCGACCGGTGGCACAAAGCACAGATCGCAAGCGTAGTAAGCATCCGGAAATTTCGGATTGTTCGCATCCAGCATCGATTTCATGGACGCACAAAGAACCCCACAGCCATTGAATACCGTGGTGACATCTGCCCCTTCGCGTTCCGCAAACTCCTTGAGCAACTTCTCGATGGCTGGCCGGTTCACCCCGCCACTGAACAAGATCATCTCCGGCTTCTCCGCCCACTTATCACCACCAGCCGGAATGAATCCCAGCTGGGCAAATATTTTGGCACCCTTTTCCGGGGCCGTGAGATAACGGGCAAATTTCAATGCCGCCGTCGGCTGTTTGGTTGCCGTCAATACCGCCGCACTTGCATTCTCTTTTTTAGCAGTCAGCTCTGGCACCTCCACCGCCTCGACCCCTTTGAATTGCGGCACCGTGGAGTTCCATACCACCGAGGCATCCACCGCTCCCAAAGATAAATCTGCCGTGATTTCCGTTACTGTCGGCTTCATCACCGCCGCTTTTTTGGCGAGAGGCCCCCACTTTTCCGCCAGCACAGCCTTTACCACCTTGCCGATGCTCGCTGCTTCCGGATTCGCCAGTGCTACCCGCACATCATCACGGAGCAGGTCGTCCAGAGAATGGATTTTTTTCGGATTGCCCACCGCCACCGCGATGACCGGATGCTGCTGCACCAATGGCAGAACTTCATGGATAGCATCAAACTGTTTGGCATCCGCCAAAGATTTATCATCAGCCGCGATGAAGAGATCGCCCTGTTTGGCCACCCGTATCTGGCTAAGCAAAGTACCAGTACCTCCGAACTGCAACTGCACTTCCACGCCTTGTTCTGCGAGATATTGTTTGGCCACCGCCTCCACTGGTTTCTTCAAACCAGCCGCGCAATACACCGTCAGGGAAGCACGCGCATTCTCCCCTGAGGCTGATTTTGAATCCCTTCTTTGGAACGAGGAGATCACCAACAGAGCAACCCCGAGCAAGACCAGTATGGCTGCTAATTTTTTCATCGCCGCGATTGGGCTCCAAACCAGAAACAGATACCGGCCACAAACAACACTCCGACTCCACCGAACAGAGCCCAATTGACCGGACTCGCTCCCTTATTCGTCCCGACCTCTTCTTCTTCCTCACTGACAATGCCTGACGCGAGTGAAGGAGCCTTGGGCTGGATGCGCTCACCTTTAAATGTCACGGATTCCGGTTCCGCAACCGGCTCTTTGGCAGTAACGGAGACGTGCTTATCGCTCTCTTTCGCCAGCTTGTCCGCCTTTCGCAACTCCGCATCCCAGTCCGCAGTGAGCAACAGATCCCAGCCGGGATTCAAGTTTTTGACCTGGCAAGAACAGGCCCCCATCAGAAAGAGGCAAACTTCATCGATCTGCTCTTTGCCAAAACCCTTGGCCGACCAGGCACCCAAGGCACGTCCGCGCCCAAACACAGCCGAAAGCCACGGTCCCGTTTCCAATTCAGGATTCTTCTTTGCCCCGGCCAGCATTTTTACAAACACACTTTCACGCGCATCCCCATGCGCGACTCGCAGCATGGAAAACTTCACTTCCAATTTCGGTCCAGGTCCAAGTTTGCTCGTTGGGTCGCTGGGATCGATGAATGGTATCTCCGCCACCTGTTCCAGATACTTCAAGCGCTTCTGCAGACTCTCAGCCGCGGCATCATCGGCTGCCTTGTCACCACTCTCCACCAGCACCCAGACCATGTTGTCTCCAGAGACGATCCGCCGGACAATCTCAGCCCGCGCCGGTGAATTGGTGATTTGGCCAAGCGTTTCGGCCGTCAATCCACCCGACCACGGATAATCTCCCCCGACTTCATCCGCATGCGGAAACAATAACCGCGATGGCCCTGTGGCCTCGGCTGTTAAACGCTTGGCGGTGACATTCATCGGGGAGCTGGTGCCCAGGTTGCGCAAGAACTTGGACACTGCCTCGTCCTTCGCATCGTATGCCGTCACTTCCAAGGTGAAAGCATCGGCAGACCAACGATCTAGCGCATAACGAAACACCGGAATGGAACAGGCCTGAGTCGACGACGTGACTAGGCCCATCACCATACCGATGACCACAAGCATGATACCAGACCGGGCTATTGAGCCTGCACACAACTGCTTTGAATCAATCTTACGCATGGATCACCAGACGTTCCTCGGCACACATTACTTGCCTGACGGTTTACCGAAACACTGCACTTTGCCATCAGTTGTCGCCACATACAAGCGACCCTGCGCCACCGCCATGCCATCCCACACCGGCGGGCTATCGAGTTTGAGTTCACCTTGTGGACGGCCTGTATCAGTATTCACTGCCCACATTTTGGCGCCCCGTTTTCCTTCCAAGGCAGCATCTTGCTCAGCAAGCTCCTCCTTGATCGCCGGATCTTTCTGAGTCATCCGCTCAAAGGCATATTCTTCGTCGAGCGTATCGGGGGGGCCGGATACAAACACCGTTTTACCCGCCATGACCATGGCGCGCGTGATGATGGGCACCTTGTTGGACCACTGATGCTCGACAAATGAACCTTTATTTGCAGGTGGTGGAGTAGCCCCGGGATGAGCTCCGATCACCGATCCATTTGCCGCCAGCGGACGGAACCACAGCGCAGCCCCTACTTTGCCTTTACCGGTGTCGACTCCAGAGAGAACGCCCATGCTTTGCCCACCAACGTCATCACGGGCATCGCCATTATCAAATGACGCCGCCAACATGATCTTCTCCTCACCGCGGGCCGGGAAGGATGCTTGCTGTGCATGCTGGATGATTTCACCATTATCCATGGCCTGTTCGTGGATCACGAACTGATCAAGCATACCGGTATAAGGCGCACCTTTACCAAAGCTCGTGACTAGCGAGGATGAACCGCTGCCAAGCTGCAATCCCAGGTTAGGTTTCTTAGGGATCAAACCCGGAGCTTTCGCACTGGCAGCCAGATCACCATCCACATAGAGCAAGATGCGCTTGTCAGCCGAGAGCACACCAGCGATATGATGCCACCCATCGTCCAGAGGCCGCGCCGATTGGGCCAAAGCTTCCACCTTGTCAGCTCGAATGGCAAACCCTGGGCGCCCGTCTTGTAAAGCCAAAGCCCAGCCGTGTTGCGAACCACCATGGGTGGCGATGATACCATCCCGGCCGTCCGGCAGGATCCAAGCCTCGACCGTAAGCTGTTTGTTGGCTGGATCGATTTTGTCGCTGTCGGAGAATTTCACATTCGGAAACGCCGTTGCCGCCGGCGCCGCATTACCGGCCTTACCTTTGGCTTTGTTTTTCGCCTTCGCTTTACCCTCAGCTGGAGCCACCGCTACCTTGGGTGCTTCGCGTGAAGCCGAGAACAACTGGTGCTCCATGGTAGTGGTCCACTTGTAATACTGTGCCTCACGGCCAAATCCGAAGACGTTCTTGTCATCGAACACCAAGATGCGACCTGAGGGCGCATACTTACCGGCTTGGTAATAGCCGTTGTGACCACCAGCAAAGTTTTTCCCATAAACCCAGTAACTACGATGGAACCAGGTATCATCGAGGAATCCCATCGGAGCGAAGATATGCGCACCCTCGCCCTGTTGCGAACCACCCTGTTCGGCGGCATTACCCGATACCGGTCCGATATCGATGCGCTTACCAGCCAGATCAATCTTCTGCGAACGCAGATAGATGATCTTACCGTCGGTGGAGAGAATATCATTCAGGCCCACCGGCATCTGTAGTGTCTTCAGGCGCTCTTGCAGATCCCGTCCGGTCTCCGGGTCTTTGTCGTCGTAAACCACGCTCACCAGTTTTTTACCCGTGGCAGCGTCGATCCGGAGGAAATGCAAACCGCCATCAAGGAACACTGACCGCCCTGCCACCGTATTCACGACACCATCAGACACCAGAACACTCCCGTGCACCGGCCAGACACTTTCGACCTGTTCAAACGCCATATGACGTTGATCGCTCGGCGCGGCGAGATAACTCCACACCAACACTCCATCGGAAGCACGTAGGCAATAGACCCGGCCGTCCATGCTACCAAACAAAACGCGGCCATTCCAATAGGTGGGCGGCGAATCCACCCGACCACCGGCTGTGAACTGCCATAACGGCTTACCTGAGGTGGCATCCAGCGCATGCACGGTATGCGCATCGACCTGCGCCACATATACCCGTCCGGCTGCGATCGTTAACGAACTGAGCGGCCCAGGTAGATTCACGTCCCATGCCTTGTCCAGATTCTCCGTCAGACTTTGCGATGAAAAACCGCTCCGTTCGTTGTCATGCCGGTACGTTGGCCAGTCCTTCGCATCAGCAACCCGCTCATCCATCGGCTGACCGTAAGCCGGACCTTTCACCAGACGCTCAGCATCAGCCACCGGTTTGGCATGAGGCGACCCCGTGCCTCCCGCCAGCGCATTCATGCCGTCCAACTTCGCTTCCGGATAGCATGCGCAGTCATGCGGTCCCGCATAGGTCAAACCATTCGCTGGCAGCACCCCGTAAAGGCAAGCGCCACGCACCCAATGATTGATATCCCAATGCTTGCTCTGGATATCCACAAACTCGATCCCCGTCCGTGAGGGCATGATGTATTTCTCCGTCGCCTTTGCGATATAGCACCGGTGATGGAACCAGTAGGTATCGACATCCGGCGGAAATTCGATTTTCACCTCACCCGTCCGGGTGTCACGCCCTTTGAACTCGCCCTTTTGACTTCCTGAAAGCGTTCCCGCGTTCCAGACCAGTCCACCGGCCACAATCAAATCTTCCGGCGAGCGATAACCCGATTTCTCATGTGCCGCGGTCCAGAGCTCCTTGCCGGAATCTGCATCCACACCTTTCATCGCCCCATCACCACCGGCATAGAGAACCGTATTGCCGGTGAGCAAGAGACGCGGACCGTAATTGAACTCGAACAGTTTCCTCTTGGTAGCAGGCTGATCCGACCATCTCACCTTGCCCGAGGCCGGATCTAGGCACACCAACCTGTCACCATCGTAGTAAACCACTCGTTTGCCATCGGTAGCCAGGGTGAGCGGCGCGACTTTCACTGTCGTATTCCGCCACAGGACCTTTCCGGTCTTAGCGTCTACAGCCACCAGATCCCGTGGCTTCTCATCCCAGTTAAATTCCGTCTCCACCCGCTTCTGATCACCGGTGTTTAACTTCGGTGCGAAGTCGGTCAACTGCCACGCGTTTGGATTCACCAAGGTATAGAGCACGCCATCCACATGCAGGATTTCCTCCGCCCCACGCGTCGCGTCATAAGTCCGGATCGTTTTGCCCGTGGCCGGGTCTAGACAGCTTACCGGCGCATCGATCGCCATGGTCACATACACATTATCTCCATCCGTGACCAAGCGACGCGCCAACTGGGTCGGACCCGATTTCAACGGCCACATGTGTTCCTGCCATTTGGGGATCGGTTGTTTCCAAAGAATAGAACCATTGAAAGCATCTCGTGCGATAAGCGCCCACTTGGATGGCAGCAGGATTGAGATACGTGAACCCTCATCCATGATGTAGAACATCCGTCCGCCAGCAGTGACCTGCGCGCTCAAGCTCGACATACGATCATGATGACGTGACCAACGCGGGCTGCCCACCCACTGCAAGCGATCTGGCGGAGCCACATCTGTGTCCTTGGAGACCGCATTGCCTTTCGCATCGTAATAGTAGTGCGTCCACTCATCCATCGTCGTGGGGCGCTCTTTGATCACCTTCTGCCATTTGCCACCCTGCTTCACATAACCCACGCCATTGGGCACCAGCACCCGCTTCACTTCATCAATAGAAAGTCCACTACCCTCTTCTGCCACCACGAGGTTCACCAAGTTATCGATGTAAGGGAGTGCCTGGCCGGTCCATTGGTCGGCATAGACTTTTCCATACACACCAAGCTTCTGGATATTGCTCCGCGCCTGGGTCACCTTGATGAGGCTCCGGTCCAATCCTTGCACTTGGTAAGAATCATTGGCCCGCAAGGCGGCTGTAAGCGTCCCATCGCCACAACCTACATGGACGACGAGGCCGCCTTTGATGCCCGTGGCTTGTAAAATCTCTTTGGCCGTTGCTGAAGCATCAGCACTCCAGCTTTGGTTGGTCAGGGCCAAGACGGCAAACAGCAACAAACCTGAACGACACCATTGGAAAATAGGAAAACGTTGGCTCATAGGTATTAGGACGCGGTTCCGGGTTGATTGGTTTCCACATTCCGCCATGGATTTCCCACATTCACAACCCTGAAATTAGGCATACCCTCTTGCTTTACCCTCTTCAGCGGGTCAGAGGATCTGCTAAAATGGACTATGTAGATGATTTGGGGTAGTGGTTTACTGCTTCTTTTTCGCCTTACCACCGCCCGTCGGACGGTTGGCCGCCCTTCCGCTGGGCTTGGCCGTGTCATAACTGGCGTTAGCAGAAGGCAGCTTGGCCCCCACCTGTTGCTGCCATTCATGCAATTCTTTGAGCAAAGACTTGGCTCGGGCTGGTTCCGCCTTGGTCATATCCTTGCTCTCACCGATATCAGCTACTACGTTATAAAGTTCAACAGTATTGTCCTCATACCATTCGATGAGTTTCCAATCCCCCCTGCGGATTGCGGCTCCCGGCGCCCCACCTTGGTTCCCATAATGCGGATAATGCCAAAATAATGCCCGCTCCGGAGCTTTCTTGCCGGTCAGCAAAGGCAGCAAGCTAGTCCCGTCCATCACCTGCCCGCTCTCGGGTTTGGTTCCGGCTGCTTCCAGCAAAGTCGGGAAAAAGTCAGGACTGCTGACCGGGGCACTGATGACACTTCCGGCTTTGGATTTGCCCGGCCATCTTACGATAAGCGGTTCACGGATTCCTCCCTCATACATCCAGCCCTTGCCACCGCGTAAGGGCAAATTCGATGTCGGCCAACCTTCGCTGGTCGAGAGTCCGCCGTTATCGCTGGTGAAGATGATCACCGTGTTCTTGCTCAAGCCGAGTTCATCCAGCTTCGCCAAGACCTTGCCGACCGCCTGATCCATCGCCTCTACCATGCTCGCATAGACCGCGTGCTCCTGCACCAAGCGGACATCCCGCTCATGCTCCCGTCCCCACTTCTCCTCCAATCCTAAACGCTCACGCTTTTCCTCATACTTCTTGCGCAAATCCTCACGTGCCATCAGCGGCGTATGCACTGAATAGAAAGAGAAATAAGTGAAGAACGGCCTATCCTTGTTCGCCTCGATGAACTTCACCGTCTCTTGCGCCAGCCGGTCCGGCAAATGTTCCCCCTCAGGACCATCGGTAAGACGCGGATTACCATAAGGCGAAAAATAGCGCTTACCACCATAAGGGCCACCCCGGTCGATACCACCCATATTCACATCAAAACCCTGATTTTCCGGCCAAAAACCTTCCGGTCCAAGATGCCACTTACCCGCGAAAAACGTCGCATAACCCGCTTTCTTCATCGCCTTGGCCAATGTGGGCGTATCCAACGCCAACCGGTCTGCATAAGGGGCGGGCTTCAGGATGGTATTGCGGTTCCATTTCTCCGGTGCTGCGGCTCCGATGTAATCTGTGATGCCCGTCCGCTGCGGCCATTGACCGCTCATGATACTGGCCCGAGTGGGCGAACACACCGGACACGCCGCATAGGCATCTGTAAACCGAGCACCCTCGCGTGCCAGACGGTCTATGTTTGGGGTCTCATAGTAGGTACTCCCGTAACACCCCAAATCACGCTGCCCCAGATCATCAACCAAAAAGAAGACCACATTGGGTGGCGCAGCCTGCGCCGCCATCGCAAAAAACAAGCAGGCCAAGCCCGAAATAATGTGTCCGCTCAAGTTTTTCATCATCACGTACCTCGAGGTTTCGCGTGCGATCATTTAGCCGCCTTCTTCTTGTTCTTATTCGCTTTAGGAGCCGACTCCGGTGGTGGTGTAAGACCGTCGTCAGGTTGGTTCCACAACCGGTAGGGATCATCAACCCGGCGCATCTCCGCCAGCAGCAGATCCTCCATTTCCTTTAACTTATCCGCATACTTGGGATTGCCCGCGAGATTCACCTGCTCCTTGGTGGGCTTGATGCCGGTCAAAGCCATGACTTTGGGGTCATGATGTTCCGTCAGAAACTCATTGGGATTCTTCGCTAAATTGAACAGCTGTGTCTCCCGGATAGTCCCGCCCATCACATCATACTTGATCAGCTTCCAATCGCCCTGCACGACACACCGCATGCCCGGCTTGGTGCCTCCGCAGTAAACTCCATACTGCACATCGCGCACGGTCTGCTTCTTCCCTTCCAGCACGGGCTTGAAACTGATTCCCTCATTCGTTTCTGGAGCCGGGATACCCGCCACATCACAAAGTGTGGCCAACACGTCCAACAAATAGATATTCCCCAAGGCCCGGCTGCCCGGCTTGATACCCGGTCCCTTCACGATGAAAGGCACGCGCCAAGTATGTTCATAAAGATTCTGCTTCCCTTGAAAACCATGACGCCCGATGGCGATGCCATGATCTGAGGTGTAAAAGATGTAAGTATTGTCCAATTCCCCCATCGCCTTGAGCTTCTCCAACACACGCCCGAGCTGGATATCGATATTCTCGCTACAAGCGAATTCCCGGCCAAGCTCGTTGCGGATAGTACGCTCGTCCCGGTTGGTCCAGACACCGCTCACCGCCACCTCATCCCGCAGCCCCGGCTGGCCATGGAAAAACGGGTAACCCGGCAGATAATTCACCGGCAGCTTAGGCTGCTTCGGGTTCGCGGGCGGAAGGGAGTTCTTGTCCTCATGGTTCACGGCTCCGTATTTCGCCAACAACTCAGGCTTGCCATCTCGCGTATCGTGCGGATGGGAAAAACCGAAATAGATAAGGAACGGCTTCTCGTCTTTGGTCGCTTCCCGTTCGTTGAGATAATTCATCACCTGATCCCCATGCCAGGTGCTACCCGACTCATCCGTGCCGCCACGTTTGCTGGCATCATGCCGCACCGTAAAGAGCTTGTTCGCCGCCTCATAGCTGTTCCCTGTCTTGCAGGTCCGCATCGTAGCATATCCCGCACGGTTAAAGACCGCCGCCATGCTGTTGTTCTCGATTCCCGGCGGGCAATGTTCTTTGGCTGTGGGGCCGATGGGCAGATGCCACACCGTCCGCCCGGTCATGACCATGTGCCGCGAGGGCGTGCAGACCGCACCGACAAACGCCCCCATGTGCCGGGCTCCGTCAAAAACCATCCCCTCCCGGGCCAAGCGCTCAATGTTCGGCGCATTCAACGGCGACTTGGGGTCATACATCTTCAAGTCAAACGGCGACTGGTCATCCACGATGACGAAGAGAATATTCGGACGCTTGCCCGTCGCCGCTTCTGCGGTGTTTGGCAAGAACTGGGCGAACAGCAACGAACAGAGGACAGCCAAGGCAGTCAGTTTGGAGTGCATGATGGGAATATGTATCAGTTTACCAGACGCTTGTGAAGCCGAAGCAGTGATAGGATTGCTCAATCATTCCAATGCACATCGATGACTTTCTGGATGTGCGGATACTTCGCATCCGTCTCATCCAGTTCCACGCGCAGTTGCTTTAACTGCTTCTTAAGTTCAGCGATGGTCCCGGCATACTTGGGATTCTTATACTCGTTGCGCATCTCCTGCGGATCAGTCCGCAGATCATAAAATTCCCACGCCACCGGCGTCGGTTCGATGAGATAAGAATTCTTCTTCCAGGACATGGAGGGCTTACCAAACGTCTTTTCCTCATAAGCCTGCCCATAATAGAAGATCAGTTTAAAATCCTTTGTCCGCAAACCGAAGTGCGCCGGATTGTCATGATGCATCATGTGCATCCAATAGCGGTAATAAGTCGCCGTGCGCCAATCAGGGATGTGCTTGCCCTCCAAGGCAGCCGCAAAGCTCTTCCCCTGCATGCTCGCAGGCACGAGCGCTCCAGCCAGCGTAAGTATCGTTGGCGCGAAATCCGTATTATTGATAAGCAGGTCGTTCTTCGAACCCGCCTTGACCAGCTTAGGATACCGCACCAAGAACGGCATGCGCATGGATTCATCATACATCCAGCGTTTGTCGATATAGTCATGTTCGCCCAGCATCATCCCCTGGTCACCCGTGTAGATGATGATGGTGTTGTCGAAAAGGTCATTCTTCTTCAAGTAAGCGAACAACCGCGCCAGATTGTCATCCACTCCTTTCACGCAACGCAGATAGCGCTTGAGATAAGCTTGATAGGCCTGATGCGTGTATTCTTTGTCGGAAAGATTCTGGTCAATCTCGAAATCAAGACCGTAGTTACGGATCGGATGCCGCTTGGAGACCGATGTGCCGATATGATGGACCAAGCTGTCGTTCTCGCCCCGTGTAGCGATGGAACCGAATCCCGGCGCTGGCTGGTTGTAGAGATTGTCCGGCTCTGGAATCTCGACATCTTTGAGATAATCATCATAACGCGGTGCATTCTCAAACATGTCATGCGGTGCCTTGTAGTGATGCATCAGGAAGAACGGCTTGCTCTTATCCCGCTTCTCCAGCCAGTCGAGCGTCAGGTCCGTGATGACATCTGAGCTATGGCCTTTCGTTTCGATGGTATTCTTCGGCCATGGCTTGTCTCCCCGCACCCTGAATTCCGGGTCAAAATACTTCCCCTGACCGGGAAGCACACAGTAGTAGTCAAAATTCAGCGGCTCATTCTTCAGATGCCATTTGCCGATCATGGCGGTGAGATAGCCCGCCTTTTTCATCTCGATAGGGAGCAATTGGCTCTCGGTCGGCAACACGCCGTTCAGATCCAACACCCCATTACGCTGCGGATACTGACCGGTGATGATACTCGCCCGGCTTGGCGTGCAGATGGAGTTCACACAGAAGACCCGGTCAAAACGCATCCCTTCCCGTGCCAAACTGTCCAATGTGGGCGTCGGGTTCAACTTCGCCAACCGGCTTCCATACGCCCCGATAGCTTGCGTAGTGTGGTCGTCCGACATGATGAAGATCACGTTCGGCTTGGTGGCTCCATGAGCCGCCAATGCCATCAGCGATGAAACCAGAACTGCGGCGAAGATGAAGTAGGATGGAATTCGTTTCATGAGATTACGACTGGGTGATGATTTCATCATTTGGATTTCCCACCCGGAGATTTGATGATCTGCACTTTGGCATCATTCGTCTGTTTGGCTCCCGGAGTGCTGCGGCCATTGGCAACTTGATCTTCCAGCAATCTGGTTAACCGTGCGACAACTTCCGGATTCTCCGCCTGCACATTGCGAGTCTCCGCGATATCCGATTTCAGATCATAAAGCTGGATTGCCGGAAGCCCCTGTTTCCTCGCCTCATTATCCCCGGGTTTGCTCCAACCACCCGATCCTGGGCATAACTCCAGTTTCCAAGAACTTTGCCGGACAGCGAACTGCCCAGAGATGCTATGATGCACGACAGCCTCACGTAACGGCACCTGCTCACGTCCCAGCAATGCCGGCAGTATGCTGACGCTATCCTCGCCAGCGTTATCCGGGAGCTTTACACTCAAGATATCCGCGCAAGTGGCCATGATATCGGTCAGGCAGATCAATTTGTCGCATTCTGTTCCGGCCTTCACTTTCCCCGGCCAGCGCACGAGAAATGGCACGCGATGCCCACCATCCCAGATATCGCTCTTGTAACCGCGATACTGGGCGCTGGCGAAATGCCCTTGCGCTTCGAGCTTGGGGGTCCCCGCCTGTGGTGAGCACCCGTTATCACTGCTGAAAATGATCAGGGTATCGTCCTCCAACCCGGCCTCCTTCAACGCTCCCATCACTTCTCCCACCGCCCAATCCGTCTCCATCACAAAATCGCCATAATCGCCGAGCCCGCTTTTACCCTGCCACTCTTTGCTGGGCACGATGGGTGTGTGGGGCGAGCTCAACGGCATGTAGAGGAAGAAAGGCTTTTTGGCGTTAGCCTGCTTCAAAAGATATGCCCGAGTGTTCTTCACCAACGAAGGCAGCATATCCACCGGTTCGACAATCTGAGTGACGCGGTCATTTTCAAATACGGACTTCATCATGCGGGCATGATGAAAACCGTAAAATGTGTCAAACCCACGAGTGGTCGGACCATCCTTGGTGATGGCACCCAGCGGCGCTCCCATCAGCTTGTTTTCCTGTTTGGCCTTAGCGTCCTTTTTCCCGCTATTCCCCGTCTTGTCAGCGCCTTCGATGGTGAAGCCCAGATGCCACTTACCGATGCACGCCGTCTGGTATCCCTGCTGCTTGAGCATGCTTGGCAACGTAAGCCTTTGAGCTGCGATGAGCGGTTCCACGTAGCCATCCAGCACGCCATTCTGCAAGCGTGTCCGCCAGGCATACCGTCCGGTGAGCAGACCATAGCGTGTCGGCGTACAGACCGAGGAGCCGCTATGCGCATCGGTGAAGGTCATCCCCTGCGACGCCAACCGGTCCAGATTCGGCGTCTTGATCTTGCCGTGTTGCGGATTAAGACATTGCACATCGCCATACCCCAGATCATCCGCCAGCACGACCACGATGTTCGGCTTGTTGCTGGCAGCTTGAGCTGCCAGGCAGCCGAGCAACGATAGGATGATAAGAAGTCGTTTCATATGCATTCTCTATTCCACGATCATGACCCCACGCATCACCAGATAGTGCCCGGGGAAAGAGCAGATGAACGGATAACTCCCCTTCTCTTTCGGCGCATGGAAACGCAAGGTTTCCGAGCGGTTCTCCAGCACCATCTTGGTAGCAAAAAGCACGTTTGGTGATTTGGGCAGAAAATCCATCTTCTCAAAGGCATCTGGAAGTTTCGCCATCTCGTTCGCTGCCGCACCGATGTCATCTGCCGTGCCCGGTTTGCAGATGACCAGATTATGCGGTGTGGCATCCGGATTCTTCAGGGTCAATTTCACCGGTCCACCCGCTTTCACTTTGAACTCCGTCACCGTAAACATCATCCGCTCCGGTTCACAGCCGATCATCACCGTTTGCGGGTTCAACTGGTCAAAAGGATCGGGCTTCTCGGTCTTTTTGACGGTTTTTGTTACCCCTGCTTTGCCTTTTCCCGGCGGCCGACTGGATGCACTGAGAAAATTGACGAACAACGGACGCGCCGTGATGTATGCCGCATCCTCGCTCCAATGCGGTTTGAGAGGCGCCGAATCTATCGCGGTGCGCAGTGCATAGGTGAGATAGTTGTCCATTGGATATTTGAGCACCTCCAGTGCTGCTTCCAATGCCGTCGGCGTTCCGAAATAACTCGCCGTCATCGCCGCTTCGAGCCGCACCAGTCCGTTCGGATCATTGGCGCTCTTGCGCAAAAGCGCCTCTGCGTCTGCCATTCCAGCATGCCACCAGCGCAACTGGCGTGTGGCCGCCGCGCGCGCATTCTGGTTTTCACACGCGATCACTTCTCTCAGCAGCGGATAGTTAACACCTCGCACCCCCTGATAAACCCACAAGGCCTCTACCTGCTGCTCACGAAAATTCTTGTCCTTCGTATCCAGCGCCTTCACCCACTTATCGAGCGCCGTCTTCACTTCCGCATGATCGCGTTCCCGCAATTCCCGCCGCGCCCAGTAGCGAACCCGTGACTCATGCGCTTTGAGCAAGTCAAGCAACGCCGGAATCGTCGCCCCTTCAATTTTGGGCGGATCTAACAGCGGTCGTCCCTTCGCTGTCACTCGCCAGATGCGGCCCGAAGTCCGGTCACGACGCGTATCCCGCAAGGAATACTGCATATGGCCCTTCACCGGATTATACCAATCGCAGATATAGAAATCTCCCCGCGGACCGAACTGCGCATCGACCGGGATGAAGGACAGATTTGAAGATTGTAGCAAATGGCCGGTGCGCTCCTCTTCGTAGTGCGTATCTTTCTCCACCCACCGATGTATCTCCACCGTATTCACGGGCTTGTAACGCACGCGGAAGAAGCTGTCCTGCAGATCGTCAGGGAAATGCCGGCTCTCGATAAAGTCCTGACCGCACGTGCCGCTGTAGGCTGGGAAGTAGAGTCCAGCGGAGACATGGATATCCGGATATGGCGCATTCATCGCATGCACCGCGCTGGCGAATACTGGATGACTCCCCAAATGCCAGCCCCATTTATCAAACGCGATACCCCAAGGATTCGTGCTGCGATATGAACCGAAAGCGGTCAGCTTTCTCGTATCCGGCTGATAGCGGAAGAACGAACTCTCCCGCGCCCGAACCGGTCCATGAGGTGTCTCCACCTGGCTGTGATGAAAGATACTTTCCCGGAAAATCAGGTCTCCCTCCGGACTCCACGTCATATCGTGCAAGGCATGGTGCGAATCCTCCGTGCCAAAGCCGGTCATCACTGTCTGATGCAGGTCCGCCTTTCCATCTCCATCCGTATCTTTGATGAAGCTGAGCTTGGGTTGCTCGGAGACATACACCCCGCCGTTGCCGAATTCAAATGAGAGCGGAATCTGTAACCCGGTGGCGAACACACTGCATTTGTCGGCCCGCCCGTCACCATCGGTATCTTCTAGGATGATGATCTTGTCGTTCGGCTCCTCCCCCGGATAGACCTGCGGATAAGTTGTGGAGCAAGACACCCAAAGCCGACCGCGATTATCCCAGCGCATCTGGATGGGATTGGCGAGATCAGGAAACTGTTCTTCCGAGGCGAACAGATTAACCTCAAATCGCGGGTCCACATTGAACGCTTTCAGCTCATCCGCTGGCGTCATCCATTCATTGATCGGCCGGTCACCTGTGATGGCTGGCAGCTTGGTGGTATTGCTATCATCGAGTTTGGCGGGCTTCCCCTGCGCCAACGCCCAGAGATACCGGTCCCGATTGGCCAGAATCTCATCAAACTTCTGCAACTCACCGGGAAAATTGACGACGCCATAGGGTTTGGCCCGACCACCATAGATGTAAAAGGCATTCAACGCCCGATAGCGCCGGAAAAACTGCCGGTTCTTGTCTTCCACCGCCGCCTTGATTGCGGGTTGCGGCTCCGGCGCCGTCTCGTGAAACATTTCACGAAAGACATTCTCCGCAAACACTTGATAACCGACATCGGTAAGATGGATGCCGTTATAAGTCAGCTTAGTTTTCTTGTTCGGTGCCTGCATCGCAGTGAGTGTCGGCGTGAAGGCATCCACAAAACCCACCCGGCAGGACTTCGCCACTTTGGCCATAGCCTTGGTGTAGGCCGCCAGTCGCACATTGCTCTCGACGCCATCCGGCAATGGCGCTCCCAAGCTTTCAAACGCCACCGGGGAAACGAGCACGATCCGTGGTGCAGATTTGCCGTTATACTTATGGGTCTTAAGCGAGGTGATCAGGCGCGCCAGATTGCGCTCGAACTCCGGCACTGCCTCCACCCCTTTGAACGATTCGTTGAATCCGAACGCAGCGAGAATGACATCCGCTTTCTGTGCTTCCAGATGCGTATGCAGATCGCCGAATTCATCCGGGCGCGGCATCAGGTTCACCTCATCGGCTGACCATGCCAGCGTCCGCAACACCAGTTCATGGGTCGGGAACCGCTGGAAAAGCATGGCCTCAAACGAGCCATGCTCCTGCATCTGCTCGAAGAGGCCATTGCCGATGAACACCACATGCTCGCCCTTTTTCAGGGTAAGCGGCAGCTCCACCGGCGCGATGAGCGCCGCCGGGCCACAGATCGTATCAAGCGTCTCTGCGGCGCGGAGCGGCAAGAGGGTCAGCAGCACAGCGACTACAGCGACGAGTGATTTCGATTTCATGATTTGTTACATTCGGATCAATCTGGCTTGGATACGCTGCTATGGCCCCGGGCTTTTATATGCCAAACAAGGGCTTCAGGTGCCGGTCATAGAGATTCTCGGTGACGTTCTTGGCGACAACCGCTTCATTGGCTTTCAGCAGGTCCGTGTAACGTGTGCCTGCCTTGGCCGCCAATTTGAATGAAACATGCAGCAACTGCCGGATGTTAGCGTTGAACTCCGGATGGCTTGGGATATGACGGATGGCATTTGCCATCTGGGCACCATCCCACTTCGCCACTTCATCCGCCCTGGGCAACTTCGTACGGTCGATGTCGATGACACTCGCGTAGGGCGCGCATAACTCATCCACATGCGCCAAAGCGTAGGCATAGATCTCTTTCGTCAGGGCAAGGCCATCGCCACCCGCTTCAGCCAGGCCGATCAACTCTTCCAACCAGGTTGTGCCAGCTGTCTTGAGATGCACCCCTGCCCCCGTGCGCTGCAATGCCCGGCGGATGATAGGATACAGGCTGAATTTATCGCTGCCGCTGTGCACACTAAGCTTCAGATTCGCCGGCAAACCGTACTTGGCAATCGCATGGGCGATCACGGCCAGATCATCGTTGAATTCTTTTTCAAACTGCGCCAAGTCCCCCACGTAATCCACGCCCTTGTTGAAGCGGCCGGTGAATTTAGGCGCAATGGTTTGCACCTTCAGCTTCTCATCAGCCAGCGCGGCCAGGATGATCAGTAACTCCGGCGGAGTCTGCGGCGAATCCGTCTCATCCATCGAAACCTCGGCGATGAAGTTTTCCTCCCCATTCTTCTCCGCTGCGATATGCCGGTAGATATTGCCCGCCTCTTGCACCGCCAGCAAAAACTTGCTCGCGACCCGTTCCACTTCCTCACGCGAAATCTCAAACGGACGTTCGATACCGGCGATGGATACAGTGCCAACCAATTCAGGATGACGATCCACAAACGCCTTAACAGCTTCAAGCGCGGCGGGTCTACCGATGAAATCGGCCACATCCAATGTGAAGAAATCCGAGCAAGGCAGAAAGCGACCGACTGTTTTCAATCCGATATGGTCGGCATCCACATGCCAGCCTTTCGTCCAGCCCAAAGCAGCGACCGCATCTTTGGCCGCGGCCAGCACGGATGAGGGTTCAGAGCCGATAAAGGTGTGTTCGCGGTTGGATTTGTTCCAAACCGGCGCGACCTCAACTCCTTCCGGCGCGATCATTTGAAAAGCCTTGAGTTGCGCCTTGGCCTGATGGGCAAAACGATCACCAACACCGATAGTATATTTTTCCAAGATCAACATAATTAAATACCCCTAGCCACAGACAGACCGCGGCACAGGTGCGTTTCATCATTAGACGTTAAGTGGTCACTCTTTTTATGTTGCTGAACGGACAAAGTCTGTTGAAATCCGGCCATGTCCGCCACCAATCTCCAAACCCGGTTCTTCGCCCGCATGGGCGAACCGCAGGAGTTCCGGCGGCTCTTCGAGCATCTGCCGGGGGTTTACTTCTTTGTCAAGGATGACAAAAGCCGTCTCATCACCTCCAGCCATTCGATTTTAGAGCGTTTTGGACTGAGGAACGAGACGGAACTCATCGGCACCACGGATCACGACTACTTTCCTCCCGAAGTGGCCGATGGCTTTATCCGGGATGATCAGGGTGTTTTGAAATCCGGCCAGCCGCTCTTGAACCGGCTGGAGATCTGGTACAATGAGCAGCGTATCCTCGACTGGTTCATCACCACCAAACTCCCAGTCCATGGAAGGGATGGCTCCATCATCGGGCTCATGGGCATCACGCATAGCTATGCAGGCCGCCGTGTCTCCTACGCACCCTTCTCAAATGTGTCCAAAGCCGTGGAACACATCCGTAACAACTATCAGAGCAAACTGACCAATACCGGATTGGCCAAAGCCGCCGGTCTATCCGAACGCCAATTGAACCGGAAGTTCCATGAAGCGTTTGGCATGACACCCTACGAGTTCATCACCCGCACCCGCATCCAAGGAGCCAGTGAAGCCTTGGCCCGCACTGACGCGCCTATCGTTCAGATCGCCGTGGAGTTCGGCTTCTGCGATCAAAGTGCTTTCACCCTCCAATTTCGCAAACACACCGGTATCACCCCAAAACAATTCCGCCACCGCTACCATTCCCCGGCCTAATCAATTGCCGCGGTGCGCGAGCACCAACATCCGTTCAAGTCAGGATATCTTTGATGACATGCCCATGCACATCGGTCAGACGCCGCTCGATTCCGTTGTGATAA
>JAURFH010000053.1:11062-22858 GCA_030834415.1 Verrucomicrobiota bacterium | reverse complement strand
TGAACAGCCCGGCCTTCAAGATCATCATCGACGTGAAGGCGATGTGCTCAGAGAGCAAACCCATCCCGCAGATCATCAAGGAATCGACGCCGAACTTCGCCTACTTCCACGCGAACGATGCGAACCTGAAGGGGCCGGGCTTCGGTGACGTGGATTTCAAACCGA
Source organism: Verrucomicrobiota bacterium (assembly GCA_030834415.1). Taxonomy (GTDB): domain Bacteria; phylum Verrucomicrobiota; class Verrucomicrobiia; order Limisphaerales; family JAEYXS01; genus JAEYXS01. Next base: position 22,693 of record JAURFH010000053.1, on the reverse strand, counting down.
TCGCCGCCGCGCTCAAGGAAGTGGGTTACGACGGCTGGGTGTCCGTGGAAGTGTTCAAGTTCGAGGAAGGCGCAGAAGTCATCGCCACCAAGAGCATCGAGTATCTGAAGAAGGTATTTGTTTAGGATTTAGCTACAAAATGAAACACCCGCCGATCTCACGATCGGCGGGTGTTTTTTTATTAAAGTCAGGGCTCGAGAGGACTCTCGCCCTACCTGTCTTACTCGAGGTGTTTGATGAACACGTTGCGGAAGCCGACGGGGTCGTTGTGACCGGCGAAGCCGAAGTAGCCGCTCTTGCGATCCTTGCCGGGATGCGCCTTGCCCGCCATGTAGTCAGTGATCTTGCTCAAGTCCGTATCCAGAATGATCGTGCCGTTCAGTTCCACCTTGATAGTAGAGCCTTTCACGGTGACTTCCTGAAAATTCCATTCACCTAGCGGACGCAGGTAGCCACGATGCGCAGCCGCGATACCGTAGGCGGAGCCATGAGCCTGACGCGGGTCCAGCTTGGCGTATTTGGGATGCTCCGTATCGAGCACCTGGAGTTCGCACACACCCACGTAGGCAGTGTCACCTTCCCCGGGATAACGGATGGCGAGGCCGTTGTTGCCGCCGGGAGGCAGTTGGAATTCCACGCGCGCGGCGAAGTCTTTCACTTCTTCGTTGAAGTAGATGGTGCCGCCTTTGGCTGGTTTGCAATACACAGCACTGTCCTTGATCTCGTAGTTCTCTACCGGGCCTTTCCAGCCGGTGAAGTCCTGTCCACTGAAGATGGGCTTGAAACCCTCGCGACCTTTGGAGGCGAGGATCTTGTTCGCTTCAGCAGAACCGATCTCACGGATGTAAACATTGCGCCAGCGGATCTCGCCGCCGTGGGTCTGGAGCTGGATGGGGCCCTTGGCCGGTACGGGCCGTGGGTTGGCCTTGATGGCGGCGTCCTTGCTGGCCTTGTCGTAGTAGTTCTCCATGTTCGCGTGGTCCACCACCAGCTTGTCGTTCAGGTAAACCGTCACGCGGGAGCCGACCATGATGATGCGGAACTTGTTCCATTCGCCGAAGGGCTTGTCCGCTTTCACGAGCGGGTCTTTACCCGGTGAACCGGCGGCATTGTTCCAGAGACCTCCGGAGCCTTTATCCGCGCCGAGCTTGAACTTAGCCTCCTCGGTGTAGTCCCAGATCTGCACTTGGGGCACGCCGCGCAGGTAGATGCCGGAATCCGCAAGCGGCACGGTCTTGTATTCGAGTAACAGTTCGAAATCGCCGTAATCCTTCTCCGTCGTGGCATAAGCGCCGAAGCCGTCGTTCACCAGGTCGCCATCTTCCACATACCAATGCGGCTTGCCGGTCTTGCCCTGCTCCATCATGGACTTGGGCTCCTTGGGATCGGTCCATTTGCGGATCTGCTCGGCGCGGTCCGCCTCGGACATCTCCATGAGCTTGCGGTGGTCGAATGTGGTGCCGCCCCGCCAGCCGGTGAGGTCCTTGCCATTGAACAAAGCGGTAAACCCGGCGGGAGGGTTGTTGGCTGAGCCGCTGGAGCCGCCGAGTTCAAGTTCAGTTGTGCTGCAACCGGTCAGAATGGCCATGAGGGATAAAGCCAGGACCGGAACGGTCAGAAATGTTTTCAGTTTCATGCGGATTTGGTTGCTTGTTGGTAACGGCAAGGACTTCGACGGTCAAGCCGGGGTATGGATTCAGGGAAAAGCTAAAAACGGCTGATGATTACCGGGTGCCACTTCGAAATTGACCATTGCTGTGCCCGAGACGGGCACGCTCCGTCATCTAACAGATTTCTTTTCTTTTTAGGGACACGCCCTAATCTCGCCGGTTCATGAGCGAAGCGAGTGCACCTAAAGCGGCCAAGTGGCCCTTCCTGTTGGCGGACCTGGTACTATTGGGCGTGGGCGGGCTGATCTTTCAGCGCGGCCATAACCCCTTGGAGCCCTACGAACTGGCGGGCGTGGTGGCCTGTGCTGTCGCAGGCGCGTGGTGCCTCATCAAACCATTCACCAACGAGTATGAGGCAGTGGTGCAATTCGCCGAATCCAATTCCCTGACCTCCACCGTGGAGCAGATCCACAATGTGGAAAAAGTAGGCCAAGAGATCACTTCGGCGCTGAACTTCCTGCAAACGGCCCAGCTGGAGAGCCAGAAATCCATCACCGCATCAAAAGAGATCGGTGAGCGCATGACGGAAGAGGCACGGAACTTCGCCGAGTTCATGAAGACCGCGAATGACACGGAGAAGGGTCATCTGCGGCTCGAGGTGGAGAAGCTGCGTCGCTCTGAGGGCGACTGGATCCAGGTGGTGGTACGGATGCTGGACCATACCTTCGCGCTGCATCATGCCGCATTGCGTTCCGGTCAGCAGAGTCTCATCACGCAGCTTGGCCAGTTTCAACTGGCGTTGCGCGATGCCGCCCGGCGGGTGGGTCTGACCCCGTTCGGAGCGGAAGCGGGTGAAGCCTTTGATGCGCAGAGGCATCATCCGGCGGATGGCAAAGCGCCCGAAGGCCCGGCCGTGATCAGTGAGACGACGGCTCCTGGATATACCTATCAAGGCCGCTTGGTGCGCCCGGCAATGGTCCTTTTGGCAAATTCGCAGGCTGAGGCCGGGGTGGCGACGGCAGCAGATACAGCAGAGAAGACGGAAACACCGGTTGTTGAAGTCGAAAACACACCTGAAGCGTCCTAACTTTTCGCCACTGATTTTCAATTCTATCGCAGCAAAAAAGCGCCGGTCCGAAGACCGGCGCTTTTGCTATTTTAGATAGTCCTGCGGCGTCAGTTCGCGAGGAACGAGACGTCGGTGGAGTTGAGTTGCAGGGACTCAGGCAGCTCGCCTTCGGTCACTTGCAGCACGAGCGTGTTCACGCCGGGTTGCAGGGTGAGGCGCAGTTCTTTGCCCAGCTTGATCTTCTTGCCGTTCAACCAGCCGTCAATCAGCGGTCCACCGCTCAGGGTGAAGGTGGCCGCGCCGCCCTTGGCCGAGGAGAACTGCGTGGCGGCGAAGATACCGCGCGTGTTGCGCTTCCAGGTCATCGCGTTGTCGATGTCTTCCTTCGGCAAGGCTCCGCTGACATGGGCGAAGACCGGCACCCAGTCTTGCAAGGTGAAGTCACCTTTCACCACCGGCTCCACGCCGATATGCTGGTTCGGGCTGGTGATGGTGTAGATGCGCCAGAGGCGGGGTGAGCTGCCCTTGGAGGCATCATAGAGGCCGGGCTTGCCCAGCAGGGAGAGGAACTTGATGAGGTCCAGCCGCTCTTCCGGCAGCAAGGCGTCCACCAGGCCGCTCGGCATCAGGGAGGCACCGTTGCGCTTCTGCGCGATGTTGTTCTTGGCCACGGAGACTTCCATGTTCGCCGCGTTGCGCACGACGATCTCGCGGTCGTTCTCCCGCACCAGAATGCCGCTGAATTCCTGTTCATCTTTCGTGGTGATCAGGATGGAGTGATAGCCTTCCTTGATCTTGCGGTTCGGGTAGAGCAGCGATTCCACGAGGTAATCGGCCGGAGCACTCGCGCCGATGCTGGTCATATCAGGACCGACCTTGCCACCAGCACCACCGATGGAATGGCAGGAGGTGCAGCCGAGTTCCGCCCGACGATAGATGCGTTCACCACGGGCGGGGTCACCTTTCTTCAGGGCTTCCGCCGCGAGCGCTTGCAGCTCGGCGGAGGTCAGTTCCTTGTCAGACAAGGTCAGACCGGCCTTCTGCAAGAGCACGGGGACGAGTTCCTGATTCTGCGCACCTTCCCGGGCGACGCGGAGACCGACGAGGGCCACGGACTTAGGCAAGTCCACGTTGCCGATCGCGCCGGCCAATTTACCCGCAGCACCACGGATGCCGAGGAGTGAACGCCAGAGCGCTTGAGCTTCTGCGTCGTTCGTGGTGGCTTTGAGCGTATCGAGGATGGCGGGCTGCGCGTTGTTGAAGTTCAACCCGGCGAACACCACCACAGCTTGACGACGGATGGCAGCGGGTTGCGAAGCGGCGCTCAGGTTCTTCAAGCCGTTGATCACCGTGCCTTGGGCACCCATGTCGCGCAAGGCATCGAACGCGGCGTTGCGAACTTCGCCATCGGCTTTGGCATCACCGGCAGCTTGCAGCAACTGCGGCACGAACGCGCCGACACGCCAGATACCGGCGAGGCGCAGGGCCGCAGCGCGGACCTTGCCATCTGTGGCCTTCAGCAAAGGACCGAAGGTGGCGAGATCGCCGGTCGGACGCACCTTGCGCAAGCGGGCGGCTTCACTGAGCGACTGCAACACCCGCAAGGAAGCAGGCTGCACGAACTCGCCCTTGAGCAATTGATCGAACATCTGGCGCAGCTCGGCCGGACCACCTGCCTGACCGATGAGCTCGATCCACGGACCACTGCCATTCTGCGGCAGAGGCTTGCTAGCGAAGAGGCTGGAGAGCACATCCGCAGCTTGCGCGGGTTCGACCGCCTTGAGCCCGTACTCGAGCTGGGCTTCGCGGCCTTCCACACTCCACTGGCCGGACTTCACGGCGGCGAGCCAGGGCTCGGCGAGGTCGTTGATGGTAAGCCAGAGGGCGTATTCGAGAAACTCATCCATGGGCTTGTTCAAGACGCTGAGCGCGAGATCCGCAGAACGGGCCCCGGGGAACTGGCTCAAGGTGCGGACGGCTTCCAAACGCACGCGAGCGTGTTCATCGGCCACGAGTTTTTCGAGCCACGCCATGTTCTTGGCAGAATCGGCGCCGGACATATCCAGCTTCACCCATTCCGAGAGCACGCGCACACCGGCCGCGCGGATGCGACCGTCTTGGGCGCTGAGCACCTTCTCCAGCAACGCACGGTTGCTGATGTTAAACGTCTGGTGCAGCCAGAGGGCTTGCAGCAGGGCTTCCTCGCTCTTCTGCTTGCGAGTCCAGGAAGCGAGATCGCGTGACACTTTGTCCGCGCCCCGTTCTTCCAACACGCGGCGGGCCTGTTCCTGATTGTAACGGTTGGGCGAGAGCGTCTGCTCGAAGAGGTCTTTGTTGCTCGCCTTGACCAGCTTGGGCGAGGTCACCGTCTTGCCGCCCTTGTAGCTGATGCGCCAGATGCGGCCATGGGCATGGTCGCGGCGGGAATCGCGGAAATCCACTTCACCGTGCTGAATGATGGGGTTCGACCAGTCGGCGATGTAGATGGCTCCATCCGGGCCCACCTTCACATCGATCGGGCGGAAGGAATCAGCCGTGGTGCGCATGATGTCCGGCATCTCCTTGGTCACGTAACCCGCCCCGGCCTCACTGATGCTGAAACGCACGACGCGATGGGCGCGGAAATCGCAAGTGATCATGTTCCCCTGCCAATCCGCAGGGAAGTTCTCGCTTTGCAATACTTCCAGACCGGCAAACTTGGGATAGTTACCCGGGCTCACGCTGCCGAGGATGCGGCGGGCATTCGCGTAGGTGACATACATGGCGTCCGGCACGGCGTAGTTGATACCACCACCACCGGCACCATCCGTGAGGAAGGACTGGCCGTAAGCATCGAACTGATGACCCCACGCATTGATCCAACCACGGAAGGTGATATCCATCTGCAGATTGCGCGGGTCGAGCTGGAACACACCACCGCTCTTCAGGCGGACGACACCGTGCGGCGTCTCCACATCGGAGCGGGTGTAGATGGACTGGTTCATGTAGAGCCGGCCATCGTGACCCCATTGCAGCGTGTGCAGGTTGTGATGCGTGTCTTCCGTGCCGAAGCTGGTGAGGACGATACGTTTCTCATCGGCCTTGCCGTCGCCATCTGTGTCCTTGAAGTGCAGTAATTCCGTGCTCTGCGCGACATAGACGCCGCCATCGCCGGGTTCCAGACCGGTGGGCAGCAAAAGACCTTCGGCGAAGACGGTGGATTTGTCCGCCTTGCCATCACCATTGGTGTCTTCGAGAATGATGATCTTGTCCGTTGGAGCCTGACCGGGCTCGATCTGCGGATAGACTTCCGAGCTGGCCACCCAGAGACGGCCTTGAGGATCAAAATTGATCTGGATGGGTTTCCGCATCAAAGGATTCTCGGCCCAGAGGGTGACTTCCAGATTATCATCTACGGTGAAGTCCGGTTTGGGCTGCTCGGTGAATTTCGCGGAAGCGGCACCCACACGCGGTTCGGCGGGTTGCAGATTGGCCGGGGGATTCGGGATGGTGAGCTTGCGTAACGCGGCGATCTTTTTTTCTTCCGTCTCAATCAAGGGGTCGAACATCGGGATCTCCACGGCATTGCGGCCCTGCTCCTTCTTACGGAAACCGAAGATGTAAGCCATGTTCGCCGGGCGGGAACGGTGGAAATACCATTCGTTCTTGCGAAGGATGACCTGGCGTAAGGGCTCGGAAGCCTTGCTGGATACCCAGTCGCCATTGCCACCGAAGAGAGACTTCTCGATCGCCTTGGCGATGACCCGATAGCCCCCATTGCTCAGGATGATGCCGTTATCGGTCAGCTTGGACGGCAGGATGAAGTAGGAATCAGACGTCGGTTTGACATCCAGCAACGGCACGAAGACGGATTTGCGGGCTTGGGCGATCTCGCCGATGGCGGCGGAGTAGGCCTTGAGCTGGGCATTGTGCGGAGCGGCATCCGGCCAGGGCGCAGGGAACTGCTCGTGCTTAATGGGGCCGAGGAAGAGGAACCGCGTGCCCGGGGAAATCTTTTGGATGGTATCAAGGAGGCGGTTGTATTCTTCCTTGAACTTGGGCAGACCGGCTTCACCGGCAAAGGAGCTCGCCATGCCGTAACCGAAGATGACCACGGTGGGTTTCGTCTCCTCGATCTGTTTCTGGAGCAGGCGCCAACCTTCATCGGCCGGCTCGCGACCGGCCTGGAGCAAGCTCAAGCCGAAACGTGAATCGCCCGCGGGCGTATCGGCGGACCAGCCGAGATTGCGGAAGGTCACGTGACGGTCCGGGAAACGGGTGGTGAGCATGAGCTCGATCCAGCCGTATTGCTGTTCACGCTCGATGAACGTGTCACCCAGCAGGACCACACGGTCTCCATCTTTGAGTTCAAAGGACTGCGCACGGGCAGGAGTGGCGCCAAGCAAGAGAGCGGCCCCGAGAGCCAGCAGCGCGGCGAAGGTTTTCGTCAGTTTCATGTGATAATCTATTGGGTCCCAAGTGCCGGGTAATTCAGACGACACTCACGGGCAACCATTCAAACTTTGGGCAAAATGTGTCCGGTGATTAAGCCTGACCGGAGCAACGCGGGCAAGGGGCAAAGAAGGGGGAAAGCTCAAAGTTCAAAACTCAACAGGAATGGCCACAAAAAAGCGCAAAAGGCGCAAAAAGGACTGGAGGAATGACTAATGACGAAGGAATGAGGAATGACCGAAAGGTAGCACTGCGATTCCTCAGAACTCATGCCCGATACCAAACACGAAGCAAGCGATAGGCAAAGCCCGTGATGCGTTCATCCACCATGCCATCTCCATTTTCTCCCAAAGGCATGTAAACGGTCTCCAGGTTGATCACCTGGATAGCATTGCTTTTGATCCAATCATTGGCCCGGGTGACGACCATCGGCAGGTCCTCGTACTTCGTGGTGAGCATCTTTTCCTCCAGCACCTTGGGGATAAAATCCTGATAGGCGATTTGCATAATGTATGGATTCAGATGGAGGCAGCGGGCCGAATTTTGCGGCTATCGCCATGGCTCTCCTTGGCCAAGAGTGAAGCGGGATGGAATCGATCTGGCAATCAGGTAATGGCTGGTGCATCGGGGCAAGGGCGGGAATATGAGTGGAAAAGCAAAAGCAGGGTTGATCCTGCGGGACACAGTGCCGCGCTCCGTCCATCAGGGCAGATTTCGCTCTTTTTGAAAATTTTGTGCCGATGGAGCCAATACAGCCGATGGAAGGCTAACGCTTGCCAGATTTCTCTGCCAAAGTGGGCGCATGAGAAAGAGAGGGGACATCCAATCCGCCCGCGCTGCTGAAGCGGAGGGCGAAGGACAGAGGCGACATGAAGATGACGGCTTGGGATGCAACTTTTCCCGAATCTTTTCGGCTCGGCAGCGTCGGTATGATGAGCGAGTAATCCAACAACCCATGAGAACCCGTGCGCAGTGGAGCTTGGGCCTGCTGCTAGCGGTGCAATCCGGCCAGGTGGCTGCGAATAGCGTTCCAGCGGATATGGTGGGCCGCATGCGCGGGCACAAGGACACAGCCGTCAAAGAACTGGTGGCGAAAGTGCTCCCACCCGTGGTGGCAGAGGCGGGCGTCGATTGGAAATTGGAGGTGGCCGAGGTGGAGAAGAAAATGAAGCAAGGCACCGGCGAGGCCATCTTCATGGAACGTTGTGCGGGTTGTCACAAGCTGTTCTTCAAGGGCGGCAAGGTGGGCCCGGAGCTGACGAATTATCAGCGCAACAACCTCAGCACGATGCTCACCAGTATCATCAATCCGAACGCCGAGATCCGTGAGGGCTGCCAGTATTATCTGGTGGAGACGAAAGACGGGCGCAGTCTGAGCGGCTTCCTGGTGGACCGGGATACACAGGTGGTCGTGCTACGCGGACTAGAAGGTGAGGACATCACCCTGCGCGTGAGCGAAGTGAAGGACATGCAGGCGATGGGCCGGAGCCTGATGCCGGAGGGGTGGATCGATGACCTGACGGACGCACAGTTGCGGGACTTCTTCGCCTATATGCGGATATCGCAGCCGATCACGCGGTAAGGGCGGGCGGAGTAGGACCAGTTCTTTGACAATATTATCAACGGGCGGCGGGCTTGCGTTAAGCCCTGACCGCCGTCTAGGCTGCGGACGTCGATGCGTTTGCTTGATCGCTACCTCCTGCGTGAGTTGTCTGTGCCGCTCAGTTATTGCCTGAGCGCGTTTCTGGCTTTCTGGGTCTCGTTCGATCTCATCAGCAACCTTTCTGATTATCGGGAAGCGGGTTTAGGTGGGAGTGATCTGCTCGTCTATTATGCGTATCGCATGCCGGACTTGTTGCTGATCATCGCTCCCGTGGGGTTGCTGCTGGGCATGCTCTACACGCTCACGAATCTCTCCCGCCACAGCGAGCTCGTGGCGATGCGCGCGGCGGGTATCAGTCTGGTGCGCCTGAGTGTGCCGTATTTTCTGGTGGGTATCCTCTTTAGCGTGGGTTTGTTCGCCTTGAATGACTTGGTGTTCTCCGATGGCAACGAGAAGGCGGAGAAAATGCTGCATGACGATGAAGACCAGAACAACAAGTGGCTGAAAAACTATAACTTCCGCAATTCGCGCGATGGACGCACTTGGAACTTCGGCCTGTATCAACTGGAGACGGGCGAGTTCCGCAATGCGCAGGTCACGTGGGATCTCCCGGATGGCACGCGTCAGGTGATCATCGGCCAGAGCGGTGCCTATGCTGACAAGACTTGGGTGTTCACCAATGCCGCCCAGATAGTATTCATGACGCCCGATACCACCCCGGAGCATATCCCGGTGACCAACCGGCTGGAGATGCCGCTCTTCACCGAGACACCGAAGAGCATCCGTAATGAAGTGAAGATCAACAGCCTGAACTCCATCACCGCTTCCAAACGGGTGTTCCTATCCTTGGGTGAGATCACCGGCTACCTGCAGATGCACAATCTGGACATAAGCCCGGAACGGCGGGCGCTCTTGCTGACCCAATACCATGGCCGGCTAGCGGCTCCCTGGACCTGCCTCGTGGTGGTGCTTATCGCTCTGCCCTTTGGTGCAGTGACCGGTCGTCGGAATGTCTTTGTGGGGGTGGCCAGCAGCATCGTTATCTTCTTTGTTTTCTACGTGATCCAGCGTTTCGGACTGGCCTTGGGCACTAGCGGACGCATCCCGGCATTAATCGCCGCGTGGTCACCCAATGCCATATTCGCGGTATTGGGCATCTGGATGACCTGGCGGCAGCGGTGACCGGCTTTTTGAGGCCGTTTTCCGGGGCACATCACGATTGACACCTCAAGACTTGGAATTAATATCTACCTCCTAATGGCGTGTTCGTCTATCGGTTAGGACACGGCCCTCTCAAGGCTGAAAGACGGGTTCGATTCCCGTACGCGCTACCAACCCATTAGCCGGCTCCCGAGCCCAAAATTCAGACCTCAACTGGCAGCGGACACGCACTTGGTGTATGCTGTGCTTGAGTTTTGACCTTTGAACTCGGAAAAATTTAGCATGCGTCACTTTCAGATCATCTTTAATCCGACCAGCGCGGCAGAACTGGCCAAGATGCCGAAGGAATTGCAACTCGAGATCCTCGGGGAATTCCGCGGCCTGCCGCAGGAATGCATCAGCACGGAACTGGAGACGTTCGGCAAGCTGGAGCGCGATGGCAAAATCATGCACCGCTTCCGTCTTGGCGATTACCGGGTGTATTTCGAACGGCACGATCTCGGCGTGGTGGTCCACCGCATCCTGAGCAAGAATTCGCTGAAGGATTTCCTGTTCCGTTCCAAGCTGCCCACGGGCGAAGACGAGGCTTTGCAGGACAATCCGAAGTTCTGGGAACTTATCGAAGCGGCGCGGAAGACGGCCTGATCATTTTCCTGATTTTTTCCAAGCAAAAGGGCATCCATTCGGATACCCCTTCTGTTTTTAGAAAATCGGTCGGCTGACGCTAATCCTTCAATTCCACATTCCAGTAGGCCACATCGAGGAAGTGCTTCCAGTCATCGTGACAACGGGCGCTGAAGTTGAATTGCACGAATGGCCGCCACTTGGGCTTGGCCGGCTTGCGCACCAGCTTGATACCGGCTTCAGCAGGCGTGCGGTTCGCCTTGCGTGTATTGCATGGGATACATGAGCAAACGATATTCTCCCAGGTAGTCGGCCCGCCCCGGTCACGTGGGATGACGTGATCCAGGTTCAAATCCCTTCTGTCCATCTGCTTGTTGCAGTACTGGCAGGTATTGTGATCGCGCTCGAAGATGTTATGCCGGGTGAATTTGACTTCCTGCTTTGGCAGGCGGTCGAACACCAGCAGCATGATGACCCGCGGCACGCGGATGCGGAAGGAGATGGTGTGGACGCTTTCCTCGTGCGGCTCACGGTCGGAGAAATCCCGCCATTCTGGAAAGCTAAAAGTCTGGAACGCGCCATCCTGATCACCAAAAACGACCTGCGCTTGGCCTTGAAAAAGGAGAGCAAGAGCCCGGCGCGCGCTGCAGACATTCACTGCCTGCCACAGGCGGTTCAGCACCAATACTTGCTGGTCTAGGTATGAACTCATAGGAACTCACTACCCGAATTGACGGCGCGGAACGTAGCATAACGCGAAAATGAAAGTCAACGGCTGTCACGCAAACGTTACCGTTATTGCGCATTAACAGGTTACGCCCGGGCAACAACCGCCTTGCGAAGAAAATTTATCCGACGGAATCATGCCGAACGCTACTTTTTCAAGACCGGTTCAAGCACTTTCCAAACGTTACCAGCCACCACTTCGTGACCTTTGACCGAGGGGTGGATGCCATCCGGCTGGTTCATATCTGGGATGCCCCCTACTCCTTCAAGCAGGAATGGGATGAGCGTGGCATCGTTCGCCTGGGCGAGGGCGGGATACATCTCGGCAAAGGCTTTGGTATATTCCTCGCCCATGTTCGGCGGCATCTGCATCCCGGCGATGACTATCTTGATCTGGGGATACTTCA
>JAURFH010000053.1:0-10963 GCA_030834415.1 Verrucomicrobiota bacterium | reverse complement strand
GTTTCGCCTTGTCGATGATGCCTTGCAGGTTCTGCTTCGTGGTCGCCGGATTGACGCCACGCAAGCCGTCATTGCCGCCAAGCTCCAGGAGGAGTACATCCACCGGCGGCTTCAGCATCCAATCGATCCGGCGCAGACCTCCCGAGCTGGTGTCCCCGCTTACGCCGCCGTTCACGATGCGATAGGGCAATTTCGCCGCATCGATCTTCTTTTGCAGCAACGCCGGAAACGATTCCTCCCGCTCGACGCCATAGCCGGCGGCGATGCTATCGCCAAGGATAAGAACGTTTTTTGGTGCAACGCTTTCCGCCGCCGATGAATCGCCCCCAAACATGAACAGAAAGGCCAGCAGCAGGGTCCAAGCCCCGGCGCGTATGGGATATGAGCGTGCCATTGACCGTAACGAACACGACGTTGGCCCCGGTGTCAACGCACGTTGACATTTGACCCACGGCCAAACTCATGGAATGAACAGGCAGCACATGTCAGCCATATTGGAAACCAAACAGCTCGCGAAAGAATTTCACGGTGGGGGCCACACGCTCACGGTGTTGCAAGACCTCACCTTCAGTTTGGCGGCTGGGGCCACCTGCGCGATCGTCGGCCCTTCCGGCAGCGGCAAGACCACGCTGCTGGGCCTGTGCGCGGGATTGGATCAACCGACGCGCGGCAGCGTCCTGCTCGCCGGGCATGACTTGGGCAAGCTCTCAGAAGATGAACGCGCCCGGGTGCGACGGGATCATGTCGGGTTTGTGTTCCAGAGTTTTCAACTCATCCCCACCCTCACGGCCTTGGAGAATGTGATGGTGCCCAAGGAACTCGCGGGCGAAGGCCAGGTGCATGGGCTCGCAGTGGAATTGCTCACCAAGGTGGGCCTGAAGGACCGCCTGCATCATTACCCTACCCAGCTTTCCGGTGGTGAACAGCAACGTGTGGCCCTTGCCCGCGCGTTCATCAACCGCCCGCAGATCCTTTTTGCCGATGAACCCACCGGCAATCTCGATGGTGAGACCAGTGATCGCATCGTCTCCATGTTGTTCGAGCTGAATGAGGCCGCCGGGACCGCCCTCGTGCTGGTGACGCACAATCTGGAGCTGGCCCAGCGCGCCCAGACGACCATCCGCCTGCGCAATGGCCGGAGGGTGGAGGAATGACGTCGGGCACGAAACGCACAACTCCGCCAGCGTGGAGGGATCCGTTTGTCTGGCGCATGGCCTGGCGGGACAGCCGCAGCAGCCGCGGTCGCCTCATGTTCTTCGCGCTCGCCATGCTTGTCGGCGTGGCTGCCATCGCTGGAGTCACGGCTTTTGGTGATAACTTGCGCCAGGCAGTCCTTGATCAATCCCGCTCCTTGCTCGGTGCCGATCTGGTCATCACCAGCCGCCGCCCGTTCACGGATCAACAGGTAAAGATCTTCCAGTCCTTCAAAGGAGAGATGAGTGAGGGGGCAAGCCTCTCGGCGATGATCTACTTTCCCAAGAGCAACGACGGACGGCTCATCCAGTTGCGCGCCGTGCCGGATGTTTTCCCGTATTACGGGGATTTCACCACGGAACCGCCTACAGCCAAAGACACGTTCCGTCGCGGTGGCGTGCTCGTGGAGGAAAGTCTGCTCGCCCAATACGATGCCAAGGTCGGTGACACCGTGAAGCTGGGCAACTGGACCGGCGTGATCGCGGGCAAATTACAGAAAGTTCCCGGTGAAAACATCGCCTTCGGCACCATTGCCCCACGGGTGTACATCTCGGTGGAGGACTTACAGCACACCAGACTCTTGCGGCCTGAGAGCCTCGCGCGTTTCCGGGTCAGCTTCCGTTTTCCAGACACGGTGAACGTGGATGACCTCATGGAACAGGTGAAACCGGAGTTGGTCGCCATGCGTCTCAATGTCGAGACAGTGAAGGAACGGCGCGAGGAACTGGGACAACGGATGACCAACCTCTACAACTTCCTGAACCTCTCGGGCTTCATCGCCTTACTGCTGGGTGGCATCGCCGTAGGTACTGCGCTGCAATTGCACATCCGGCAGAAGCTCGCCACGGTGGCTACGCTACGTTGTCTCGGCGTGGAGGCCAATCGCACCATGGCCATCTATCTGGTTCAGGCGATGGTCATCGGTCTTGTCTGTGCGTTCGGCGGTGCGTTGGCTGGTGTGTTGGTGCAGCGTGCCCTGCCCGATGTCATGCGTGATTTCTTGCCGTTCGCCGTGGAGTTCAGTTTCTCCTGGCGGGCCCTGCTTCAGGCGGCATTATTTGGGTTGGCCTTCTGCGGACTTTTTGCCCTGCTGCCACTATTGCCGGTTAGGGATATCCCTCCATTGGCTGCCTTGCGGCGTAACTGGGAAGATACGCCCAAGCGGTTGACCAAAGCTCAATTCATTGTGGTCCTGCTGCTCGGTGCCGGGATCATCGCCTTCAGCGTCTCGCAAAGCCACGATTGGCGCGTCGGCTTGGGCATGGCTGGCGGACTGTCCATCGCCATCGGTTTGCTGGCCTTGGTCGCGCAAGGGCTGCGTCAATCCGCGCGCAAGCTGGCCCGGATCAGCCTGCCCTTTGTCTGGCGGCAGGGATTGGCGAGCTTGCACCGGCCCAATAATCGCACGCTCATCTTGCTGCTCTCGCTTGGCTTGGGCGCGTTTCTCCTGCTGACCTTGCGCCTTACTGAGCATTCCCTGCTCCATGGTCTGCTGCCGCAGAACGAAACGAACCGCCCCAATGCCATCCTCTTTGACATCCAATCTGACCAACGCGCGGGTGTGCAGGAGATTCTGGAAAAGCAGGGACTCAAGGTGATGCAACAGGTTCCCGTCGTGAACATGCGTCTCCAAACTCTTAAAGGCACCGCGGTAGACGCCATCTTGAAGGATGAAGATTCCGAAATCCCCCGTTGGACCCTGCGACGGGAATACCGCTGCACCTTCCGCAATACCTTGGGTGACAGCGAAGAACTCCTCGAAGGCGTCTGGCCACCAGCGGAGTTCGATGCGACCGGAACCATCCCGGTCTCCATGGAAGAAGGCATCGTCAAGGATCTGCAAGTGAAGTTGGGTGATGAACTGATCTTCGACGTGCAAGGCATCCCCATGACCACCAAGGTGGTAGCACTACGCAAGGTGGACTGGCGCCGACTGGAACCCAACTTCTTCGTCGTGTTCCCCAATGGCGTGCTGGAAGACGCCCCCGGCTTCTACATCACCGCCACCTTCGTCGCCACACCACAAATCTCCGCGCAGATGCAACGGGAGGTGCTGCAGAAATACGCCAATGTCTCGATCATCGACCTCACACTCGTCCTGCACACCTTGGATGACATCTTCACGAAGGTCTCCTCGGTCATCCGCTTCATGTCGCTCTTCACCGTGGCGACGGGCATCATCGTGCTGGCCGGCACTTTACTCGCGGCAAGGTTCCAAAGAGTGCGGGAAAGCGTGTTACTGCGCACCTTGGGCGCCTCACGGCAACAGGTGCAGCAGATCCAGTTCGTGGAATACCTCTGCTTGGGCGGTTTGGCCGCGCTAGCTGCCTGCTTCTTGGCCTTGATGGCGAACGCCGCGCTTGCCTTTTGGGTCTTCAAGATGACCTGGGTGGTGGATTGGCTCTCCGTAGGGCTCACCTTGGTAGCTTTGCCCTCACTGACCATCATCATAGGCTGGCTGACCAACCGGGGAGTGGCGAATCATCCGCCGTTGGAGATTCTGCGAGCGGAAGCTTAGGCGATCCGCTGCAAATCACCCAAACAGATCCAACTGCGGTGGCGGCTCAAGCTGCTTCAACTTCTCGCGGTCGTGATTCTTGCGCGTGACGCGGCGGACATTGCCCTCGGGAGTCAATTCGGAATCCTCAAGATTCACCAAGATCTGCTTCGCACGCTCGATGACTTCCTTCGGCACACCGGCCAGTCGCGCCACTTGGATGCCGTAGCTCTTGTCCGTGCCGCCTTCCACGATCTTGCGCAGGAAGATGATCTGTTCGTTCCACTCACGCACAGCCACGTTATAGTTCTTCACGCGCGGCAAACGTCCCGCCAGCTCCGTCAGCTCATGGTAATGCGTAGCGAAGAGCGTTTTGGCCCCGGCCTGGTTATGCAGATGCTCCACGATGGACCACGCGAGGCTTAATCCGTCAAAGGTACTCGTGCCACGACCAATCTCATCCAGGATGATGAGGCTGCGGGCGGTAGCGTTGTTGAGGATGTTCGCCGTCTCGCTCATCTCCACCATGAAAGTGGATTGTCCGCGCGCGATGTCATCGCTGGCGCCGATGCGCGTGAAGATGCGATCCACCAGATCGATCCGCGCCGAAGCCGCGGGGATGGAAGCACCTGTGTGCGCCATGAGCGTGAGTAGAGCCACTTGGCGGATGAACGTGCTCTTACCAGCCATGTTCGGTCCAGTGATGAGCGCGATCTGCTGCGTGGTGTTGTTCAATTCGGTATCATTCGGCACGAAACGCTCTTCTGTGATCGCCTGATCCAACACCGGATGCCGTCCATCCTGGATATGCAGCACGCCTTCGTTGCCGACTTGTGGACGGACATGCTTGCAAAGACGTGAAGTCTCCGCAAATGAGGTCAATACATCCACTTGCGCCAGTGCACGGGCCGTTTCTTGGATCTCCGGCAGCCGCGCGATGACGGCTTCACGCACTCTCAGGAAGATCTCATACTCCAACTTGGTGCTGCGCTCCTCCGCCCCGAGGATTTTACCTTCCATCTCCTTCAAGGCGGGCGTGATGAAGCGTTCCCCATTGGCGATCGTCTGTTTGCGGATGTATTCGGCCGGCACTTTATCCAAGTTGGACTTGGTGATCTCGATGAAATAGCCGAACACGGAGTTGAACCGCACCTTGAGCGATGGAATGCCAGTGCGTTCGATCTCATCTTGCTGCAACTTCGCCAGCCAGTCCTTGCCGTCACGCGTCGCGGAGCGCAGTTCATCCAGATTCGCGTCAAAACCATCGCGGATAAGCCCGCCTTCCTTCACTGCTAGGGGCGGTTCATCGACGATAGCCCGCGCGATCTCATCCACCACATCTGGTAAATCGCTCAAACGGGCCGTCAACTCCGTCAACAATGCCGCTGATGGCTCCGCGTTGGCGCTGGCTTCTTCCTGTAAGGGTGGCAGTGTGTCGGCGGCAGGTGTTTTCGCCGCTGCCATCGTGGAAAGCATGTCACGCAAGCCCGGCACCTGAGCCAAGGCAAGGCGTAACGCCTGCAGATCGCGTCCATTACCGCTGCCTTGGCTCAAACGGCCGATCGTGCGCTCCAAGTCGCGCACTTCCTTCAAGCTTCCACGGAGCTCTTCCAAGGAACGGCCACTACGGACAAATGTCTCCACTGCTTCCTGTCGCCAATGGATGGCCGCGACGGATGCGAGCGGTTGCGTGAGCCAATCGCGCAAGCGCCGTGCGCCCATCGGGGTCACGGTGCGATTCAACGCGCCGAATAACGAAGCATCACGCGGCGCATCTGAGTGCAACGGCTCCAAAATCTCCAGATTGCGCAAGGAGATGGCATCCAAGGTGAGGAAATCGCTGCATTCGTAGCAGGTAAGCCGGGTAAGATGAGAGATATCGCGCCGGAGATGCTGCGTCAGGTAGTGCAGGATGGCACCAGCAGCGCCCGTAGCCGCATTGCGCCCCTTGAGACCGAAACCATCGAGCGACGCCACCTTGAAGTGTTCACGCACCGTGAATTGAGCCGTCTCTGCCGCGAACACCCAGCCATCATAACCGCTCACTACGGCCAAAGTACCCGGTAGCAACGCATTCAAACCACCATCTTCTGCCGGATGGATGATCTCTGCCGGTCGTAAACGCTCCAATTCACTCAACAAAGACGCTTCACTCGTCAGTTCCGTCACTTTGAAGTCACCAGTAGTGAGATCGACCGTGGCAAGACCGATGCTTTTACCGCTGCGATAGATGGCCGCGAGGTAATTATTACGCTCCGCCGTGAGCATGCGCTCATCGAAATGCGTGCCGGGGGAGAGGATCTGCGTCACCTCACGACGTACGAGCTGGCCAGGCTTCGCTTCTTCCACCTGATCGCAGATGGCGATCTTGCGACCTGCTTTCAGGATGCGTGAGATGTAGTTCGTCGCCGCGTGAAACGGGATTCCACACATCGGAATCTCACCACGTTTCGTCAAAGCGACGTTCAACAACTGCGCTCCGACCTGCGCATCCTCAAAAAACATTTCATAAAAATCACCGAGACGAAAAAGCAGCAGCGCATCCGGCGGCAACTCACTTTTGATGCGGCGGTACTGGGCCATCATCGGTGTTAACTTCGTTTCACGTGACATCGTGCGACGCAGTTTGCGCGAAATTTTTTTCACGTCGAACGTAAAAAAGTTTGCAAAATAATTTCAGGGCACTATGAACTACACAACAGATAGCCGCACCGACCCGTTACAAACGCGTGACAAAGAAATTTAAAAAACATTTTTCCTCCGGATTTTATCCGACGCCGATTGGGGGTGATTTCCGTGGCCGCTAAAAAAGTTGCAAAGAAAGCTGCGAAGAAACCCGCTGCTAAGAAAGCTGCAAAGAAGAAGTAGTAATTCTTTTTTGTGATTAAGATTCAGAGGGAAGTCCTGCTCAGAAACAACTGACAGGACTTCCTTTCGTTTTCAGATACTGTCATCCTTCCGTCCGGAACAAGAGTTCAAACCATGGCTACGCTCATCTTCGACATCGAAACCTCCGCGCTCGGGCTCGAAAACTTCGACGACGTGCAGATCGAATACCTTTTTCGCGAAGCTGAGAAAATTCCGGACGAAACCGCCCGCGCGCAACGCAAGAATGAGATTGAACGCATGTTCAGCCTGTGGCCATTCACTGCGCAGGTGGTTTGTGTGGCCATGCTCAATGCCGAATCACAACGCGGACAGGTACTTTTTCTCGCCGATGATTATGAAGACGATGCTGGTGAGGCCGGACCGGTCGAATTCGTGCCGTTTGCGGATGAATCGGAGCTGCTCACCGCCTTTTGGGATGTGGCGAAGCATTATGACTCCATCGTGACCTTCAATGGACGCGGCTTTGACGTCCCGTTCATGTATCTGCGCTCCGCCGTGCTGAATGTCCCGATCACCCGCAAGGACTGGCTGGGGTATCGCTTCCAGGTGGAACCGCATTGCGACCTCGCTGAGCAACTGAGCTTCTACAATGTGAGCGGACGCGAAGGCGCTGCGCGTAAGTTCAACCTGGATTTCTACTGCAAGGCGTTCGGCATCGAGTCACCCAAAGGCCATGGCGTCACCGGCATGGACGTCAGCAATATGATGCAGGAGGGTCGCTTCCGCGAGATCGCCGAATATTGCCTGCGCGATGTCCGCGCGACCGTCTCGCTCTACAAGATCTGGAAAGAACGGCTGGCCGGAATCAAATAGTTACAAGCTGCGAAGAAGCGGACAAAATCATCCGCCACGCAATTGTCACTAAAGTTCCGCTTGTCAGCCGCGAAACTCGCTCCTAGATTTCACTCGTGCCGTTAAGCCGGGTTTTTACCAACCAAAGCTTGTCAAAGCTGAAGGCTGACTGTCTGTCGATTAATTCCCTGTCCTTGGCGGCCTCCTCCGGATTGATGTTTCATCCACCTCGTTCATCCGGTCAACTTACTCACTCTCATCCCGGCTATGCTCTGATGCCGAGCTTTAGGGAAAAAGGAAAAGTTCTTCCACTCAGATACGGCCTGACAACGCCCATATGATACAACTTTACGGATTTGAATACAGCCCGTTCGTGATCGTTCAGCGACGCATCCTCGATTTCGGAAAAATCCCCCACAAAAACGTCAAAGTCCCCAACCATGACCGCTCAGTCATCTGGAAACTGACCAAACAGCGCTACTACCAAGTGCCGGTGTTGAAGGATGGCCGCCAGGTCATCTTCGAGACGCAGGAGGATTCCCAGGTCATCGCCAAGTATCTGGACAACAAGTTCGAGCTTGGCCTTTTCCCGAAGGAACTGCGCGGCCTCCAGACCATCCTCTGGCGTTACATCGAGAACGATATCGAAGGTATCGGCTTCAAGCTGAACGACATCTATTATCGTGATTTCGTGCCGGTATCCGGACACCTCGGCTTCCTGCGGCACAAAGAACGCAAGTTCGGCCGTGGTTGCCTGGACCTTTGGCGCGCGCAGCAGAAGCTGCTCGTCGCCGAACTGGCCGCCAAGCTTTCCCCCTTCGAACAGATGCTGTTCGACCGTCCCTACCTGTTGGATAACCGGCCGCGCTTCGCCGACTTCGACCTGTTCGGCATGCTCGGGAATTACCTCTATACCGGCCGTTACCGCCTGCCCGCCGAGCACACCCAGCTCCAGGCGTGGTACAAGCGGATGGCCAAAATCAAACTGGCGGATCTGCCTAAGTGAAAAACTACATCCTCGACACCAACGTACTCCTCCACGACCCCAACTCCCTCCTCAACTTCGAGGAGAACAATATCTTCATCCCCATCGAGGTGATCGAAGAGATTGACCGCTTCAAGCGGGAATCCAACGAACTCGGCCAGCATGCGCGTATGGTATCCCGCATGATGGACGGCTTCCGCGCGACCGGTCAGCTGAGCAGCGGGGTCAAACTGTCCAACGGCGGCAACCTGCGCATCGTCTTCAAAGACCAGAACGGCAACGGCCATGCCGCCCTGAACCACACGGTGGACAGCCGCATCGTGGCTCGCGCTTTGGACGTCCAGAAGCTCGACCCGAGCATACCGACCATCCTCGTCACCAAGGACATCAACCTGCGCATCAAGGCGGATGCCCATGGCTTGGCGGCCGAGGATTACGAGACGGACCGCGTTAACATCTCGGAATTGTACACCGGCATGACGGAGAAGACGGTCTCGACCGAAGTCATGGCAAAATTTCGGGCGAATGAGGAGCTGGAACTGGATGCCTCGATGCGTTACAGCCCCAGCGAGTACTGCACCCTCATCGACGAGACGAATCCCAAGCGCACCGCGCTCACCAAAGTTGACCCCACCGGCAAGAAGCTGGTGCCCATCATCGACGTACGCGAAGGCGTTTGGGGTATCAAGCCGCGCAATCGTGAACAGCATTTCGCCTTCGATGCGTTGCTGGACGACCGTATCAAGATCGTCACGCTCATGGGCAAGGCCGGTACCGGCAAGACACTGATGGCGATGGCGGCAGGCTTGAAGCGCACCATCATGGACCGCGAGTTCCGCCGGGTGATCGTGGCCCGTCCCACCATCTCCATGGGCAAGGAGATCGGTTTCCTTCCCGGCACGCTGGAGGAAAAGCTCAATCCCTGGATGCAGCCCATCCATGACGCGCTCGAACTCTTGAGCGACCTAAACATGGGCCATGAGCACCGGCGCAGCGGTGACCTGATGCGCTCCGGCTCCATCGTGGTGGAAGCCTTGAGCTACATCCGCGGTCGCAGCATCGCCAACCAGTTCATGATCATCGATGAAGCCCAGAACCTGACCCCGCTGGAAGTGAAGACCATCATCACGCGCGCGGGCGAAGGCACGAAGATCATCCTCACGGGCGATCCCTACCAGATCGACAACCCGTATGTGGATTCCGCCTCCAACGGTTTCAACTACATCGTCAGCCGGTTCCGTCCGCATGCCATTGCAGCGCATGTAGAACTGCAAAAAGGCGAGCGCTCGGAGCTAGCCGAACTGGCTGCCAACATCCTCTAGCCCACTACCAAAACATACTGAGAAGGCCGCGCAATCTTGCACTTATGTGTGCCAAGATTGGGTTGGCGGCTGTTTCTTGCCGGTGCCATGGTTGATTTGCTGGCCCTGCTAGATGAGGTCATAATGAAACTCATCCAGCTAGGGTTGTTCAGCAGAATCGACAAATGGAACCGCAGCAATCTCGTGGGGAGAAGAAACCGGCCAACCGGTCGCCGGAATCAACGGCGAACCGGTTGCTGTCAATTTATCTGATCATCGGTTTTGCCTGGATAATCCTGAGTGACCATGCCGTCCGCCTCCTGACCGGCCCCACTCTGGCCAAGCACGATAATCTGGATACCTTCAAGGGGCTGGCCTTTGTCCTGATCACCGGGTGGGTCATGTTCAAGTTGCTGCTGCAGCGGGAATTACTTCAGAAAGAACGTGCCCATGAGGAGCTAAAATTCATCAAGCAGCTAAACGAGTTGTCGAACGATCCTGTCTATGTCTTAGACCCGGCGGATGATTTCCGGTTGGTCGATGCAAATGAAGCCGCGGTGAGACACTTCGGGCTGAGTCGTGACCAGCTTTTGAAAATGCGGATCCGGGATTGGGACCCTGATTACGCCCAAACCCAACTGACCAAGCTGCAGGAACAGTTGCGCGAGGCAAAGTTCGCCGTGTTTGAAAGCAAACACCACTTGAGTGACGGGCGCGTGGTGCCGGTGGAGATTTCGGCAAACTACATCGAATATCAGGGTAAAGCATACGTTGGCGGGTATTTCCGGGACATCACCGAACGAAAGAAGGCAGAGGCCGAGCTGCACGAATCGAAGGAACGCTACGAGTTGGCCTTGCGGGGTGCGGAATTAGGGACGTGGGACTAGAATGTCCCGGCAGGCACTGTGATCTTCAACCGACGTTGGGCGGAAATGCTTGGCTACGCCTGGAGGATCTGACGCAAGAACTGAAGACTTGGGAGAAGCTGGTGCATCCTGATGACCTACCGGATGTCCTCAAAAAACTTGAGCAGCACTTGCAGGGATACACAAGTTTCTATTCCGCGGAGTACCGCCTAAAAATGAAAATCGGGGAATGGCTATGGATCCTGGACAGTGGCAGCGTGCTAGAACGGGATGCAGAAGGAAAAGCTGTTCGGGTAGTCGGCATCCATCTGGATATCGATGACCGCAAACGGGCGGAAAACCTAGTACAGGAGCAGCAGGTCATGCTGGAGGGAATCCTCCATTCCATCCCGCAAGCCGTCTTCTGGAAAGATCGTGAGAGTCGCTACTTGGTTTGCAA
>JAURFH010000052.1 GCA_030834415.1 Verrucomicrobiota bacterium | reverse complement strand
GCTCACACGGTTGAGTAGCATAGGGTCATTTAGCTGTATGATGCAAGTTACGGTTCAGGGGGTGGCCTGTGCCAGAGGGTGCGTTTCCCGCTGGCCTCTGGCGGGGCCCGGTGCTACAAAGTCCGCCCATGCGTCACCTGAAACAGAACCTGTGGCTGTCCGGATTGCTGGCCGTAGTGCTGGCGGCCGGGAATGGTTGTTCGGTGAAGAAACTGGCCATCAACAAGCTCGGCGACGCTCTGGCCGGGGGCGGCACCACGTTTTCCAGCGATGACGATCCGGAATTGGTCAAGAGCGCCATCCCGTTCAGTCTCAAGCTTATTGAGAGTCTGCTCGCGCAATCTCCCGAGCATGAAGGGCTGCTCCTTGCCGCTGCCAGCGGGTTCACGCAATACAGTTATGCTTTCATCCAGCAAGAGGCGGATGAACTGGAAGAGGAAGACCTCACCCGCTCCCGAGAGTTGAAGGTCCGCACCCGCAAGCTCTATCGCCGGGCGCGAGATTACGGCTTGCGCGGACTCGAAGTGCGGCATGAGGGCATCACCGCCGCGTTGAAAGCCAATCCGAAACAGGCGGTGTTGGTCTTCACCAAGAAGGATGTGCCGTATCTCTACTGGACAGCGGCGTCTTGGGGTTCGCTCATCTCTCAATCGAAAGACGAGCCAGACGTCATCGCCCAGCAACCGATCGTCGAGGCGTTGCTGGACCGGGCCTTGGCGCTGGATGAAACGTATGAGGCGGGGGCGCTGCATGCCGCCCTTATCTCCTATGAACTTTCCCGGCAAGGAGCCAAGGGCACTCCAGCCGATCGTGCCCGCGAGCACTTCACCCGGGCCATCGAATTGTCCGGCGGTTTGCAAGCCGGTCCGTACGTTTCCCTTGCAGAGGGCGTGAGCTTGCAGGAACAGAACGCCAAAGAATTTAAGTCCCTCTTGGAAAAAGCCCTCGCCATCAATGTGGATGCGCGGCCGGAATGGCGGCTCGCCAATCTGGTGATGCAACGCCGCGCCCAGTGGTTGCTTGGGCGGATGGACGATCTTTTTATCCCTGAACTCCCACCTTTGGAACCCAAGCCATGAAGTTGAACCGTCGTTTTCTCCTTAGCTCGGCGCTGGTCGCCGTGGTCACTTTGATGTTATTGCCCGCTTCGGCGCAGGCCCAGAAAAAGGTGAATGTGCGCTTGGGCACCTTGGTGCCGAAGGGGACGTCCTTCCACCTCACCTTGCAGGAGATGGGCGACCAGTGGCAGAAGGCTTCCGGCGGCAATGTGAAGCTGACCATCTACACGGATGGCACGATGGGTGGCGAAGCAGCGATGGTGAGCCGCATGCGCTTGGGCCAGTTGCAAGGTGCGCTGCTCTCCGCGCCCGGCCTTTCGACGATCGAGGAATCTGTACGGGCGTTGCAACTCATGCCCATGATGTTCGCTTCGTTGGAAGAGTTCGATTACGTCCGCTCCAAGCTGGAAGCGGGTCTGGAGAAGAAGTTTCTCGATAAGGGTTTTGTCGTACTCTATTGGGGTGATGCGGGATGGGTGCATTTCTTCTCCAAATTCCCGGCGCAACATCCGGATGACTTCAAGAAAGGCAAGATGTTCGTGTGGTCCGGAGACAGTGACAGCATCGGCGTGATGAAGGCCATCGGCATCAACGCCATCCCGCTGGAGCAGACAGACATCCTTATCGGCTTGAAAACGGGGCTCATCGATTCCGTGCCCACGGTGCCGTTCTATGCGCTGGCGGGTCAGTTCGATAAAGAGGCGCAGCACATGCTGGCCGTGAACTGGGTGCCGCTGGTCGGAGCCACGGTCATCACGAAGAAGGCGTGGGACGATATCCCGCCGAATGTGCAGGCGCAAATGAAGCAGGCCGCCCTGACCGCTGGTGCCAAGATCAAGAAACTCAGCCGTGAAGAAGCGCAGGAATCCATCGCGGCGATGGAGAAGCGGGGGCTGAAAGTCACCAAGCTCACGCCCGAACTGCAAGAGGAGTGGAACAAGTTTGCCGAGACCGTTTACCCGCAGCTCCGGGGCAAGATCGTCCCGGCCGATCTCTTCGATGAAGTCCAGAAACTGGTGAAGGAATATCGCGCGACCAAAGGCGCCGCCAAATGAGCGAGGCCGTTCCCTCACCTGTCCCCACTCCGACCAGTCCGTGGCAACGCGGCCGTGCGTTCCTGCGCGGCACGGAGAATTGGATCCTGACCATCGCCTTGGCGGTCATGATACTGTTGCCGCTCATCGAGGCGGGCTTGCGTAAGGTGGGGCACTCCGGTTTGGCAGGTACGAATTCCATCGTCCAGCATCTCACCCTCATCATCGGCATGCTAGGCGGTGCAGTCGCCGCCCGTGAGGCGCGGTTGCTCGCCATGTCCTCGGCCAATACCTTTTTCAAGGGGCGGATGAAAGCGTTCGCCGCCATCTTCAGTGGGGGCTTTGCCGCGGCGATCACGGTGTTCCTCTGTGTCGCGGGCTGGCAGTTCGCCCAAAGCACCAAGGAAGCGGGAGACAAGATGGCTTATGATGTGCCGACGTGGATGGTGCAGATGGTGATGCCCATCGGCTTCGGGCTCATCGTCTGGCGCTTGCTCTGGCATGCCTCGGAAAAATGGAAAGGCCGGGCCATCGCGGCGGCCATCACCGTGGCCGTGGCGTGGTTTGCGGTGAAGACCACCATCGACGTGGAGAAGTTGGTCACGCCTGCGCTCATAGTTCTCCTGCTGGCTACGGTGTTGGGTGCGCCAGTGTTCGTCACTCTGGGAGGCGCGGCGGTGATCCTGTTCTGGGGTATGGATTTCCCCATCGCCTCGGTGCCGCTGGATCATTATAGCCTCGTCACAAACCCTTCACTTCCGGCGATTCCTCTCTTCACGTTGGCCGGTTATTTCCTCGCGGAAGGCGGCGCCTCCAGGCGGCTCATCCGGGTGTTCCAAGCGTTGTTCCGTCCGGTGCCCGGTGGCACGGCGATCGTCACCTGTGTGGCGTGCGCATTCTTCACCACGTTTACGGGTGCTTCCGGGGTGACGATTCTGGCGCTGGGCGGCTTGCTCATGCCGGTGCTCATCGCGGAGAAATATTCGGAGCGCAACGCGCTGGGGCTGCTCACCAGTGCGGGTGCGTTGGGTTCATTGTTTCCCCCCTGTCTGCCGCTTTTTCTCTACGCCATCATCGCCGGTAATGCGCGGGCGGATGTGCCGCTGGAACTGATTTTCCTCGGCGGTCTCATCCCGGGATTGCTGCTGGTGGCGGGCACCGCCGGGTTGGGTGCTTGGCAAGGGCGCAAGGGAGTGACGGAACGGCCGAAGTTCAATGGCAAAGAAGCTTGGGCGGCACTCTGGGATGCGAAATGGGAACTCGCCATTCCGCTCATCGCCTTGGGCGGCATCTTCGGCGGCATCGCGACGGCGGTGGAGACGGCGGCCATGACGGCCTTCTACGCTTTCTGCGTAGAGACGTTTGTGTATCGCGATCTCAAGCTCACCAAGGATGTGCCGCGCGTGATGACGGAGGGCGGCTTGGTGGTGGGCGGTGTGTTGTTGATCCTCGGTGTCGCACTGGCGTTCACGAATTACCTCGTCACCAGTCAGGCGGCGATGTCCGCGCTGGATTGGGTGCAGGCGAACATCAAATCACCCTACGTATTCCTGCTCGCGCTGAACATTTTCCTGCTGATCGTCGGCTGCCTGATGGATGTCTATTCGGCCATCATCGTCATCGTGCCGTTGCTGGTGCCCATGGGCGCGGCGTTCGGCATCGACCCCATCCATCTGGGCATCGTGTTCCTGGCGAATCTTGAACTGGGCTTCCTCACGCCGCCCGTGGGCATGAACCTTTTCCTCGCTTCATATCGCTTCAACAAGCCGCTGCCGGAGGTCTATCGGGCGGTGATCCCGATGGTGATTGTGCGACTTATCATCGTGCTGCTCATCACCTACATCCCGTTCTTCACCACTTGGCTGCCGGAGCTGTACAAGCGGATGCACGAATCCGGGGCGACGCCTTGATTCAGAACGGGGCGGTTTATTGTAATCGCTTCGCCGCCGGGTTTGTGCCATAGTCCTCTCGTCCCAGCAGCATAATTTCAAGCTGAGGTGTGGAATGGCAAATCAACTCGTCATTGAACAAGAGGCCGCACTCAATCCGCACGTGATTGGCCTTTCGCCAGTAACACGGCAGCAAAGGCTAGCATGGATGAAACAAGGCCTTTGTCTGGTGCCATTCTGGTTCTTGTTGACGGCATTCAAACTGGCTGACGGTTGGATGAACGACTTGCCCATCTCTTGGGTTCCGTATCTGGCAAGTTTTCTCAGTCTTACTTTATTTGGCTGTCTGGGGACTATGGCCTTCATCGAATGGCTCGACCAAGGCGCGAAAAAAGCGTCCAGAAAACTTCTCATCACACAGAAGCAAATCACTCTCTGCCCGCACCGTACCTTACCTTGGAAGTTTGTTCAGGGCTGGCACCTGGCTCCGCTCACGGAGAAACCAATCTTGCTGAAGCTTACCGTCGTTTACCTTCCTTACGCCAAGGCACGCCACACCCGGCAATGGAGCATGATAGTGGCTGACCCGGCGCAAGCGGAAGCCCTGCGTGAATTATTGCGACATAGAACACTGGCTGATCTGCCCGGGGCAACCTTGTTGCCTAGATTGCCTGCTCCCGAACCCGTGCCTTTTCCTGTCATGTTTGCTGGCATATCGTCCATGGCTTGCGGCCTCATGACCGTAATACTCTCAGCACGAATCATGTTTATGGGCATGATTTTCCTTTTGCTTATCGACCTCCAAATACATCCGGGCTTGTTCCAGTCACCTGAGGTCGGAAACAGTAATTTGATCGTATTGTTCAGCGCTTTTGCCGATCTTTTCCGAAGCAATAGTACATACGAACTAGGCTGGGCGCTTGTCACCGCCGGAGGCTTCCTGCTTTTACCCGCACTTGCCTTTTTCAAGTTGGGTGAATTGCAATTAAGCCGGAAGCCCTCTGCCTGAAATTACTTCGTCCCTGCCACTAGGAAATACCCGATGAGCAAGCGGTTGCCTTCGCTCGTCTTGTCGCGTTCTTCCAGCACCTTGATCTTCAGCGTGTGTTTGCCGGGCTTGAGGCCGCAGGAGAGCATGGCGTAACTGTTACGGGCGAAGTAGGGGCCGGGCGCGGTATCCGACTTGCCTTTCTTCACGCCTTTGGGACCGCCGTAAGCTTTGTCGCCGGGTTCATTCACACCGTCATCGATGGTCCATTCGAATTTGCCGCCATCCTTCTGCACGTTGAGGAATAGGCCGATGGCCGTGCCTTCGAACTCGAACTCCAGTTCATCACCGGGACCGCGCGCATTTATGGTGCCTTCCGTATAACGGGCCAGGAGACCTTTGTTGGTCGGTGCGAGCACTTCCCAATTACCCTTGAGTTTGGCCTTGTTTGCCGGGACCATCGCGGCGTGGGCGAATTCTTCGCTCACATACGGTGCCCCGAGTTTGGGTAAGGGCGAGGGCTTCGCATCGATCTGCGTCTTGAGGTAGGCGACGATGGTGTCAGTGTAAATGGTGTGGCCGAGGTCGTTCGGATGCACCGAGTCGCCCATGAATACCTGGCCTTTCGCATTCCAGTTGAATTTCTTGTCCGCGAGTTGCGCCTCGGTGGGTTTGGGCAGGTCCGGGCGATCCAGCGCGGCGATGAGCGCGGGCTGCAGGTCGATATCAGGGATGCCGTAATACTTGGCCACGGCGGGATGACTGCCACGCGCGTTATTCAGATCACGGCTGGTGGTGTAGAGAAAGATGATCTCAGGCTTGGACTTCGCGGCCCACAACTGGCGCACGATACCTTCCATGGTGGCCTTGCGAAATTCATTCGTGGGACTGCCGTCGTTGATATTGAACTCCACGAAGACGAGGTCCGGATTCTTATCCACCACATCTTTGCCGCAACGGAATGCGCCGAGATCGCTGCCCGTGCCACCGATGGCCGCGTGGACTTCCACGAGCTTGGCTTGCGGGAAGGTGTCCTTGAACCACTTGAAGGTCTTCACGCGATAGCCCGGTGCGGCCGTGATGCTGCCGCCGAAGTAGGCGATGGTGACGGTTTCACCCTGCTTCAATTTGCTGAAGACGCGACCCATGGTGCGGGTCGGCGTTTCGGCGGCGGAGAGGGGAATGAAATTGGCGGCTAACGCGGTGGCGGCCATGCCCAATACAGCCTGACGACGGGAAATCAAATGCATGTCCTTTGGTGAACCTGAATCGGACCCTCGCAGCAAGAATATTCCACCATCATAGCGGTCATGGTTGATCGGAAGAAGGCTTTTTCCGGTTGAGGATATGGCACCACCAGAAATCCGGATTCTGGAATGCTGGATGATGATAGATGCTGAGCCCTTCCTGACCGGAAACCGGTGTTGGAGCTTTAGTGAGGCCGGTTACGCGGCCAAGTTCTTTAGCATGAGCGGTCAGGATGGGTTGTGTCAGGTTTCCTTCGGCCAGACGCCCTTGCCAGGCGGCCAAAGGGTCGATCGTCACGCCCAGTAACTGGACAACAAAACCGAACATGCACGTAAGGGCGAGTATCGCTTGGGTCCATTTAGAAAATTGTTGTGGTCGATGTGCCCAAGCCAGCGCGAGTAAAGGTACGCAGAGCAGCATGAGCCGGGCGCCAAAACTGATCGGTCCTAGGCGCGATCCCATGCTGGTGAAGAAAACCAACTGGGAAATGAACACCAACAGCATCGTGGATGCTTCTACACGATCGCGCTTGAACCATGGACGGATGACAAAGATCAGCAGCACCAAGAGTGGCAGGTTGAACAGAAAGAATCCCTGATATTCTCCGGCCAAAACACGGTAAAAACCGACAATCCACTCAATCAGGCTGCCTGGTTGTTCGATGTCAAACGGCGGGTATCCATCGGAAAAGGGGTTACCCCAGCGACGCCAATTGTACCAGAGCATCAGCAGCACTGGTGGTGTCCCGCCGATGAAGAGTTTGATCGCTTCGGGTAAACGTTTTGCCGAGTGCAGATGAATGAGCATTCCCACCCCCAAGACCGGAACAATGACCTGGGCTTGCTTGCGAGCCAATAGTGCCAGGCCGAGCCACAACCCAGCCCAAAGACAAGACGAGCGCCCATTCCCGTAACGGCAATGTACCCAGCCGGCGAACAACGCCAAGGCCATTAAAGAATCGCTTGATAGTTGCTTGGCATACGCGAACACCATCGTGCACAGGCCGACCAACAGCAGGCCGCCAGCAATCTGCTTTTCCGTGAGGCCCTGCTTTCGCCAAACCCAACGTAAATAGGCCAGCAATGACATTGCCGGGAATATCGCAGAAAAACTGACGAAGAATTCCTCCCAGGTTTCCTGGCCGAACTGGGGCAGAATCTCTGCTACCAGCCTGCCGAGCAGCACAAAGGGTATCCACCAAATAGAAGTCAGCAGACCGAAGTGGGAATATTGGTGTCCATCTGCTCCTTGCAGCCATGAGCCGTCAGGCACGGCAACAGTGCCCGACAGGATCGAACGGGTGACTTCAAGCATCAGGCTGGCATCGACGCCGCCGACCCGGCCAGCCGCGACCAAGCCATAAACCACGAACAGACCGCCGAATATGGCGAGCGTCAGTCGATGGGTTGAAAGAAAAGGCCGGAGAGACATTGCTCTCCAGCCTTATAAAGGACCTGCTGAGATTATGCCAGCAGGACGTTTCCCTGCGGCTTGGTGATTAGTGCCGGAAATGGCGTGCTCCGGTGAACACCATGGCGATACCACGTTCATCGGCGGCGGCGATCACCTCGGAGTCCTTCACGGAACCACCGGGTTGGATGGCGGCGGTGGCGCCGGCATTGGCGGCGGCGATGAGGCCGTCCGGGAACGGGAAGAAAGCATCACTGCACACCACACTGCCCGTGAGTGGCAAGCCAGCCTCGCCCGCCTTCCAGACGGCGATGCGGCTGGAATCCACGCGGCTCATCTGGCCGGCACCGACACCGAGGGTGCGATCGCTGCCGACGTAAACGATGGCGTTTGATTTGAGATGCTTCACGACGCGCCAGCCGAAGAGCATGGCATTAAGTTCCGCCTCGGTGGGCTGGCGTTTCGTGACGACTTTCAGATCGGCCGCCGTGGTGATCTTGAGATCGCGCTCCTGCATGAGGAACGACTCGGCTCCGACACTGCGGATATCGAGCGGAGCCACGGTGGCCGGGTTCTTTTTGATCTTCAGCAGGCGCAGGTTCTTTTTCTTCTGCAAAATCTCCAAGGCCTCAGGAGTGAAATCCGGGGCGACGATGACTTCGCTGAAAATCTCGACGATGGCCTCGGCGCAGGCCTGATCCAACGGCTGGTTCACGGCGATGATGCCGCCGAAAGGTGCCTGACGATCCGTGGCGAATGCCTTGTCCCACGCTTCACGCAGATTACCGCCCTGGCCGACGCCACAGGGGTTCGTGTGCTTGAGGATGGCGAGCGTCGGCTGCTCACCTTCGAACTCGACGATGAGATTCGTGGCGGCGGTGAGGTCGAGGATGTTGTTGTAGGAAAGTTCCTTGCCGTGCAGTTGCTGGAAATACTCCGTGAACTTGCCGTAGAGGGCGGCCTTCTGATGCGGGTTCTCGCCATAGCGCAGGGTTTGGGCTTGTGGGGAGCGGACCACCAGTTCTTTGGGCAATTCACCAGTTGGTTGCAGACCGAATTCCTTGCCGAGATGCGCGGCGATGGCGGCATCGTAAGCGGCGGTGCGGGCATAGACCTTGGCGCAGAGCTTGCGACGCAACTCCAGAGTGGTGCCGCCAGTGGCGGTGATCTGTGCCGCCACTTCGGCGTAATCTGCCGGGTCAGTGATCACGGTCACGCTGTCGTGGTTCTTGGCGGCGCTGCGTAGCATGGAAGGGCCGCCGATGTCGATGTTCTCGATTGCATCGTGCAACTGGACATCGGGTTTGGCGATGGTCGCTTCGAACGGATACAGATTCACCACCACGAGGTCGATGGACTGTATGTCGTGTTCCTTCACTGCCGCTTCATGCTCGGCATTGCCGCGGATGTAGAGCAGGCCGCCATGCACTTTCGGGTGCAGCGTCTTCACGCGGCCATCGAGCATCTCGGGGAAGCCCGTGTGATCGCTGAGGTCCTGCACGGTCAGACCTGCATCGCGCAAGGTCTTGGCCGTACCGCCAGTGGAAATGAGGTGGACACCGGCCGCTGCGAGGATCTGCGCAAAGGGAACGAGGCCCGTCTTGTCCGATACCGAAAGTAATGCACGCTGAATCTTAGCCATAAAGAGGACTAAAATCCTCCAAAGGGCCAAACCGCGTCAATCGTCAAAAGCAAGAAATCCAGAAAGTAACGCCAACGGGGCCGCAGACTCAGGCATTCAGCTCTTGCGTGAGTCGGGAACACACAAAATCCAATTCGGACTCGATCTGGACGGTCAGCGGGATGAACTGGTTCAAACGCGCCTCTTTCGTGGCTTTTTCCAGTTCGGCACAGAAACGGGCCAGTTGCTCGGCCCCCAAGTTGGCGGCGGAACCTTTCAGGGAGTGCGCGGTCTGCCGGACGGCATCCGCCTGACCGGTGGCGCATTGGCTCTGGATCTCCGCCAGCAACTTGGGAGCGTGATTGAGAAATGACTGGATGATTTCCGCCAAGGGATCAGGCCCGCCCTCCTCGCGCAAATCCCGCAGTTCGTTTATTATCGTCCGGTTGAGGCGGATGACGGGCGCGGCATTGCTGCTGGCTGGTTTTGTAGGGTGAGGCGTGCGCTCCAAGGCAGCCTGCAAATCTTCCCGGCGAATGGGTTTTGAGATGTAGTCATCCATCCCGGCTGCGAGACAGGTCTCGCGATCGCCGGCCATGGCATTGGCCGTCAGAGCGATGATATAGATACGCTTCAGATCGGTCTTGCTGCGGGCTGATGGGTCTTGCGCCATTTGCCGGATGAGGCGGGTGGCTTCGAAGCCATCCATCTCCGGCATCTGGCAATCCATGAGGATGACATCGTAGGGTATCTGTTTGAGGGCCGAGAGGACTTCCTGGCCATTGGCGGCGACGTCGGCTTCATAGCCCAGGCGCTCCAAGATCTTCATGGCCACCCTCTGATTGACCGGGTTGTCTTCGGCCAGGAGCACACGCAAGGTTTGACGATGGGCAGGGGCCTCGGTGCCGGTAACCGGATGCAGGGCAGATTTCTTGAAGTGTGAGATTTTGGAGCCGCTGATCCGGGCCAGCGCGGCGAGCAGATCCATCGGCTTGACCGGCTTGGCCAGGGAAGCGCTCCAGCCTTCGGCTTGCATTACCGTTTCGGCAGGGCGTTCCCCGGTGCTGGCCAACCAGAGCAGGCGGAGGGGGGTGGTCAGTTTCAATTCCTTCACCATCCGGGAGAAGCGGACGGCTTCAGCGACCGGAAGGTCCACGAGGGCAAAATTAAACTGATGACCGGCAGAGATTTCGCGTTTAAGCAGGGCCAAGGATTCCTCTGCAGTGGACACACTGCCATTGCGCATCCGCCAAGCAAGAATGTAGTGATGGAAGACTTGGCGGCGGGTGGCGTTGTCACTGATGACCAAGGCCCGACGACCGATCAGCTCCATCGGTACTTGCAGGGAGCTGGACGGGGCATCGGTCTGTTTCTCCAGTTTGACGGTGAACCAGAAGGTGGACCCCTGACCCGGCACGCTCTGGAGACCGATCTGACCGCCGAGCATCTCGACCAGCTGGCGGCAGATGGCCAGCCCCAAACCGGTGCCACCGTAGCGGCGGGTGGTGGAGCTATCCGCCTGGGTGAAGGGCTGGAAGAGCCGGGCTTGCACATCCTCCGATATCCCGATGCCGGTATCGGTGATGGCGAAGCGCAACACGGTAGCGCCATCTTCTTCATCCTCCGGGGTGACTTGCAGGAACACTTCGCCTTGCTCGGTGAACTTGAGTGCGTTGGCCAGAAGGTTCAGAAGCACCTGACGGAGGCGGCCGGGATCGCCGCGGAGCGCGGTGAAGCAATCTTGATGGACGAGATAGAGGAGTTCGATGCCTTTATGATTGGCCCGCTCAGCTAGCAAGTCGATCGTGCCGTCCACGACCTCATTGAGATCAAAATCGACGCTTTCGAAGTTCAGTTTGCCGGCCTCGATCTTGGAGAAGTCGAGGATGTCGTTGATGATATCGAGAAGGGCCTCGGCGCTGTTGCGGACGGTCTCGGCGTAGTCACGCTGTTCGCTGTCCAGCTTGGTGGTGAGCAGGAGGTCCGTCATGCCGATGACGCCGTTCATCGGGGTGCGGATCTCATGGCTCATGGTGGCGAGGAACTGGCTCTTGGCCACGTTGGCGGCTTCTGCCGCTTCCTTGGCTTGGCGCATGGCCTCCTCCGCCTGTTTGCGCTCGGTGATGTCGTGCCAGACCACCAGCATGACACGTTTTTGGTTCAGGACGACCGGCGTGAGGCTGACCTCGACGAGGAAATCCTGACCATCCATGCGCCGGTGGAGCCACTCGAAGCGGTTATGACCGCGTTCGTAGGCGACCCGGTCCATCTCTAGGCATTTCACCAGGGAGCGCTGGCCGTCCGGCTGCAACTCGGGTGAAAGTTTGGCCGGGTGGATCGCGAGTACTTGTGCCTTGTCAGGGCAACGGAGCATCTGGATGGCGGCATTATTGCAATCGATGATGCCCTTTTCATCGAACAACAGATGGGCGTCAGAAGATTGCTCGAAAAGGACGCGGAATTTTTCATCCGCCGCGCGGCGCTCGGTCACATCCTCGGCGACATAGGAGAAGCGGGAGTATCCGGCCGGGGTGGCACCGACGAAACTGACGGTGACCGAGATCCAGCGTTTGCCATCCTTGCTGTCCGTGGAGTAATCGAAGCGGTCGGGTTTGCCGGTGGATTCGCTGAGGCGGTAGTGTTGTACCCAGAGGGCGATGGCATCTGCCGGGGCACCCAGTTCGGAGGCCATCTTGTTTTCCATCGCTTCGGGTTTGACGCCAAAGAAATTCGCCGAGGCGATGTTATCCCGGATATGCCGGATGTCCTCCCCGTGAAGTTCCACGACCCCCATCATCAGCGGGGCGCTGTCGTAAAAACTGCGCAGGATGGATTCACTGCGACGGAGTTCATCCTCGGCCCGTTTACGCTCGGTGATATCGGAACAGGCCCCGACGAAACGGATGGTCTGGCCTTCGGCATTGCGGATGGGTTTGCCGCGCTGCGACCAATAGCGCCATTGGCCTTGAGCGTTGCGGATGAGATATTCGGTATCGAAAAGACTGCCACTTCCACAGGACGCCAGATAAGCGCGTAAGACGCGGGGCCGGTCACGCTCGTGGATGTGCTCATGCCATGCCTCGAGAGTCCGGGGAAATTCACCTTCTTCAAAGCCCAGCAGGTAATCCACCTGGCCGTAGTAATCCACCATCTCGGCATCTGTATGGATGACGTAGAGAAGGTCGCTGGCGTTCAACGCCATCTGGCGGTGCAACTGCTCGGACTCGGACATGCGCCGCTGGGCGCGCTCGCGCTCCTCGACTTCCAACCGCAGTTCGCTGGTACGTTCCTCGACGCGTTTTTCCAGTTCTTCATGGGTTTTTTGCAGAGCCTGGTCTCGGGTCTGGATCTGAGCCAGCATTTCGTTGAAGCGATCAATCAGGCGGCCGATCTCATCCTCGCTCCGCTTTCTTGCGCGGAGTGAGTAATCACGTTTTTCGGCGACTTCGTGCGCGGTCTGTTCGAGTTGCAGGATGGGCAGGGAGATGACGTTCTGGAGGCGGATGGAGAGCAGGTAGGTGATGAGCCCGGAGGCGAGCAGCACGATGATCACGATGCCGGTGTAGCTGCGGAGACGTTCATCTAGTTCACCCAGATCTGCCTCTAGGTAGATGGTGCCGATGTTTTTGTTGTCGTAGCTGATCTTGCGGAAGATGCCGAGGCTGTCCTCCAACTCCAAGGTGTCCGTCAGTGGGCGTTCGGGCGGTACGTAGGACTTGAGATCCTTTCGGATATAGCGCGCGAAGATCTCACCATCAGAACGGTAGATGATGGCGGCCATGATATGGGGCCGTTCACGCAGCAGGGAGAGGGTATCTTTCTCCGCGGCGG
The DNA here is from genome assembly GCA_030834415.1 of Verrucomicrobiota bacterium. GTDB lineage: Bacteria > Verrucomicrobiota > Verrucomicrobiia > Limisphaerales > JAEYXS01 > JAEYXS01. Next base: position 9,834 of record JAURFH010000052.1, on the reverse strand, counting down.
TGGCATCATTGAAGGTGATGGCGGCGGAGCTGTTGGCGCCGGTGATATCGGCCAGCCCGGTCAGGTCTTTGCGGATGGCCCCGCGGAAATTTGAGACGTCGTAGAGGATGAACCCGGTGCTGGCGAGGAGCAAAGCCGTGAGTGCCGTCATCATGATGATGAGGGTGAGCTTGCGACGGAGCGCGAGTTGTTGCCACCAACGCATGGGTTACTGCTTTACATCTTTGCCATCGAGCGTGATGCGCGTCGCCAGCTTCATGACTTGCGAGTGCATTTTCAAGCCGCTGCGTTCCATGGCGGCGAGATTAATATCGAAGCGCAGTTTGTTCTCCTGGAGATAAAGGCGTATGTGACCACCCTTTTTTGCAAAATCATCCTCTTCACCGATGGTTAGTACGGGTCTGCCCTTGAGCAGGGCCAAAAGTTTCTCGGTCTCGGAGGCCTGCCCACGGCTTATGAATATGAGGTGGCAGTTGGTGGCAGTCGCCACTTGCGGATGGCGCAGGATGAGCAGTTTGTGGGTGCCGACACTTTGGTCTTTGAGCACCAAATCGATGGAGTTTCCGAAGGGTTCAGGTCCGGCAATACAGATATGTAGTGGTGATTGGTTGGATTCAAACAGGTCGGTGGGCCACTCGAGGAATTGGGCGAAGCGGTAGATCATCGCGGCCTTGATCTCATATTCCGACGGGCTGTTTTTTTGGGCCAGCCCGGGATGGGCCAACCCGAGCATCAGCCCGAGGATCAAGGCATGACAGAGCCTGACCCACTTCCGGGTCAACGGATTGCTCTGTGAGTGGCACGTCATCAGTTCAAAAACGCCAGGTCAGTTTGCCATAGATCGCCCGCTGGATCTCAGAGGAGGTGACCAGCGAGTTGTTTCCATATTCAGGGTGTTCCGGGTCCAGCGCGTTTTGCAGGACGATGCTGGCCTCGAAGCGGTCCCGGTATTTCCAACCGAGTCGGAAGTCCAGCCGCGTGTAAGCCGGGACTCCCTGGCCTGGAAGCGAATCGGTGTAATAAAGTAACGTGTCGAACTCGAAGCCGTGCGGCAGATCAAGGCTGGAGCGCAGATTGAACTGTTGTTGGGCATTGTCCTCGGCCCGATAGGAAAAGGTAGAATCGATGGCGCGGCCGCCATTCTGCAAGTGCATCTGGATGAGCGTGTATCCGGTCTGCAAACGCCACCATGGTACGGGCTGCCACTGGAGGGACAACTCCCCGCCATAGCTCTGGCCGTCCATGGCGTAATTCGATGAGAAGGTGGCGGTAGGCGGCACGGGCGTGAAGGCGAAATCATATGCGTGCAGCCGGTTGTAGTCGTTATAGAAGAGGGCCAGATCGGTGCTGAACTTGGGGTGGAGCTGGGCGCGCCAGCCGAGTTCGAACGCCAGCAATTCTTCTGATTGCACCGAGCCGCCACTCACTATGGTGGTCAATCCCGGAGGGGCCCCGCTGGTGAGGGTGGCATCGCCAGTGGCGCGGGAGGGCGAATGGACTGCGCGGGAAACCGAGGCCCAGAGCGTATGATGCGGGTGCGGTTGCCAGCTCAAGCGGGCCGTGGGCTGGATCTCAAAACCGGTGTAATCGTTGTGCTCCACTTTGGTGCCCAAGGTGAGTGCCAACTGATCTGGTATCAGGGCGATCTCATTCTGGGCGAAGAAATTCAGCAAGTGATCAGTCGCGCTCGCCGGATTGAACATGATTTCCCGTGAACCAAACGTATCGTCACTCGTGATGCGGTAGCCCGCGCCCCAGACGGCGTTGTTGCGTCCACCCCAGGCGAACTGGTGTTGCGCCTCTATATCGAACGTATTGCGGTATTCAGCGAGGAGACTGAGCACGCGCTCCGTGCGGTCAAACCAAGCCTGAAAATGCAGCGTGGAATCGGCAGACAATTCCCTTTCCCAACGGGCGAGGACATGACCGCCTGCTACCGTCGAGCCGTTAGCCACGGCAGATGAGGCAGCGTCTCCGGAGTAGATCTCTCCTTGCAAGGTGCCTTGAGTTCCTTCCTGCGGCCGCCAGTCCAGCTGGTAACCACCGCGCCAGAATTCCGTGCCATCACCCCCGAGGGCCGTATCATCGCGCTGGTTGTATTTCACGAAGGCGCGATAGGCCGCGTGTTCGCCGATCCGGCCACCGTAACGCGCTGCGCCAAAAGCCGTCTCCTGCCAGCCGCCACCGCCGCTTAACAATCCGCCTTGGGTGTCAAAGGCGTCCTTCGTGATGATGTTGATCACTCCATTGACGGCGTTGGCACCCCACAGGCTGGCGCCGGGCCCGCGGATGACTTCGATACGTGCGATGTCTTCCAGCAATGTGTCCTGAACATCCCAATACACGCCGGAGAAAAGCGGAGTATAGACGCTGCGTCCATCGATCATCACCAGCAGCTTGTTGGCGAAACGGCTGTTGAAGCCACGGGCACTGATGGCCCAGTTGCCAGGATTGATTTGCGCCACATTCACCCCCGGCACCATGCGGAGTGCTTCCGGGATGCTGGTGGCTCCCGAGCGGCGGATGTCCTCTCCCGTCAATACATGGATCGCGGCCGGGGCCTTGGCGATGGGCTCGGCGTGTTTGGAGACGGATGTCACTTCGAGAGACATCAATTGCTCCAATGAAAGCGTGGCGAGCTGGTTGGTGGCCGGGGTGGTCTCGGCGCCCTGCGCGACCGGCCGGAACAGGCTCAGGCAGGTCGCGATGATCGCCAGCGGCACGCGGTCGGTTAAGTATCGCGGGACTTGGTGCATGGTTAGCCTTGGGTTATTACAGCACAAGTATCACATGTGTTATGGTGAAAGACTCGAGTGCTTGAGATTATCACCGGCTTTGGCATGCTGGAAGGCAAATTGAAGCGCCTCAGCCAGTTGCCCAAAGCAGCCTAACATCTCGCCTCGATCCTGAATTCATCTACCTCCCCACAACAATACCCGGCTCAATAGAGAGGTTGGACTGGTCGCTGACAAGGATGGAATTTCACGTTTGGGAGTCCCGGACAGTTCGTTAGTTGAAGAACTTGCCAGTTCCTTGTGAGGCTGGGTCGCACCCGTTGGACCTTTACCAGGTGCCGTCCACCAGGTAAGTCGTGATATTGCGGGCCAAGTCTTCGGCCAGATTGGGCAGGGATTGCCGCTCCGCACTGGCCAGGTCGGAGCCGGCACGCAGCGTCGTGCGTCCCGAGATCACCCGGTCCAGTACCACTTTGCCACTGCTACGCTCACGTGCGACCACATGCGCCGACAGTGTCACATTGTAATCCCGCACCGTGCGCACATCCGAGGGCTGGAACGTCACCCCGCCCCGTTGATACTTGATCAAGGTGCCCGTCACGATCACATCGCTCTCGCCCCGGGTATCGAGCTTGTATGTGCCGTCCTGTTGCAAGGTCTTGCGCAGGGAGGCCGTCACCGCTTCGATGAGCCGCGGCTCGCCGGTCTTGTTCTGGAAGAACTGCACCTCGATGGAGCGCTCTCCGGCAGTCGTGCCGTTCGTCGGTCCCAGTTGGTAACTGGCACACCCGGTGAACAACAATGCCAGCAGGCAGCTAAAGGCGAGGCGCATCATCTTAGTTCTCTTCCTTCTTGGCTTCGAGCCGCTGCTTCAACACCTCGATGCGCTCCTTGGCCTCGGCGGCATACTCGGAGTTCGGATCGCGCAGCACCACTTCGTTGTAATAAACGAGCGCGCCCGCATACCGCCTCGTCTTCTCGTAGAACTTCGCCACCTTGAAACTGCCCCGCGCCTGCTCCGTGCGCAGATCCTCGATGATCTTCTGGGCTTCCGGCACCCGTGCGTCATCCGGGTAGAGCGCCATGAAATCCGTCAGCACCGCGATCGCTGAACCCGCAGCGCTCTGATCATATTCCGCCGACTTCGCCTGCTTCTGATGCGCCACGCCGGCCTTGAAGAGCGCGTCCGCGGCAACCACCGGACGGTCATTGTAACGATCCGCCGCCTTCTCGTAAGCCTTCACCGCCTCCGAGAAATCATCCTGCTTCTCCCGGGCTGTGCCGATGTCCATCTGCGCCTGCGGTGCCACCTCGCTGTAAGGGCCGTTCTTGATCAACTTCTGATACATGTCCGCCGTCTTGTCCATCGAGGGATACAGGGGCACGATGCCCCACAACTTGAACCACTGACCGCCCAAGAAACGCTGGGCGATCTCATACTGCCGCTTCAACACCTCGTCATACTTCGCGTACTTCGGGTATTTCTCGATCAGCTTCTGATACTCCTTGAACGCCTTCTCATCCGAGTGCCGTTCCTCATACGAGCGGCCCATGATGTATTGGGCATCCGGCGCGTAATCCGAGAGTGGCCACTGCTTCACCGTCCGCTTCGCCGCCCGCATCGCGTTCTTATAGTCCTTGGCCTCAAAGGCTTCCTGCGCCACCTGGAGCTGGTCCTTCGCGCGGCCGCGGATCCATTTCCCCTCCTGGCCCACCGCCTCATACACCCAGCCCTCACCGGGACGGTAAATCAACGGCGCCGGGGACACATGGGGGAAAGCCACCAGTGCCACCAGCAGGAGCAACAACAGACATACAGGCCGTTTTGTCATCCTGCGAAACGTATTGAACCACCGCACCCAAGTCAAGCGGGGCAAGCCTGTCGGCGTGGGGCACATTGAACAGAGGCGAAGCGCTTTTCCCCGTGCTGCCGGCTTCCAGCCGGCAGTTCAACAGCGTCCGCCGAAGCACGCGATGCTAAACTGACTCACTGCCAAGCCGGAGAGCCTGGTTACCCCCTCCTCCCCATCAAACCTATCCGCCCCCCTTGGTCCATTTAGGGACGGGTTCAAAACATGGGTAACATTAGTGGTTCAGAACATAGGTAACACTTTCCCGGGAGGGACGGCGTGCCGCCCTCCCAAACTGAATTCTCACCCATTTCCGTGTATTCTGTGTATTCTGCGGTTCATCCGAATTGACGAACTCCCCGCCCCATGGCTTATTAACCCGTGTGACCAAGGTTCTTAACATCTTTCAACCACCTGACTCCCTATATCCATTAGTACCGACTTTTTGCGGTATAGCATAATGTTAGCCTCATGCGTATTCCAAGGCCATCGGTTCCAGTTCGCCTCGTTTCGGCGGCTCTGTTGCATTGGGTCTATTTTTTGTTGCCTGACTTGGGAGGCTTCAACGCCAGCCACCGCTTCACACCGGATGGCTCACTCCTGTTGACTGCTGGGACTTGCGGATTGGGGATGGTCATTTTGATTCCCGCAATCTACTCAGGAGACACGGTCCAGCGGGTCATTGCTCTCCTGCTGCTGCTGACTCCCGCGTTGGAGCTTTGCAGCATTGTATATTTGATTTCCCGGATATGAGGCTAACAAATCGCTGCAGGCAACCGCCACCGCGCCTTCAGATTTGACCGGACTATGAAGTGTGAACATCATCAATGCAGCCACCCTGAGTCTCCGGTGGCGGTGCCTGAGCTAAATCGTTAGGCCAATTGAGAAAAGCTAATGCCATGAAACTCGTCCGAACCGCCACGTGAGCCGCCGGATTGTTGATTGTTTGTTTGTGGTCGCGCGTCGGGCTCGGCGACGAGGCGGCGGCCCGGCTCACTCCCGGGGACACCTTCTCCGTCCCGTTCCCGGAGATGCCGCCGACCTACTGGTCGATAGCGACCTCGAATAAAGGGCCTGCCCGATTGTCGATTTCACTCCCCAGGAATTATACGCCGGGCGGCAAGTTCCCGCTCCTAGTCTTCCTGCATGGCGGTAGCGGCGGCAATGGTGGTCCCAAGGCGGCGATCGTGTCAGCAATTACCGAGGATCAGGACTTTATCTGTGTCTCCTTGCCCTTCTTCAAAAAAATCGATCCGAAGGACCCCGGAGGCAATGTCGTCATGCGGGATGAGGACGCCCGGTACATGTGGCCCTTCTTCCGCACCATGCTCGCCAAACTCTTCGAGGTCGTCCCGAACATCGACAGAAGCCAGATGATCATCGGCGGCTCCTCCAACGGTGCTCACGCCACCCAGGGCCTGATCGATGAATCCGACGGTGAAATCGCCAGACAGTTCTCCGCCTTTTTCTTCATCGAGGGCGGCGGCCGCCTGAAGCATTATGAGCTGCTGAAGGGGAAGCCGTTTCTTATGGTCTCCAGCCAGCCTGCTTCCAAGCGCCGGGCACAGGAGATCATCGACCAGGCCAAGGCTGCCGGTGCCGCCACCACGTTTATCTTTGAAGACGCCGGTGGCCATACGGTCCCGATGAAGGCGGCCCCCGCCATCCGTGACTGGCTCATCGGACAGGCGACAAAGGCCACTACACCGAAATGACTGGCCGGCCCAAAAAGGTCACTGGAGCGAACCCGGCGGGAGCACTTTTGCTTTCAATCTTGCACTTTTAGCGCCGGGTCGCTGAGCTTGGGTCGTTAGACCACTCGAGACCATGAAACTATTCGCGCCATTACTTCTTGCGGTGTTCTTGTGTGGCTGCACCGGCCCAGAGCATGTGTCGCCCGCAGAGTTCAAGAAGCAGTATGAGTGGGTTGGCAAGCCGCAGACGATGCACGAGGTCGCTTACCTCGGCCAGCGAGACAGCAAGGCATTCATCCGAGTCAGTTCGATGTCCACGGTTAGTAGGAAGTGGTCGGACCACATCATTTACGTTGAGTTGGCCGAACTCGATGCGAAATTTCGAGATGCGTTACCCAAGACCGAGTTCAAGAAGTGAGTATGACGATGACATGGTCTAACCATGCGCTGCAGCGCCTATGAGGGTTGTCGAGAAGCTCATCGGATTTTCGCCAGATTTTTTGCTGGTAGTGCCGCAGCATCAACCGCCGCTGAATTGATATGGAAACATTTGAACGCGTTTGTCGGAGCTTGCGGGACCTAGGAATCTTCCTGTTTGGCCTCGCGGCGATCGCCATGACCGCGTATTACATCCATGCCCAGCTCCATTCCCCCGAGCGAGAGATGAGAGATTTGATGCAGCAGCATTTTAACAACGGTCTTAAGGAGACCTTGGGCAAGAGCGAGACCACTGCCCCGGCTCCTCCTGCCAAGTGAGCATCGCACCCCAATGCCGGGTCGCCAGGTCACTCCACACCATGCCGCTTAAGAAAACTCAAATTATCCCTGAACTTCTCCTGGCATGTCCCGAGTTGCAGCCAGCATGGGATGCTCACATGGCATACTGGGCGCAGGAAGACCCCAAGGATTACGACGGTGAGATCCCGGGCGACTACAACAACGCCTCAGCCATTGTTCATGCTGTCATTGATTTCTACGGGCGTGCCGAGACGGCCTTCTTTCCACGGTTCTTTCAGTTTATCGAGCGGCTGATCAATGAGGGCGACGCAGAGAGTCAGAACATCGCCGTTGTCGGCTATTTGGAAACCTTGCAGACAGCTGCCTCTTGGAAGCAGCACGGACCGGAAGTTTTTGTTCCATGGCTGCAGCCAGAATCGAAACGCTGGTGGGCTCAGATTTACCAATGGTGGCAGGGTGGCAAAAGTTTGATGGATATCGCGGTTGAAGAAGCAAAAAATAAAGGTAACCACGATACAGCCTCTTAAGAAGCTCAGCGGCCAAGTGTTGGCGCAGGAGTTCTCGTTTTATCAGTGTATCTCAAGCCTTTGACCTTTTGACATGAAGCGGTGCGCAGCCTAGTTTTTGCGCAGACGCCATGGACTGCCCCAATTGCAAACGCCTGCTCTACAGTCGCCAGCACAAGCACTGCGGTTTCTGTGGGGCCGAACTGCCGCCGGGAGTGGTTTTTTCCGCGGAGGAGATTGCGGCCGTCCAAGCGGAGCAGCAGGCAATCGCCTGCCCGCTACGCCCAAGTCCGGGCGAAAGAAGAGGAAGCAGCAAGAGAAGCTGATGAGAAACTGAAACGGGAGAATCCGGAATACATCAGCAGATCCGATATTGAGAATTACCTCTAACCAAAGACAACACTCTCATCGCGTTTTTATCGGGTGAAGCATGTCGTCGAGTATCGTTCAAATCCGCCCGCTTATTTGTAATTGTCTTTCCAACGCTCCGGGCTGATGATGCCAGTGTCAGCCAAGGCCGCAGTCAAATCGGCAAGTGGTTGCAAAACAACAAGGATAAGCCGTGGTTGAAGCATTCTTCATACTGGTGATGGTCGGAATGATCATCTTCATCGCCGTTATGGTGGTGCGCTCTGCCCGTAACCATGGAGTTTCGTCCGCTGGTTCGAGCGATATTTGTCTCCCTGATACCAGCATGGATGAAGGTATTCATCATCACCATCATGGTTGCGATCACCACCATCACCACGATTCCGGTGGCCACCACGATCATGGAGGGTTTGATGCCGGCCATCACGACTGCGGCGGTTTCCACGACAGCAGCAGTCATCACTGATGATACGAATCCTGACACGTTCACTCATCGTCTTTCCTCCGTTCCTATTGGGTTCACTTTACGCCACTTGGTATGCGGCGTGGCTGGCTTTGGGACGTTCGCCCCGGGCGTATTTTGATGATCCCAAGGGCATCCAGGGGGAGTTCATGTGGATTTATGATTTGACGGTTTGCCTGATGGTTTTCGGAACTCCTTTGTTCTGTCTTGCTTGGCTGTTGCTTGGTTTATCTTGTCTGGAAAAGCGCCCCTTGGGTTGGAAAGTTAGGTTATCCGAGTTGGCCGTGTCTTTGGGGCTTTTCATAGCATTACTGGTATTCTGCGATTGGGACCCACATTCCGTAACGGAATGGTTCTTTGATTGAGGCTAGCCCGAAATCTGCCTTCATGTGAAAAGAGATTTCCCCCGCCGCTCAACTGGTATCTACTGGCAGGGTTCGTATGACTGTCTATCTCAATCACCAGTTCCTGCCCAAGGCCGAGGCGCGTATCTCGCCGGATGATCGCGGTTTCCTCTTTGGTGATGGCGTGTATGAAGTCGTCCGCTTTTATCGCGGCCGTCTGTTTGAGGCGGCGGCGCATTGGGAACGGTTTGATCGTAGCTTGCAGGAGCTGCGCATGGCGCGTCCAGCAGCCTTGGATTACGAGAAGGTCTGCAACGAACTGATCGTGCGCAACCTGATGGGCGATAAAGACGGCTACGTCTATCTCCAGCTCACGCGCGGCGCCGCCCCGCGTAATCATTCTTATGCCGAGGGCATCGAGCCCACGGTCTATGGTTACGCCGCGGAATTGCCGCGTAACGAAGAGCGTTTGCAGCAAGGTGTGCGCGCTATCACGCAGCCGGACTTGCGCTGGGCACGGTGCGATATCAAAGCCATCGCCCTGCTCGCCAATACCATGGCCGCCCAAGCCGCCCGGGAACAAGGCGTGGATGAAGCCATCCTCGTGCGCGGTGAACTGGTGACGGAAGCCGCCCGCTCCAACGTGGCGATCGTGAAGGATGGCGTGGTCCGCACTCATCCCCTCACCCAAGGCATTTTAAACGGCATCACCCGTCAGCTCACGGTGAAGCTTTGCACGCAATTAGGTCTCGCCCTGCGCGAAGAGTCGTTCACGCCCGCTGAGTTGTTCGCGGCGGATGAAGTCTTCCTCATGGGCACCACCGTGGAAGTGATGCCCGTGATTTCCGTAGATGGACAAAAGATTGCGGCAGGGATCGCTGGCCCGGTGACGCGCCAGTTGCAGGCCGCCTTCACGGAGTGTGTGAATTCATGCCGCCAAGCTCATTAAAGCGCATCCGCTGGTTCGCGGCCATCTACGCCGCACTCATCGTGCTGGCCGTGGTGTTGGCGGATGACGGGCAGTATCAATTCGTCTTTGCATGGATTCGCGGTGTCCCCGGTGGTGACAAGGTCGGTCACTTCTGTCTGATGGGTGGGCTTGCCTTCGTGGTGAATCTTGCGCTCGGGTTGCGTC
>JAURFH010000051.1 GCA_030834415.1 Verrucomicrobiota bacterium | reverse complement strand
CAAAGACGGAGTCTTTGATACCACGGAGCTGAATTTCTTCCTCGGTAAGAACTATCTGGTGACCTTCCACGAGCAGGCGCAGAAGAGCATCCAGAACACCGTGGACCGCTGCGTGAAGAGCACGGTGCACATCGCCCGCGCTCCGGATCGGGTGGCGCATACCTTGTTGGATTCCATCGTCGAGAACTACAAGCCGGCCTTGGATGAGCTTTCCTTGGAGATCGCAGAACTGGAGGACGAGGTGCTTCAAAATCCTAGCCAGAAGGTGCTGAACAAGATCATCCACATCAAAAAGGAAGTGCTCCACCTGCGGCAGATCATCGGTCCACAACGCGAAGTGCTCTCCCGGTTCGCCCGTGGTGACTTCAAACTCATCCGTGGCCACATGGTGCCGTATTACCGTGACGTTTACGATGGACTCTATCACATCTCCGAGCTGGCGCAGAACTACACGGATACGCTCACAGGCATCTTGCAGGTGTATCTGAACATGTCCTCCAACCAGACCGGTGAAGTGGTGAAGCTGCTTACCATGATCACGCTCATCACGACGCCGATGATGATGATCGGTACGTGGTATGGCATGAATTTCGATGGTATCTCCGAGTTGCACTGGGAGCATGGCTATCTGCTGGCCTTTGGCGTGACGGCCATTTCTACCCTGGCTACTTACGTTTACTTCAAGCGGAAGAAGTGGTTTTGAGGAGGCTGCATGAAGCTGGAGGCCACACACACTTGCGCTAACGAAACCGCTTAACCATGGCAGGCTCGAATTCCAGTTTTTTGGACAAGGTGCTGGGACGCATCGGACGGCTGGATACGCAGGGCTTGCAGACGGTGGTGGAGCGCCTCGCGCGGGAGCGCAGTTTTCTTGAGACCCTTTTTAATGCCATCGAAGACGGCGTGTTGGTGGTGGATGAGGCCGGTCGTATTCTTTATTTCAATGACGCCGCCACGCGTATGCTTGGGTTGCAACCGGACACGACGGAAGGTCAGCCCATCGGTCGCATTCTGCCGCAAGTGGATTGGTCGGCACTGGCCGGTATGGACCGGGCGGGTGGTTCGGGCGTGGTGCGGCATGAATTTGAAGTGCGGTATCCTCAGGCGCGCTTCGTGCGTCTTTACATCGCCCCCTTGGATGGTGAGAAGGCAGGCAGTTCCGGCATGGCGCTTATTCTGCATGATGCCACGGAGGCCCGGCAGAAGACTTTTGAGGCCATTGAAAGCGAGCGCGTGCAGGCGCTCACTTTGCTCGCCGCCAGTGTGGCGCACGAGATCGGTAATCCGCTGAACGCCCTCCACATCCATCTGCAACTCATTGAACGCGAGTTGCGCAAGATGAAGGATGGCCAGGTCAAAGCCGCCAAACCGAAAGGCATCCTTGGCCGCAAACGCGCTTCCGCTGACCACGGCTTCGATGTCAGTGACAACGTTGAGCGTTTGGAGACCTTTGTCGGTGTGGCGAAGGGCGAGATCACGCGTCTGGATTATATCATCACGCAATTCTTGCAGGCCATCCGCCCGACCGAACCGAAGCTGAAGCCCGGTTCGCTGAATGATGTGGTGACGGCCACCTTGGAATTGCTTGGGCCGGAATTGGAGAACCGTGGCATCCAGATCGAGACGGATTTGTTGAAGCAACTGCCGCTCGCACCGATCGATGCCGGCCAGATCAAGCAGGTGCTGGTGAACCTTATCAAGAACGCCATGCAGGCGATGACCAAGGGCGGCATCCTGACTCTCCAGACTGGCCGCGCCAAAGAGGGCGTGTGGTTGAGTGTGGGTGATACCGGCACAGGTATCCCTTCAGATAAGGTGAACAAGATTTTCGAACCCTTCTTCACCACGAAAGAGAAGGGGACCGGGTTGGGATTGATGATCGTCCAGCGCATCGTGCGCGAACACGATGGCCGCATGGAGTTGGAGAGTCATCAGGGTGAAGGAACCACTTTCCGGGTGTGGCTGCCCTTGCATGAACCGGAACCGCTCCTGTTGGAGGCGGGTGGAAAGGCGGAGGAAGAATGAATCCGACGGTATTGATTGTAGACGATGAGAAGCCGACGCGTGAAGGCTTACGCGCCGCATTGGAAGATCGTTTTGACGTGTATGTGGCCGAGGATGCCAGTGCTGCCATGCGGTTGTTGGAGGAAGAGCATTTCGATGTGCTGCTGACCGACCTGCGCCTGCCGCAAGATGATGGCATGAAGCTTATCGCGCGTGCGAAATCTCTGCCCAAGCCGCCGGTGTGCATCTTGATGACTGCTTACGGCTCTGAAGAAGTGGCCGTGGAAGCGATGAAACGCGGCGCGGATGATTACATCGCCAAGGGTCGCATGCAGATCGATGAGCTGGAGATGCGCATCGCTCGCGCTTTGCGGCAGCAGACCTTGGAGGCGGAGAATGTCTCACTCCGTCAACAGCTCGATTCTAAATACAAGCTGGAACACATCATCGGCGAAGCCCCGGTGATGAAAGAGATTCTTGAAACGGTAAGGCAGGTCGCTCCGTCGAAGGCGACTGTGCTTATCCTTGGTGAAAGTGGCACTGGCAAAGAGCTCATCGCCAAAGCCATCCATCAGCTAAGTACCCGCGCACGTGGTCCGCTGGTCACGGTGCATTGTGCGGCGTTGCCCACGAACCTATTGGAGAGCGAACTCTTCGGTCATGAGAAGGGTGCATTCACCGGCGCGCATGAACGGCGCATCGGCCGCTTCGAGCAGGCGCAAGGCGGCACGCTGTTTCTGGATGAGATCGGGGAGATCGATGCCACCATCCAGGTGAAACTCCTGCGCTTTCTAGGCGAACGCACCTTTGAACGCGTCGGTTCCAATAAAACGCAGACTGCTGATGTGCGTCTGGTGGCGGCGACGAATCGCGATCTGCACCAGATGGTTAAGGAAGGAAAATTCCGTGAGGATCTTTACTTCCGGCTCACGGTGGTACCCGTCACTTTGCCACCTTTGCGTGAGCGCAAGGAGGATGTGCCCTTGTTGGCGAATGCGTTCCTGCGAGAGTTCGCCAAGGAGAACGAGAAGCGGGTCGGCGAGATTAAGCTGGACGCGATGGAAGCTCTGGTGCGCTACCAATGGCCGGGCAATGTGCGCGAATTGCGCACCGCCTTGGAACACGCTGTGGTGCTGTGCCGTGGTGAATCCATTTCCCTCCGCGATCTGCCTCCCAGCGTCAGGTCAGCCGTAGAAGGCGAGACCAAGACCAAGGTGACGGCTCCTGATGGCAAACTTACCGTGAAAGAGGCGGAGAAAGAGGCGATTCTCCTCGCGCTAAAAGAAGCTGATGGCAACCGCAGTGAGGCCGCCAAGAACTTGGGCATCAGCCGCCGCACATTGCACCGCAAGCTGCACCACTACCATTTGGAAGGATTCTGATGATCGTCAAATTACAGAACTGGATCCACAACATGGAGGAGGGTGGTGGTGCCCGGACGTTGAAGGCGCTGTTGGGCGTGCTCGCCTTTGTCTTTGCCATGCTGCTCTACAATGTGCGCGAGTTCCAAAATTTCGGCACGCAAGAGGCTATGGAACAGGCCCAGCTCGCGCGAAACATCTCCCAAGGTAAAGGTTACGTGACGGATATCATCCGTCCTCTCGACCTGTTCGTGCTCCAGAAGCATCAGCAGAGTGAGAAGCTGGCCGTGACGCTTCCTCAACCCGATCTGGCGAATGCCCCTGCATACCCTTGGTTGCTGGCGCAATGGATGAAGCTGGGCCAATGGAATTACGAGATCAGCCGGGATGGCGAGTTCAACCGCTTCCAACCAGATCAGCGCATCTCTTACTTGAACCAGCTCCTTTTCTTTCTCCTTCTCGTTTTCCTGTTTCGTCTGGCCAAGCGGTTATTTGATGATCAAGTCGCCTGGTTCACCGTGATCGTGCTGGGCGTTACCGATTTACTCTGGCGTTTTTCGCAATCCGGCCTGCCTACCATGCTTGCTGCCCTCTTGGTTGTGGTGTTTGTCTGGCTGTTGACGAAGGCCGAGCAAGGTGCCCGTGAGAGCAGGTGGCCTTGGTGGAAAACTCTTCCCATGATCCTCGTCGCCGGTGCCATCTTGGGGGTGGCCGGGCTGACTCGGTACAGTCTCATCCTGCTGATCCTGCCGGTGCTGGTGTATATCTTCCATGCGTTTGAAGAGCGACGCGGCGTTTTGATGCTGGTATTGCTCGTCGGTTTTGCGGGCGTGCTGACCCCTTGGTTGCAACGGAACATGACTGTGAGCGGCAAGCCTTTCGGCACGGCCAGCTATGCCATCTATGCAGCCTCATCATTTTTCCCGGCCGATGAACTGGAGCGCGCACTGAAACCGGAAGATGTCAGTGTGGCATCTGATTTGGGAAAATACGGAGTGGAAGGGCATTGGGATAAATTGGTCCGTAATATCGAGGATGTGCTGGTGAAAGACCTGCCGCGCTTGGGCGGTACCTGGCTGAGTGCGTTCTTCCTTGCGAGTCTTCTGTTGCCTTTTACGCGTCCGAGTTTGGTGAAATTGCGGTTATGGCTGGTGCTCAGCCTGCTGACGCTCATGGCTGCACAAGCCTTGGCCCGCACTCAAGCCAGCACGGTCTCGCCAGATCTCAATGGCGAAAATCTCCTGGTCATCTTGATACCTTTGGTGGTGATGTTCGGAGCTGGATTGTTCAATGTGTTGGCCGACCAGTTGAAGCCCGTCTTTGATCCGGGCCGTGGGGTGATCACCGGCGGTTTTATATTCGTTTTCAGCCTGCCGTTACTGCTGAACCTGTGGACTCCGCGGCTCAGTGCCTGGGTCTATCCCCCGTTTCACCCGCCGGTCATCCAGCAAGCTGCGACTTGGTTGCAAAAAGATGAGTGGGTGGTAAGCGACATGCCAGCGGCGGTGGCGTGGTACGGCCAACGGACCAGCCTGTTGATCCCGCGCGATTACACCACCGAGTTCAACGTCATCAATGAGGCCAAGCCGGTGAACGCGCTTTACCTCACCTCCATCTCCTTGGACCGCAAGCTGCTCACTGAGATGTCCGGGGAGCAGGCGGAACCATGGTCGGAGTTTGGCCTGAACAGCGTCATTAAAGGGGAGCTGCCCGATGGCTTCCCGCTCAAGCACGCTTATGCAGACTGGTTCCCCTACCAGTTGTTCCTGTCCGATAAACAACGATGGTGAGCTGGGAACGCATCTAAGCCGCCTCATTTTCCGTGGAAATCACTCGTAAATAACCACTGGCGAAACGCTTGGGGAAAGGCTAGGTTCCTGCCAGTCCATTTTTTGCGCACACTTGAAATGGGCCAAGAAGCCAGCGAGGCGACGCTATTATCGTAATGAAAAGTCGTATAGGTTGGAGGCTCTTAGGTTGCCTCGTCACGGTGCTGTATGCCTGTGGATTTTCCGGTGCTCACGCGGCGGAGAATTGGCAATTCCGGGAGCCCCGCCAAGTTCGCTATCTCACTGATGCCTCACCTCTTGGGCCCCAAAGCCTCGGGGCTTCTGTCTTGGAAGTCTATCCCGAGGATAATCCCTCCTATCGCATCGAGTTGACCAGGCGTGTGGTCTTGCGCCTGACCAAAGCCGAGGATTTCGCCCGTCTCTTGGCTAAAAGCCCTCTGGTGAAAGTCAGTCAATATGATGAGCGGACTTTTATCTTGGAGGCCCCGGATGCTTGGGCTTGCGCCCGTGAGGCCGCCCGTCTGTCCGCTTTGCCCGAGGTAGAAGTTTGCACGCCCGTTTTCCGCCGGCCATTCACTTTGAATGGCCCTTATGCTCCCCGCTCCAATGATACTTTCATGCCTAATCAATGGCATCTGGAGAATCGTGATGCCGAGGGTGACCCAGGCGGGGCAGACATCAATATCCGGGCAGCATGGCCGCTGGCGAAGGGGGCGAATGTGATTGTGGCCGTGGCGGATGAAGGGGTGGAAGTGTCGCATCCTGACCTTGTTGGTCGTACGAGCACGGCTGGTACACCGCATAAGAATTTTCACACCAATGCGGAAGATGGCAACCCGATGAACCTTGATGCGAACCGTCATGGCACGGCGGTGGCAGGTTTGATCACGGGTGATACGGACAATACCTTAGGTCTCGCCGGGCTGGCTCCCTTGGCTGAGCTGGCCAGTTGGGTGATTTTTAACGGCAGCGGAGCCATCGCCACCGATGACAAGCTGGCGGAAATGTTCAATTACTCATCGGATAAAGTCTCCGTGCAGAACCACAGTTGGGGCGGGTTGGCGAATATCCAGGTCACGCCTTCATTTCAGGAAGCCTTGATGATCAATGATGCGGTGACTCTTGGGAGGGGTGGTCATGGCGTCGTTATCGTCCGGGCGGCGGGTAATCATCGTCTTTCCCGAGGTAATGTGAATGATGACGGGTATGCTTCGGTGCCTGATGCCATTGCCGTGGGGGCGGTTCGGCTGGATGGTCGCGCGGCCAGCTATGGCAGCCGGGGCGCATCGATTTTGGTTAGTGGTCCCAGTGGTGACACGGGGTTTCCCACCCTTTTCACCACGGATCTGACGGGCACCAAGGGCTACAACCAGGTCTCTTTTGTTGGCGATCAGAATAACTACGCGTTCGGCAGTGCCGGCTTTACTGGTACCTCGGGTTCCACGCCACAGATCAGTGGCATCGTGGCCTTGATGCTCTCAGCCAATCCGAATCTTAATCTCCGCGATGTGCAGCATATCTTGGTGCAGTCCGCCCGGCATTACGACTTTGCCGATCCGTCAGTGCAGACCAATGGTGCCGGGTTTGTCACCAGTGATAATGTCGGCTTTGGAGTGCCTGATGCCGGTGTGGCTGTGAAGTTGGCTCAAGGTTGGTCCAATCTGCCACCGCGCAGCGTGACCAGCGGCTACAGCTATGCTGGAGGAGTCCCTATTCCGGAACTGGCCACCCGACTGACCATCAGTGGCCCCAATCAACCGCCATTGTTTACTGGCGGCATTCAGGCATACCCGACCGATCTTGGGCCACGGGCAGACCAGCCTTTGGCAACCGTACCGATGGTGCCGGTGGGCTATGCCACCAATACCATCTCTGCGGATTTGCATGGCAAAGCCGCTTTGATCGAGAGGGGGCCGACCGGATCTTTTTCTGACGAGCGCAACTCATTTGCCAACAAAATCAAGCGGGCGGCTGAGGCGGGAGCCCGTTACGCGGTGGTCTATGACAATGTGACTAATTCTGAGCCACTCTACATGTCCGTGGATGCTTTCTCTCCGATTCCGGCTGTCTTTATCGGTCGGGTTGCCGGATTGAGCTTAAGCAATTATCTCGTTGCCGAAGCTTCGGCGACTGTTGCTGTATCCAATCAGCAGGCTACCGTGAGCTTCATCGTTACTAATGAGATGGTTTGTGAGCATGTAGGTGTGAAACTCAGTGCCAGTCATCCGATCCGGGCCGACCTTCGCATCACGCTCATCTCTCCCTCCGGCACGGTGAGCATCTTGCAAGCAGTGAACAACAGCGCCGGGGGCGGACCTTCGGCTTGGACCTACTATACCACGCAGAACTTTTACGAACCGAGCAAGGGACGTTGGGGCATCCAGATGACCGATGAGATCGGCGGCGATACGGGACTTTTCACAGATGCCGAACTGACCATCAACGGCATCCCGATAACCGACAGCGATGGCGATGGCTTGGATGACGGCTGGGAGACGACCCATTTCGACAACTTGGACCAAGGTCCAAAGGATGATCCTGATGGCGACGGCTGGCAGAATGCCCGGGAGCAGATCTGCGGCACCAATCCTATGGCCAATGACGAGCCCTTCGCTTTGGATGTTTCTACATGGAATCAGAATTTCCAGCGCCTGAGCTGGCCGGCCAAAGCCGGGGTGATTTATGATGCGAAGAAATTCACCGGCGCGTCGTTCACACCAACGACCCTGACAAATATCGTCGGCAAGTTCCCGGTGACCGAACTTTTCCTGCCGTATACGAATACGACCAGCGGCTTTATCTTTCTTGAGCGGCCTTCACCCTAGTCGATAGGGGTTACCTTTTGGCGTGACCACCGCCAGATGCTCTGGCATCAATGCGCTTATGGCAAAACTTACTGCAGACCAGATCAAAGACGCGCTGGTAAAAGTCCCGGATTGGCAACGTGACGGCCCGGCCATCCGGCGCACCTATGCCAATAAAGACTTCAATGCTGCCATAAAGTTCGTCAATGCCGTGGCCAAGGCAGCGGATGCTGAGGACCATCATCCGGACATCGAGATCCAGTGGAACAAGGTCACCCTGCGTCTTACGACCCATTCAGATAGCGGGCTCACGGAGAAAGATTTTGCCTTGGCCGCCAAGTTCGATCACCTCTTCAAATAATGGTGCCGGCATGCACCGACCGCTCGACGCCAAAACCATTTTTAAGCGAGCCTTCGGCTACACTCCTCCTAGGTCCATCCGGGTGCCGGGCTTTGTCGAGTTGTTGGGAAACAGTGATGAGTTCAACCGCGGGATGGTGCTTTCACTGGCGGTGGATCAGTATTCATCCTTTTCTGCAGCTCCGAGGAATGACGGGCGGGTGGAGTTCGTTTCGTCCCTGCATCCGGAACATCGGGAAAGGTTTTGGATCAGTGATTTCCAGCCGGACGCAGAAGCGCCTTGGGCCAACCCCTTGAAAGGGGTTTTGGCCTGCTTGCGTAAACGGAGAGTTCATTTTGGCGGCTTCACTGCCGCGTTCCATGCTGCCTTTCCTCCCGGCATGGATCTGGGCAGCAGCTCTGGCCTAGCCCTAGCCACGGCCTTGATGATGCGGGCTTTGTATCCTTATCGACTCACGGAAACATCCAGTGCCCGACCACCCCAGCGTGATCGCACGGGAAAGCTCCCTCCGCAGACTCCGAAAGAACGGCTCTATACTGCACGGTTATGCCAGGAGGCGATTGCCACCTTTGCGCCTGAGGCAGGTAATGTGCTGGTAGGGGCTTTGACAGCTTTGTTAGGGCGCGAATTTCATGCGCTGCAGGTAGACCTGCTGCACGCATCTTCCTCAGCGTTGCCCCTGGTCGGCGAGTTCTGTGTCATATTGTGCGATGCCGGGCCTTCCGATGCCACGCGCGGTGATGTGGCTGAGTTGAAGTCACTCTGTGAGTCAGCGGCGAAGAAACTGTCCGCAAAATCTTTGCGCTCCATCGAACCGCGCTACCTCTCAAAAAACAAAGCCTTGCTGACGGAGCGCGAACATCAATGCGCATATCACGTCGCGGGAGAAAACACCCGGGTGGCTTTTACCGATCGCGCTTTGCAAGAGGATGACTTGGGGCAGCTCGGCTTCTATCTCTACCAGAGCCATGAAAGTGCCCGTGATTTTTATCACACGACAACTCCCGATCAGGATCTCTTGGTGGAGTTGGCTCACGATATCCCCACATGTCTTGGTGCCCGGGCTACAGGCGGACACTGGGGCACGATGACGGTGAACCTGGTTTCATGGTCTCATACCGACGAGTTCATGAAATCCATGCGGATGCGCTTTCAGGAAAAGACCGGTCGTGCCTTGAGCGTGACCCGTTGCAAGGTGGTGGACGGCGTCGATATGCCGAAACGCCGCACGGTGCTGTTTTAAGTTGCTGACTAAAGCACTTCCAACAGGCGGTCGAGTTCCGCGTCCGTATTATAGAAGTGCGGAGAGACACGCAGGTATTGTTTACCCTGCCGATCAGTCCGCAAAGAGATCTGCACGCCAGCATCCGCTGCCGTTTTTTGCAGGCCCGCCAGATCGGTGTCCGGCTTGTGGAAAGTGACGATGCCGCTGCTGTTTTGAGGAGCGGCATCGGCATAGAGGACGGTGTAGCCTTTGTCCTTCAACTTGGGCACCATATAAGAACGCTTACGCAAGAGTTCGCGTCCGATGTTTTCCACGCCAGTCTCTTCGATGAGCTTCAAGGCTGCATTAAGTCCGGCGATGCCGATGAGATTATTTGTGCCGGCTTCATAACGGCGGGCGTCATTGCGGAACACCATTTGTTCTTGGGCTACGAAATTCGGGTTCTTCACATTATGCCAGCCGTAGATGGTGGGCATGAGCCGGTCCTGCAATTCCTTGCGCACATACATGATGCCCGCTGAGCAGGGACCGAGCAGCCACTTGTGTGCATCGGCCGCCAGAAAATCGATATACTCCACCGTGGTGGGAAATGCGCCCAGTGTCTGTATGCCATCCACACAGAACAGGATTTTTTTACTACGTAACTGGCGGCCCAGTTCCTCCAGTTCCACGCGCCAGCCTGTGAGAAAGTGGCATGAGGCTATGGCCACCATCTTGGTCTGTTCATCCACTTGGCCCATGATGTCTGACACGCGTAAACGTCCCAGTTCGCGGATGTTCAAGTAGCGGACTTCCACGCCGCGATCGGCCAATGTCATCCAAGGATAGACGTTGGAAGGATAGTCATCGAAATAGACGAGCACGTTATCGTGCTTGCGGAAATTCAGACCGTTGGCGATGAGGCTGAGCGCTAGGGAAGTCGGTCCCACCAACGCGATCTCCTCCGGCTTGGCATTGATCAATTGAGCCGCCCGCTTGCGGGTATCGCTGATCAGGTTTTCGGGAACCATGGATTCCTGATCACCTTGGGTGCAACGTGTGGCGTAGTCCTGCATGGCTGTGGCCACGCGCCGGGGCAGGGCGCATACCGCCGCATGGGCGAGAAACGCCTTCTCTTTCACTACCGGAAACTCCTGCTGCCGCAGGGCTTCATCATTCAAGACCGTTGCGATGTCCATTATGCTATAAGGTTACAGGGAAATGTTTTTGGAAAACAGGTAATAGTGAACATGAGTCTGGCGGTCATCGCCATTCATGTCGCGGATAGCGCCGTTGCAGCTCGGACTTGATACGCGGATAATGCTCCAGCCAAAACCGTGGCATGTCCTGCGTCACTTGGATCGGTTTTCTACCCGGTGTGAGGATGTGACAGGAGACCGGCACGCGGCCCATCGCGATCTTGGGCGTCTGGTTCACATCATACATCTCTTGGATTCGCGCCTCGATATACGGTGGTCCATCTGCCACGTAGATGACCTTGGGGTTGCGGCCATTGGCGAACTCCAGCCGCTCAGGGGCATGCTTGTTCAGCATGCTGTTCTGCAGCGGACTGAGCCAGCTCTTCACTTCAGATTTCACCGGCACGGCCCGGACGTCTTTGTAACCGAAGCACCCATAACACAACTGCTCGATGAGTTCCTTGCGGTCGGCATCTGTGATGACCGGTAATTCGAACTCCGGGCACCATTCACTCAGGCGTTTCAGGCGCAATATCCATTGCTCCACGCTCTCATCCCACTCATCAAATTGAACCCGTCCGGCCATCACTTCTGCGGCTAACAAACGAGCGGCTTCATCTTGTGGAGCGGGATCAACGCGGCGCTTTTCCAAGGCCAGTCCACGGAATTGGAGCAACTCATCGGCAGCGACGCGCTTTGTGTTGTTATCGAAGAACACATGAAGTTTGCCCGTGATGTCTTGCGGGAAAAGTTCACGCAACCAGCCGGGATTGACGGATGTGATCATCGAGAGAATGGTGGTTATATTGCCGCCTTGGCTACCCACTTCACTGACTTCGGCGGCGACCAGCAAAGGGCTGCCCTGCACCACACTCTCGCGGGCCAATTCCCCGCGTCGGCCATGGACCAGTTCACAACGGCGCGAAGTCGTGTCGAGTCGACGGCCAACCCGATCTGAGAACGCCACCAGCAGGCATTTCTGCAAGACCTCATCGGTCGCGGTCTTAGTCTGCGTGTTCAATCCCTCACGCTCGGCGATCCGCAGAAAGTTATCTCGCAGAGGACCGACTTGCCGTGCTGTGGCCTGATGCAGTCCATACTTGCGACAGATTTCCGGACGGAAGCCTTGTTGCGATGCCAGTTGCCAGGCTCGTATCAGCAGGAAGAAGTCGCTCACGGGATGCGCTCCCAGCAAATCCTCGCGTGCTTCAACCACCGCCCGCTCTGGATTGCGCAAGAGCAGGTCACGCCCTTGAGTCAGGGCAGCGATGAGAGCTGCCTCCGGCACGCAACTGTAGTCATCTGCTGCCAGCAAGAGGCGGGCGTAACGCGGATGCATCGGGAAGGCCAACATCCGGCGTCCTAGCGACGTGATGCGGGTGGCTGTACTTTCGGGAAGGTTTTCCAGTGCGCCCAAATCCAGCAGTAATTCTTCTGCGTGCTCCAGTGCGGCTTTGTCGGGTGGCTCCAACCAGCGGAACGCGGCCAAATCTTCCACGCCTGCTGCTTTCAAAGTCAGGATGACTTCCGCCAAGTCCAGTCGTTTGATCTCGGGTAGTTCCTGAATTGGGCGATTTGTGTGTTCCTCTTCCGTCCAGAGCCTTACACATTCGCCCTGGGCTGTGCGGCCTGCTCGACCTGCGCGTTGATCGGCGGCGGCGCGACTGATGCGCTCGATGAGCAAGGTGTTGATGCCGCGATGCGGGTCATACTTGGGGATGCGGGCGAGGCCGCTATCGATCACCAGCCTGATACCATCAATGGTGAGCGAGGTCTCCGCCACGTTCGTGGCCACCACGACCTTTGGTTGGTGATGCCGGGCCACCGCGGCGTCCTGTTCCTTTGGTGGTAGTTCGCCATGCAATGGCAGGAGCATTCTCCCTCGGGCTTCTGGCAATCGCCGTAAGGCTTCAATCGTATGCGCGATCTCAAAACCGCCGGGCATGAAGATGAGCGTATCACCTTCACCACCACGATTTACAAAACTGGCGAACACCTCCGCCGCCTGTTCCCAGACCGGTGTCCGATTCGTGTAGCTCGGTTTATCCACGTAGCGGATATCCACTGGATAAGTGCGGCCCTCGGAGGTGAGCTCGCTAAAAACCGGTCCGGGAGGCGCGTTCTGCCGCCATTGGGCGAGGTACTTGCCGAGCAGTTCCACATTCAGCGTGGCGGACATCACCACGACGCGCAGGTCGGGTCGCGTGGTCTCTTGCAGTTCCAGTGCGCGGACCAAGGTGATGTCCCCATACAGATGCCGCTCATGAAATTCATCGAACAGGATGTAGGACACGCCTTTGAGCTGCGGGTCGGCGATCATCTGTCGCAGCAGAATCCCTTCCGTGACGAAGCGGATGCGTGTCGCGGCACTAGTCTGATTCTCAAAACGTATCTGGTAACCTACTTCCCGCCCCAAAGATACATCCAGTTCCTCCGCGACTCGCGCAGCCAATAGTCGCGTAGGCAGTCGACGTGGTTGCAATACCACGGCCTGACCTTGCTCGAGCAAGCCGTGTCGCAGGAGCATCTTCGGCACCTGAGTTGATTTACCAGAACCGGTGGGTGCGGATAAAATCAGTCGGCGCTGATCTCGCAATCGCGAAACCAGTTCGTGCTCGATGTCATAGATGGGCAACGCACTCGCCATGAGGGCGCATACGTTAGCGGATTCGGGTCAGGATACCAGCCTGTGTGTGGCGGTTTATCGCTTCAAGGGCTGGCCTAGAGACGGACGATTCGGGACGGGTCTTGGCGGGGTGCCCTGGCCGAAATCCTTGTATTGCAGGTGAATGTTGATGGCGCTTGCAAGCGACCTGCTGGAGGTGTCGTGGATGGCCAGGCCTTCGTAACGCTTACCCGTCTGCCACACATTATTGGCATTGATGAACACCAGGCGGTCCCGTGCATTCTCATCGAAGTAGAACGTCTGCCCATCTTCACTCAGACGCACAGGCACAAAGATTTTAGTGCTGGGACTTCCCAGCTGTGCGAACTCGACCTCCTTCCGCTGGCCTTTCAGAATCTCAAAGCGCACGGGTTCGTAAGCGCGATGCTTGCTGAAATTCACCAACCCACCTTCGATGGTCACCGTGACGATGTCTCCGTAGCGGGCGTGGGTATACAATGCGGCCAATCTCATCTCTTCCTGACGTGCGCGTTCTTCCGCCTCCAGACGGTGTTGCTCAGCGAGGGCTGCCTGTTCCTTGCGGCGTTGCTCATTGATGATGGCCTGCTCGCGTCGCCGCTCCTCATCGATCACGTTTTGTTGACGGCGGTATTCTGCTTGTTGCTCAAGTGGCAGTGCCTCCCATTCGGCTTTGGAGAGTCCCATGGGGTAGCTTTGGCAACCGGTCAGCAGCGCGAGCGTGAGTGCTAGGTAGAGGAGTTTTGTGTCCATGGCTAATGCCTATGACTTATAGATGAAAATTATCGGCAGGCCACACTTTTTCATCCGGTCTTTCATCCGCATTTTTACGAAATTGATTCTTTTTCTCTTCTGTGTAGTTTCCCAGTGTTTTCAATCAACCAGTCTGTCGGCGCCAGAGGTAAAATCAGCCATGAACTGCACCATCGCTTACATTTCAGACGGGCGATTGCGCCTCAAGCAAGGCGCCACGGAGCCGCGCACGATGGAGAGTCGCTATGGTGCGACAATCAAAGAGCGCGTGCTCAAAGGGCGTGAACGCAATGCCTGGAAGCAAAATGCCCGTAGCACATCATTTCTTTATGGTGAAGCGCTTTGGGGCGGGGTGGCCAAGGATATCAATTCCGTCCCCATCAATATAACCAGCATCTGTCGTGGTCGTGAACCTGGCCAGTTCCTCTATTCACTCCAGAGTGATGCCTTGTGCGGTATCTTACGGGTGGAAAACCATGGCGAGGAGGAACAACGTCTCTGGAACAAGCACGACCAGCGTGTCCGTTTCCTCGATGTCGGCGGCGATGGACGGATGGTTTGCAGCTTGGAGAACAAGTTGGGTACGGCGGACTTGGGCATCATGTCGCCTGAGGGCGGCTTGCGGGAGATTACCGAAGGGGACTCCCTGGATACCGCGCCACGTTGGGTGGTCGGCTCCACCTCACGTATCGTTTTTCAATCTGCGGGCATAGGCCGGGATCGCGAAGGGCATATGGCCGGGGTAGGCCCATTTTGTGTGGAATCGCTCGATCTGGAGACCGGTGATATGGCCACGCTCATCCAACATCAGGATACGGATTACCTGACGCCGCAGATGGATGCTGCCGGGACGCTCTACTGCATCCGCCGCCCCTATCGGACTGGACCAGAGGTGAAGCCGTTGCAATTGGCCAAGGATGTCCTGCTGTTTCCCGCGCGGATGATCTATGCGGTGTTCGAGTTCTTTAGCGTGTTCAGCCAGTTCTTCACCGGCAAGAAACTGACCAGCACCACGGCGGGTGGTGCGCGCCAGAAGCAAGTGCCACCAGCTTATATGATTGTCTGGGGTAATTACATCGATGCCCAGCAAAGCGAGGCTAAAAAAGATGGAGACGATCTTGTGCCTGCCACATGGGAGCTTATTCGTATCAAAGCCGGAGGGAAACCGGAGGTGCTCGCCGATCATGTGCTTTCCTTCGATCTCGGTCCGGAGGGCGACATCGTCTATACCAACGGCTCTTCCATCTACCACCTCTCAGCCGATGGGAAGAAAGAGAAGCTCGCCAAAGACACGATGGTGGAGCAGGTGGTCTTTTTGCCGAAGTTCTAAACTGACAGGGGTCTAGACTGTAATGCTTAAAGATCCGCTTAGATTTTTATCGAGATGGGGTATGTTCTTAGTCGCTGGTCTTGTGGTTTGGATGTTCTTTAGAACTTTTCCTCCGAAGAAGGCAGTAGTTTCGAATGTTGTCCGTTCGACTAATCTGACTCTGCAAGCTCGCACATCTCGTCCTCATCTGATTTTTGCCATATCTATGCGGATTTATGGCGAAGTGGATGGTAGTGCTGCAATCTTAGTGACCAACTTGATGACGCAGCACGTAAGTGGTGCATTCGATATCGAGATTAAACACCGAGATTGGTACACCAGAACTTGGTGATTTCCTACCTGCCTACGAATGTCACCAAAGGAGATGTAACTATAGAGTATGATTTTCTTGAATGATCAGAATCTTACTTAACCTTCGCCACTGCAGTCCGATATCCCGGTGAAGCGATGAAGCGCTGCAATATCTTCCCGTCTGCGAAATTCCACAAAATCACTTCCCCGTCATGCCCGCCGCTGGCGAGGGTCTTGTCATCAGGGCTGAGGGCCAGGGCTTGCACCCAGTCATTGTGACTGGAAAAGGTGCGGTTCCATTTAAATGGTTGGGCATTGTAAACGCGGATTTCACGGCTCTTATCGCCGGTGATGAGTTCATTGCCGTTACCCAACAGACGCCAAATCTCCCCACCAAATCCGCCGAGGGGTTTAGAGTCCTTCACCGCTTTGCCATCGTCTGCCTTCCACAGATGCAGCTTTTGGTCGCGACCAACGGATGCGATGTTGTTCGTGCCGTCGGCGAAGACGACCCCGAAGACTGGTTCCAGATGACTCATGTAAGCGGAGAGCATCTCACCATTGGTCGCATCATAAGCGCGAGCGGTCTTGTCGCGGCTGGCGGAGGCGAGGCGTTTTCCATCCGGGCTCCACGCCACGGCCATCACCCAATCAGAATGTTGCTCGATCTTCCGCACTTCTTTGCCACTGGCTACATCGAAGATGCGGATGGCGTTATCCGATCCACCTGCTGCGAGTTGGGTGCCATCCGGGCTGAACTTCGCATCCAGAGCGATGTCTGGCAGCGTGGCCAAGACTTTGGGTTCATCCTTATCGATGGGTATCAGGAGTAACTCACCGAGCTTGCCGGATTGACCAGTGGCGGCGGCGAGCAGTTTGCCATCGGGTGAAAGCGAGAGGGCTTGCACTTCGGTGGCCACGTTTTTGATTCGTTTAATGGGTTTCAGCGAGGCGACATCCCAGATGATTATCTCGTGATAGCCGCTACTGATGAGTTGTTGACCGTTGGTACTGAAGGCCAATGCGGTCACGGGCAAAGGTTGTGGGTAGTTCTCTGGAGGTGTGGGATGTTGCTGCCGGGGCATCAGGCTGACGAGGTCCAGCTTTGGATCGGCTCCATCGAATTTGGCCCCGTTCTTAATCCAGCGTTCCACCAGTGCAATTTGGGCGGCGGGCAGAGGATCGTCCTTCTGAGGCATGCGGCTGTCCGGGTCCTTTTCCACGAGTAGCCGGTAGAGTTCGCTCTTTTTTGGGTCACCCGGGGTGAGGGGGGCTTCGTCACTGGAGCCGGGTTTTACCAACCAATCAAAGGTATGCAGCCGGTATTTGCCCTTCGCCTTTTCGGCGCCATGACAGGTTTGGCACTTGGCGACCAGAATGGGGGCGATATCCCGCGAGAAGCTGACTTCAGCTCCTTGCACTGAAGCTGCGAACCAGGCCAGTAAACTGGTCAAAATTGTTAACCGGAACGACCGCATGGGTTATCTGACGAACGGTAAGGGCGGTTTGTTCGCGAAACAAGTGGGGAAAAGCCGTGGTTTTGGAACTTTTGCCAGTTGTCCCTTTTCTACGTAGGCGTATATTGCAACATATCGCTATGCCAATGAACCGACAGCAGGTGCTGGATATGTATTTCATGGAAGCGCGCGCGAAGCTCATCGACATCGCCGCCTTCCTCGATCGCGTGGACCGTGCCCCCGGAGAGGCTGACTTCCGCCTCGCCGCTTTCCGCCAGGCACTCAAAGAGCTCGATGGCGGCACTCCGGAACGCGCCAAGAATGTACTGTTGTCATTTAGTGACCCTAGTGTGGAGCCACTGGAAAAGGCATCGGTGAAGGGCGCGATTGGGGCATTCGCCGGGAATGTTAAAGATTGAGGACCGGGCACCATAGTTTTCTAATCAGTTTACTTCAGCATGAGATACATCGAACCACACGGGCACATGGTCAGCCGCACGACCGATGACTATCAGGATATGGTTACGGCGGGCTGTGAGGCGGTCTGCGAGCCGGCGTTTTGGGCGGGTTACGATCGCAAGTCCGCTGACGGGTTTTATGATTACTTCTGCCAGCTCACGGAACATGAACCGAAGCGTGCCGCCAAGTTCGGCCTCGCGCACTTCTGCTGGCTGTGTATCAACCCCAAGGAATCCGAAGACATGGGGTTAGCAAAGGATGTCATCGATCTCATCCCAAAATTCATCGACAAGCCGGGTGTGCTGGGTATCGGTGAAATCGGGTTGAACAAGAATTCGCGCAACGAACTCAAGGTGCTGGAGATGCATGTAGAGGTGGCGGCGAAGTACGACCAGCTTATCCTCGTCCATACGCCGCACCTGGAGGACAAACTCAAAGGCACGAAGCTCATTCTCGATGTGTTGAAGAGTGACAAACGCATCAAGCCCGAGCGTGTCATCATTGATCACGTTGAGGAGCACACCATCAAGCTGGTGAAAGACACTGGCATGTGGGCCGGTATGACGCTCTACCCCGAAAGCAAGTGCACGCCCGCGCGCGCCATCGATATGCTGGAAGTCTATGGCACGGATCGTATCTGGATGAACAGCGCGTGCGATTGGGGCATCAGTGTGCCGCTGGCAGTTCCGCGCACGATGCTGGAGATGAAGAAACGCGGCCACACGGTGGACCTCATCGACAAAGTGGCTTATCAGAATCCTATCCAGTTCATGAGGCAGTCGCCGAAGTTCAAGCTGACCGCGTAGCTTTCAGCCGAATTAAAAATAAAGCGGATGGTGATTCACCATCCGCTTTTGTGTTTCAGACTATGCTAGCGGGCTTACGCCAGATCAAAGAGCAACAGGAGTCCTTTATCCGTTGTGCTGAACGTGAGCTGTTGCTCCTCGCTCACCGCAGCACCGTCACCAGCTTCTAGTGTCACTCCGTTAAGCGTGATTGGACCTTCCACCACTTGCACCCAGGCATGACGCCCCGGGACCAGTGTATAGTCCAGACCTTTTTCCGGCGTGAGTTTGCCCGCGCTGAGCGTGACATCCTGATGGATCTTCAGGGTGCCTTCGCCCGGGTCATGTGCGGCAACGGTGGACCACGCGCCCGGTTGCAGGCCCAAGATTGACTTCTGCTCGTAGCCGGGCCGCAAGCCCTTCTGCTCCGGCAACAGCCAGATCTGGAGCAGATGCACCGGCTCGATGGGTGAGTAGTTGAACTCGCTGTGCTGGATGCCCGCACCGGCGGTCATGCGCTGCACATCACCGGCCTTGATGATTTCGCTGTTACCCAGGCTGTCGCGATGCTGTAGCGCGCCGCTCAGCACGTAGGTGACGATCTCCATGTCCCGGTGCGGATGCGTATCGAATCCGCCACCGCCAGCCACGCGATCTTCATTGATGACGCGCAGGGAGCGGAAGCTCATGTGCTGCGGATCATAGTAGTTCGCGAACGAGAACGAGTGATACGAGTCGAGCCAGCCGAAGTTGGCATGGCCGCGTTCATTGGAGGGGCGTTTCACGATCATAACATTACCTTTCTCTATTTTGGTTTTTGCGACAAATCAGTTTTTTGCTTCCAGCTTTTTGAGCACCAGTGAGTCCAGCGCCCACTTGCCGGCGCCCTGGATCACGATGGCAAAGGCGAGCACCGCCATCAGGATGTGATACTCGAAGCCTTCACCCGCCTGTTGACCGCTCCAGTTCATGAAGAAGCCGTTGGCGGTATGCACCTTCAACCCTGCCACCGTGATGGTGGCTCCGATGCCAAAGGCGGCGAGGCGTGTGCCCAGACCGAGCACCAGCCCAAGCGGCCCGAGGAACTCCGCGAGAATCGCCACCACGGCGAACACCGCCGGGATGTGCATATTCTCCGTGAAGAACTTCATGGTGCCGCTGAAGCCGTAGCCGCCGAACCAGCCCAACACTTTTTGGGCGCCATGCGGAAACATCACTACGGCGAGACCGAGGCGCATCAATACCGGTGCGACATCATCGCGGGTTTGAAAGAAGAGTTTCAGAGCTTTCATAGGTCAGTTCTTGGTTGAATGCCTTTGGTTGAGTGTCAGAACGATTTGGCCAAGGCCACCGCTTCCGTGGTGCCGGCGGCCACGGCTTTGTCTTTGCCGTCCGCTCCGTTCAACGTGCCGTTCACATACACGGACTTCACGTCGGTGAACCCGATGAAGCCGAGCACCAACTCCAGATACTTGCTCTGGAGATCTTAGTTCTCCCACGGCGTGCCTTTCGGATACTGGCCGCCTTGGGCGTAGATCACGACGGCGGGCTTGCCAGTGACGAGGCCCTTGTAGCCTTCCTCCGGCGTGAAGCTGAAGGTCAGGCCCGGTTGCAGCAGCACGTCGATGTAGTGCTTCAGGATGTAGGGCACGCCGAAGTTCCACATCGGCAGCGAGAAGACATACTTGTCAGCCGAATTGAACTGGGCGGCGATGCGCTCCACTGCTTCCCAAGCAGCCTTCTGCCCCGGCGTATGCGGCTGCCCATGCAAGATGGCATACTTGGCATCCAGCGTGGACTGGTCGAACCGGGGCAAGTCCGTGGCCCAGAGATCGAGCGTCTCCACGGTGTCGTCTGGGTGGGCGGCGCGGTAGGCGTTCAGGAAATTATTGGCGACCTCGATGGAGGCTGAGCGTTCCTTGCGAGGCGAGGCTTCGATGTAGAGTACTTTGGCCATAGGTCAGATTCGTTTAGGGTTTCAGGTTCAGTTTCGTATTTGCTTTAATCTGCTGAGAACTCCTATCGCTCAAAGCGTGCCAAGTGATGTGGAAGTTTATCAATTTTTCATAACCTGTTTTTTATCAATATAAAGCGTCATTTATTTGGGTTGTTGGAAGCTTGGTTAAATGTGATCTAAAATAAGTTAAACAACGAATATACGTTGTTTAACGGAAAATTAAACTGAGCTAAGGATGCCTAGAGGTGGCTTACTTGAGTCGGAAGGGCAAGCGCTGTAGTGGGGGGGCTTGCTTGCCGGAATTGATAGCCGGCTTGGCGGCTGAGGGGCGGCTTGCCTGGGTGTTCAACCACGGAATCACGGCGACGATAGCACCGATGACAATCAAAGCGGCGGCGAAAATGATTGTGCCCAAGGTCATTGGGCGCGGTGCCAGCAACCAAACCGCCAAGGCGCCACCGACCAAAACTATGTCCGCCAGCCAGAAAGGCCAGTGCGGCATGGTGTTCGGCTCATGACCCAAATGCAGTTCTTGGGCGCGCCGGGGATAAATCGAAGGTCCGGTCGCAGTCGGTGTGCTGGCAGTGGAGCGAGATTCGGTCTTGGTGACCGGCTCGGTCACAGATGAGTGCGTGACAGTGGCGGTTTCTGGGCGTGAAACTGCTTTCGGGTCGGCCGACAGGGTTGGTATGCCGGCGACCACCTGTGCTTCTTCCATCAGCGGTTTCAGTCCGCGACCCAGTGCAGTGCGTGCCACAACGTCAAATTGCGCGACACACCCTTTGGGTGCAACTGGAAACTGTTAAGAAAATTATTTTGAACACTTGACACTGTAACTTTGTATTACAAAGTAACTATATGAATTCCGATTGGGCCAGCGAGAATCTCCAGGTGATCCGAACACTCATGGAGCGCGCCACGCAGTATCGCCGGGCATTGGCCCCGATGACGTTACTCGCCGGGGTGCTGGGCTTGGTGGCGGCGGGGGTGGGGTGGTATGCCCAGTTTGACCGGCCGGTGACGTTTGTGACGCATTGGGTGATCTCGGCTTGGGTCATCAATGTCGGAGCCCTGCTCATCGCGCGGAAGCAGGCCATCAACGCGCAGGAACCTTTCTGGTCATCACCTACCAAACGGGTCGCTTTGGCTTCAGCTCCGGGATTCTTTGCGGGCGGTCTGCTGACGGCGGCAATCACGATGCGCTGGGCGGAGGAACCGCAAGTGGTGCCGTGGTTCATCGTCATCTGGTTGCTTTGCTATGGTTGTGCTCTGTGCGCGGCGGGGTTTTTCATGCCGCGCGGAATCAAGCTCTTTGGCTGGCTTTACCTAATACTGGCGGCGTTGATGTTGTTTGCTTATTGGCCGTCTTGGCTCAAACTTTCGGTGCTGGGAAATCACCTGGTGATGGGCGTCGTCTTTGGCGGCGTGCATCTGGCCTATGGGATCTACCTGCACTTCACGGAAAAACGCGGTGATGCATCGTGAATCCAGAACCTTTTTTACAGCTCGACCGTGTCATCCACGAGAAGGGGCGCATGGCTATCATGTCCTTGCTCGCGGCGGCGTCCGAGCTGTCGTTCACGGAGATGCGCGATTCGCTGGGTATGACGGATGGGAACATCACATCGCACATCCGCACGTTGCAACAGGCTGGCTACATCGCGGTGACCAAGAGCTTTCAAGAAAAACGACCGCTGACCACTTGCTCGCTGACGCCTACGGGCCGGAAGGCCTTCGAGGACTACATCAATCTGCTCGAGCAGATCGTGAAGCTGACCAAGGGCTGAACCACTAACTCATCATGTGTTTGAAAGACCAAAAACCGCCGCGCCTGCCTAATAACTTTGTGATGCAAAGTGGATTTGTGGCGCTCGCGAAAATGACTTCAGCAACGAAAGGATACCTATGAAAATATTACGCGCAGAACATCTCGGTATGTGCTTTGGCGTGCGTGATGCCATCGCTCTGGCAAAGGCCAAGGCTGCCGATCAACCGGTCACGATTCTTGGCCAGCTCGTGCATAACCAAACGGTCTTGGATGACCTTAAGCAAAGCGGTGTGCAGATGGCGGAGCGACTGGAAGATGTGACCACGAACAACGTGCTCATCACCGCGCACGGAACCTCGCAACGCAACTTGATGAGTATCCGTGAGCGTGGGCTGGAGGTGCTGGAAGCGACTTGTCCGCTGGTGCAGTACGCCCACAACTCCGTAATGAAACTGGCCCGGGCCGGTTATCACCCGGTCATCATCGGTCAGCGCAATCATGTGGAGGTGCGCGGGCTCACGGGTGACTTGGATGAATTCGATGTGGTGTTGAGCGAAGAGGAAGTCGCTGCCCTGAAACCGCGGGAGCGGTTTGGGGTGGCCGCTCAAACCACGCAACCGATCGCGCGGGTGCGTGAGTTGGTGGGCGTGCTCAAGAGTCAGTTTCCAAAGAGTGAAGTGCGCTTCGTGGATACCGTGTGCCAGCCGACCAAGCAGCGTCAGCAAGCGGCGGAGAATCTCGCGCGACAGAGTGATGTGGTCATCGTAGTGGGGGGA
>JAURFH010000050.1 GCA_030834415.1 Verrucomicrobiota bacterium | reverse complement strand
TCCACATCCTCATGCGGCGTGCTGAGCATCTGCGGGAATTGCGGCTCCTCACCCTCGGTCGGAGCACCCTGGTCGTGCATAACCCGCTTGAAATGGTTGTGCACCGCCACCGCCAGCGTCTTCTTGGCCGTATCCTGCCCGATACAATGGATGTCCAGCTCAGCCTTGATGTCAGCGGGCTTGGGGATGCGCACGCGTGGTTGCGCGCGCTTCACTTCCGCCTGCACTTCCTTATCGAGGACGTTTTTGCAGACTAGAATACAACTGTCGCAGATGTAAACTCCCGGCCCCGCTATGAGCTTCTTGACTTCCGCGTGGGATTTCCCGCAGAAGCTGCACAATGTCAAGTTAGTTGGCCGGGCCATGTCGCTTACATGTTAAAGGTCAATTCGTGACGACGGAAGTCTTGTCGGGCATGCCCGGGACTTCTTTGCGGGAAGCGACCACTTCGTCCACCAGACCGAAGGCCTTCGCCTCTTCCGCCGACATGAAATTATCACGGTCGCAAGCCTTCTCCACGACGTCGTAGGTCTGTCCGGAGTGCTTCGACAGGATGGTGTTCAGACGCTCTTTCAACTTGAGCATGTACTTCACGCGGATCTCCACGTCGCTCGCCTGGCCTTCTGCGCCGCCGAGCACTTGGTGGATCATGATGTTCGCGTTCGGCAGGGCGAACCGTTTGCCCTTCGTCCCGCCGCTCAGGAGCACCGCTCCCATGCTCGCCGCCTGACCGATGCAGTAGGTGTTCACATCGCATGTGAGGAACTGCATGGTGTCGTAGATTGCCAAGCCCGCCGTCACACTGCCGCCGGGGGAGTTGATATACAGATGCACGTCCTTTTTCGGGTCCGTCATCTGGAGAAACAGCAACTGGGCGATGATCACGTTCGATACCATGTCATCGATCGGCGTGCCGAGGAAAACGATACGATCAACCAGCAGCCGGGAGTAGATGTCATAACCGCGTTCGCCCCGACCGGTCTGCTCGATGACGTGAGGTATCAAAAAGTTGTTCATATTTACGACTATAATAGCGCAGGGCGCTTCTGGAGCAAGTTACTCGAACCCGGCAAACACCGTCAAGCTATGCTCCGCCCAGAACTCCACCATTTTTTGCCCGCCAGTGCCGCCAAAAAGAAAAGTGCGGCCTGAAATTGGCCGCACTTCCTAAAGCTTTGCACGGTATCTGTTTATCAACGCTCCAACGTCACTTCCAACTTGTTGCGTTGTAGCGTAGTGCCTTCATTGAGTGAGAGGGTGGAGAGCGCCTTGTTATAATCAGCCAAGGCGCGGATCTCGGCGGAGCGGGCGGAAGTCAGATCACGCTGCAACTGCAGCACCACGAAACTGGTGCTCTTGCCATTCGCCAACTTCTTCTGCTCAGCATCCAAGGCCGCCTCGGCATATTCCCGCGCCTTGCGGGTGGACTCGATCTGCTCGTAGTTGGACTGCGCCAAACGCACCGAGTTGTCGATGTTCACAATCGTGTCCTGCTCCAGCTTCTTATAGCGCAGCAATAGCTGCTCTTTGACGGACTTGGCCGAGTTGTAATCGTTGCGGGCCTTCCGGTTGCCCAACGGGATGGTCAACCTGATGCCGTAAGAATGAACCGGGTTCTCTCCTTCCGGGATATCCCGAAGCACATTACCAAATCCGGGGCCCAAACCGTTCTGGCCAAAGCTGCCGAACAGATCCAGTTGCGGATAAAGCTGATTGCGATTGAAACGCAGCTGGATGTCCTGCTTCTCCAAGGAAATGCGCTGTTGTTCAAGGTCCGGCCGCATCTCCATGCCCGTGCGCCAGCTCTCTTGCAGATCAAAGGTCTGCGGCAACGGCAACAGCTTGTCCGTCGGCTTGATGTAAACCGTGCGCCAGACCGAGAAGTCATCCGTGATGAGTTTCTTCAACACGTTCTGCTGGTCAGCCAATTGCCGCTGGGCATTGATCAGGTCTGCCTGCCGGGCAGCCACTTGGGATTCCGCCTGTTTTTCATCCAGCGGCGCCAAGGCCCCCACTTCCACGCGCTTCTTGTTCTCGGAGAGCAACCGTTGCGCCAACCCTAAGGCAGACTGCTGCACCTTCACGTTCTCTTCGTTGAAGATGAGATCGTAGTATGCCTGTTCCACCGCAGCGACGGTATTCATCGCCTGCAGCGTCACCCCCAGCTCGGAGCTGCGCACCGTCCGGCGGTTGAGCAAGATCGTCCGCCGCGCATCATCGATCCACATGTTCTTGAGCAACGGCTGGGTCACGGTGATCTCCGCCGAGCTGTTCCATTCCGACGAGGTGCGGCCACCATTGAAGTCCCGGAACCCGAAACTGGAGCCGAGATCATACTGCATACCGGTCGGCAAGACACCAGTCAGGCCCGGCGTCACCGTCTCCGTGTTCTGCTCGGTGCTGGGAACCGCACGTCCCTGCGTATCCGTTCCGCCAGGACTGGAGCTGTACCGATGCGTCGCTCGCGTGGTGAACGATGGATCCCAAGCTGCATAAGAACCATCCAAGGTAAAGCGGTCCTGCTTCGGGGTCTCCTGCTGGATGCGGATGTCGAGATTGTGCGCCAACGCCATCTCGATGCATTCCGTCAGGCTCAACGTACGCACGGGCCGTTCAGCAGACTGCGCGCCCGCCGCCATGGTGAACAGCGTGCACAAACTAATTACCGGTAGGTAGGATTGCATTGCCCTCAGAGTTTGCGCCATTCCCATGATATCGTCAAAAAAGTTACCGGTTGTCCGGTGGTTAAACAGTTGCTCGCGCCAAAGGTTGCGCGAAATCGAACACTTTTCAAGCTGTTGCTGCGAACCATTTTCAGGACGCTGCCGCCGCCCGCTGTAACCGGTCCGCTATCCCCTGCCATTCCGCCGTGGGCGGCACCGCTTCCACCACAATCAAGCTGGCCCCTTCTTCATCACAGCGATGCAATTCCCCGTAAAGCGCCCGGGCAAACGCCTCCGCATCATGCGGGATCACGCTGACATTCGCCAGTTCCGTTGTCAGCGGGATGCAGGTATGGCTGATGATATGGGTGCTGGAAATCTCGGCTTTTAACGTGGTCAACAGCTTCAACAGGCCCGGCGTATCCGCCCAATCGCCGACCACCAGCCGTGCCTTGGGCGAATAATGCTTCTGCAATAGGCCTGGACTGCGCAAGACTTCCCCGCCCGTTGCGCTCCGTTCCCCCGCCAGCGAGCCCGCGACCGCCAAAAGGGATTCCGCATGGATCATCCCTGGGCGCAAAACACGCGGTGCAGTTCCGGTTACATCGATCACTGTGGATTCGATACCCACCTGCGCCTGACCGCCATCCACGATGAGCGGCACCTTGCCGGCCAATTGCTTGGCCACATGTAGCGCGTTTGTCGGAGAAAGCTGATTGGAAAGATTGGCACTCGGAGCAGCAAGCGGGAAGCCACAGGCCTTGATGACCTCTTGGATGAAGGGATGGCTCGGCCAGCGGATGCCCACCGTGTCACCTCCCGCCGTCACGATATCCGGGATACTCGTATGCCGCGGCAAGACCATGGTCATCGGCCCCGGCCAGAAGGCATCCGCCAGTTGCTCAGCTGCCACCGGCCACTCGGCAGCACATTCCTTGGCCATGGCCCGTCCAGCCACATGCACGATGATGGGATTATGCGCCGGACGGCCTTTGATCTCATAGATGCGCTGCACCGCCGCCGGGTTCAGCGCATTGGCAGCGAGGCCATAGACGGTTTCCGTGGGCAACACCACCACCTCACCTGCCCGCAACAACTCCGCCGCGCGCCGCACCGCTGCTAAAAACAGCGGCGGCGTATGCGTCAGCAGCACTTCAGTTGCTCGGTTATCGGTCATACCCGGTGGGCGGAGGTTGTATGCCGAACTGGCGGGCGTGGCAACAGGAACACGGTCTACCCGCATTTTGAGAAATGGGAAACCACGGCTCCCCGGGCTCACTTGGCCGGATGTTTCGGCGTGAACACCACGATACTCAAGGGATGGTTGCTCGGATACCGGGCGATCATGTCCTCAACTCGCATCAACAGCCACGGTTGACGGTGGTTCGCCCCGTTCTTGGTGAACACGATATCATCGGCGATATACACCGCCGCATGATACGGCACCCCATCGGCTCGCACCATAAACAATAGATCGCCGAAACTGGGCTCTTCCACCTGGGTATAATTATCCGCCAAATCTTTCCGCCAGATGGCGTCATCGGCATACAATGGATCCGGTGGGTTCTTGTAAAAATTCATCGCCGTCCAATAACAATCCGGCTGGTGCGCATTCGGATTGCTGACCGGCGCGGGAAAGGTGTTCAGCCGGGAACGCACAAAGGCGGGCAACAAGTGGGCGACATCGATCGTGGTCCCGCCCGGCACTTTGCTGAGTGAATCCAGCAACGCCCCCACATCTTTGGCCCGGCCACCTTTGGACCAATACTCGGTCAACTTCTCCACATCACTGTCCGGTCCCACCCGCAACTTTACTAGTAATCCCGTCCGTCTTGATAGCGCCTGCGTGATGGCCAGTCGCTCACTCTCTACCGGCACCTGCAGCAATAATTCCCGCAGGTCGGAAAAACACATGGCCGGGCCACGTTGATAGGTCAGCTTCTTGATCAGCGCCTGCTGTCCTACGGAGACTCCGCTGTTCTCGAACCATTCATCAAAAGCGCCCGGTCTAAACGTGTAAGGCCACACTTGAAAATCGTTAGCCGCTGTCTCGGCCAGAACGGAGTAGATCTGGCCGCGCGCTTCCGACGACATCCCCAGCACCAATTGTTCGCTGGGCGTGATGCTGATACCTTCCGCCGAGACCGACCAGCCGATGGGACGCAACAATTCGGCCAATTGTTCCGGCGTCAGATCACAAGACTGGAAAAACGCCGTCAACTTATCCGCGTTGTAGCCGCCGAAGTGCCATCTGGTTTTGGGTATGGACTGGCCGGAGCCCGGCAAAAAATCGTCCGGCGATACAATGTTGATCCGCACATATTCCAGCTCCCCCCACGGACCGGGTTTCCCTTTCAGTGAATACTCTCTGGGTTTGTCCGCCTTGGTGCTGACGGATAGCACGGAGCTACGGACCGGTTGCTCCGGTGGTGGGCCTGCCTTTTTCTTTTGATAGATCATGTACGACAAGCCGATGAACTGGAGCGCACAGATGAGCAAAAGGAACTTAGCCAGTCGCATCAAGCTGGTGGCAGTGAAAGACTCCGACGACTCCTCCCCGGGAGCCGGCTGGTTCGGCGGGCGTGTCGGCATACGTGTTGCAGATACCTCAAAAACAAAGCACCAGACCTGGATCAAGGCATCGGTCTTATAGCAGGCTGGCTGGACTTCACGTCCTCACCAGCCCGCCGTAGAATCACCCAACCCGGCAATTCTGGCAACTGAACTTCATCCGTGAAGTTTGTAAGGTATGCCCCTAACAACCGTCGCTCGTCTTGGGTGGAGTAAAGCACCTCGGTGACATCTGCCGGCAAACCTGCACGGAAGTGTTCCGGTGTTACCGGCATCCCGGCCAGTTCCCGGTCATAAACTCCATAGGCAAAATGATAGGCCCGATGTTCAGCCATCAAAGTCAGCAGCGGATTCCACGGAAAATAAACCTGCCCCGGATGCTCACGCGCATAACTCACCGCCCAATCCATCGCCCCATTACCGCGCGCTTGATAATTCATCACACTGGTCACCACCAGCCACGCCGCCAACAATTGTGCCCCCACCAAGACCGGTGAGATGAAACGCTTCAACCGGCGGCAATCATAGGCACCCCGGCGCGCATACCAGTCCCGCCCCGCCAATATCAACCAACATGCTGCCGAGAGGCAGGCAAAGCAGGTGGCCGGGCCGTAAGCATTGTTGTCTCCGCCTGCTTTCACCCGTCCCAATAGACTGGTAGGGATCAACCACAGCGCCACCCACAAGGTCAGCCCCCATGGCTGGCGCATGCCTGACTTGATCCGGCTCACCCAACCGCAAGCATTTCCCCGGCCCGCCCAAATCTTCCAAACCACCAACACTACCATGATGACCAGCGCCTTCACGCATCGATGCAACAACCCTTGCGCCGCTTCCAGCAAAACTGCCAGTTGCGCACCGCGATCATGGTCATAGATCCATGGCTGCATCGTGTCCCGGAGGGAACGCAGCCACGGATGTTTGGAGGGAATGACGATCTGGTTCAGCCGTAGATTTTCCACCACGAACCAACTGGCGAAGAGGATACCCGTCACCAGCAAAGCCCCCACGAGCCAGCCACAAAAACGCAAGGCCACAGTCAGCCCATCGCGCCACCAAAGATACAAAGGCAACGCGACCATCAAAGGCACCAGCGTCTGTTTTGAGAACACCGCGACGATGGCCAGCACTGCCGCCAGCGGCAACTGCCAGCTTGCCCCATTCACTCTCGCCACCAATACGGCACACGCCGCCACGGCGAATCCCAAGGCGGGGGCCTCAGCGTGGATCAAAAACGCGTTATAACTCAACGCATCCGATCGCAGCACCAGCAGGAAGAACAGCACCCATCCCCAACCGGCCCAGATAAAACCTCGCTTGCTCCCGCCTGCTGCCATGGTGAGATACGCCAGCATAGGCAGGAAAAAGGTGGTCGACGCGATCAGCCCGCCCAATCGTAGCGCCGCCGAAGGGGAATCACCGATCGTGGCTGGCAAATAAACCAGCGCCGCCACGGGCCCATAGATATGACCGCCCACCGGTCCTTCAGGCTGCCCGGGATAAATCGGCTCACCATAGCGGATGGCAAACGCGGGAGCCAGTCGCACCGGGCTCCAATTGAAATCCAGATTCGTCCCTGCGCGGTCCAGCGCCACTCCAAAACAGATCATCAAAGTGGCGGGCAGCAACCCCGCAAGTAACTGCTCCATGACCGGCAGACCGGCAGTACGCCGTTGCAACCAGACCGCTATGAACAACAAGCAGATGGCCACCACCAGATTCATCAACCAGAGCATCACGCGTCTGAAAAACTACTGGCAGCAAACAATCTCTGCAAGAATCACGGCTGCTTCCGCTTACCACGTGTTCACCACATCGATCATCTGCCGCAGACGCCCGTAGTGCCGCCGGTCAAAGTCGAAGGCGATGCGCGGCAATTCCGGAACATCCCCATCCTCATGCTCATCCGCGGAAGTCGGCACCAGCTCCACTTTTCCCGCGCTGATGATATCCGCAAAATCTTCTGTCAAAGCCTCCAAGGCCGAGACCGCGGGCGCATGTTTCAAACGGATCACCAGTTTGCCTTTAACATAACGCATCGAGTGATAGTTACGATAGAAGCGCACGATCCACTTCACCGCCTGCTCCGGGCTGTCCGTGATCTGGTAGAGAAACAGGTCATCCGGTGAGATCAGTTCATTTTTCAGCAGATGCTCACGCAATGTCTTGTCCCAGCTCTTCCAGTAGGTACCACCCGGCCGATCGACGAGCACCACCGGCATCAATTGGGACTTCCCGGTCTGCATCAGAGTGATCGCCTCGTAACCTTCATCCAAGGTGCCAAATCCGCCCGGGAATAGCGCGATGGCATCCGATTGCCGGATGAACATCAGTTTGCGGGTGAAGAAGTATTTGAACGTGACCAGCTTCTCATCCTCCGAGATGACCGGATTGGCATTCTGCTCCCAAGGCAGCCGGATATTGCAGCCAAAGCTGTGCTCCGCCCCCGCGCCTTCATGTCCGGCCTGCATGATGCCCGGACCAGCCCCGGTGATGACCATGAAGCCTGCCGCCACCATCTCGCGCGCGAACTCCACCGCTTGCTGGTATTCCACGCGATCCGCCTTGGTCCGCGCCGAACCGAAGATGCTCACCTTGCGTTTCCCGCCATAAGGCGCGAAGAGCCGGTAGGCATATCGCATCTCGCGCATCGCCGTATGGATCACTTTCACG
The DNA here is from genome assembly GCA_030834415.1 of Verrucomicrobiota bacterium. Classification (GTDB taxonomy): domain Bacteria; phylum Verrucomicrobiota; class Verrucomicrobiia; order Limisphaerales; family JAEYXS01; genus JAEYXS01. The sequence continues at coordinate 15,252 of JAURFH010000050.1, read as the reverse complement.
TCGCCGCGATTCTCCACGTCCTTCAGCAACTTCAACGAGTTCTCGATGATCCCCGCCACTTGATCCTCGTTATATCCCCCTCCGACCCTTTGGATGAGTTCCCGGATGGCCGGACGATGCTCGGCAAAAAATGGTTTCTTCGGCATCCTCCAAAGATAATACGGCTCTTTAGTTTTCGCGAGCAGATGCGGTGACAGACAGGTTAATTTTCGCCCGGTTTCACTTTGCGGTTTACCTCCCTTTCAATTAAAAAACCGGGCATGCACTTCCTTTCGCGGCTTTTCATCGGTTGCCTACTTGCTCTGTGTATGAGCGGTTGCGGAACCACTCAGGAAAACTCCTCCAGTCACTCTCGCACCTCCAAAGAGCAAAAACTCTGGGACCTGACCAAGTTATATCAGACACCAACGCATACCTTTGGCGCCACCACCGGGCTCGTGCAGGAGGTCTATTACGAGGGCGAACCCTATCACGGCAAACCCACGCGGGTCTTCGCTTACATAGGGAGGCCAGCGGGCAAAGGTCCCTTTCCCGCGATGGTCCTCGTGCATGGTGGTGGCGGACAAGCCTTCGCCAATTGGGCGGATATGTGGGCCCAGCGCGGTTACGTGGCCATCGCCATGGATACGGCGGGCAATGGCCCCGGCAAGAAACGGCTTCCCGATGGCGGACCAGACCAAAGCGATGTGGAGAAATTCCAGAACCTGACGACCTCTGATGTAAAAGACATGTGGACGTATCACGCCGTCGCCGCCGTCATCCGCGGCCACTCCTTGCTGCGCAGCTTGCCAGAAGTGGACGCCAACCGCATCGGCATCACCGGCATCAGTTGGGGCGGCTATCTCACATGCATCGTCTCCGGCGTGGATCACCGGTTGAAATGTGCCGTGCCTGTCTATGGCAGCGGTTTCCTCTGGGAAGACAGCGCCTGGTTGACCCGCTTTGAAAACTACGGACCCGAGCTGACCAAACGGTGGTGCGAACTTTTCGATCCCTCCGTGTATCTGCCGAACACCACCTGCCCCATCCTCTTTGTGAACCGGCCCACGGATTTCCATTATCGCCTCGCCGTTTACAAAAAGTCTTACCGCCTCGTGCAAGGCCCGCGCAATCTGCACATGGATATCAAGCTGACCCATTCGCATCCGGCGGGTTGGGCCCCGGAGGAGATCGCCATCTTCACCGACAGTATCCTGCGCGGTGGTGCGCCTTTGGCCAAAGTCACGGACATGACCGTAGCGGCCAACACCGCCTTCGCCGGCTACACCACCACCGTACCCATCACCAAAGCCGAGCTGTGCTACACCTCAGACACCGGCACCTATGACAAGCGCAAATGGCAGGCCATCCCGGCCCAGTTCACGGATAAAGTAGTAAGCGCTGAATTGCCCAAAGAACGCCCGCTAACCTTCTTCCTGAACGTGATCGACGAACGTGGTGCCATCACCAGTTCGCCACATATCGAATACAAAGCAGAAGGGAAGTGACTCACTTAACGGGAGCAGATGCGGGTGTCTCTTTGTTTTGCGGCTTGATCCACCCGCGCATGCGATAGACCAGCCACCCCGCCTGCTCATGGGCGTATAAGCTGAAGAGTTCCACGCCCGGCGGCCATGGCATCGGGTTGAATCCTTCCTTGTTGGGCATGCCCGGTCGTACAAAATCGCAAGCTACCGGAATCACCGGCACACCCGCCGTATGAAACGTCGCCTCGGCCCGACGCATGTGATAGCCCGAGGTCACAAGGAACACCCGCTTCCAGCCTTGCTCCTTCGCCAAGGCCGCGCACTTCACGGCTTCATCATGTGTGTTACCGGAGATGGTGAGCTCCCGCATCTCCACTTTCGTCGTTAGGTTTTTCTCCAGCCAGCGTTTCACGGTGCTGCCCTCGCCTAGCTCCTGACTCTCCGTGGCATCACCACCACCGCCCAGCACCAACGCCGGCGCTTTACCCAAACGCAGTAATTCCATAGCCGTGATGATACGGTCCGAAGCTTCGTTAAAATTCACACCCAACGGATCCGTCTTGGAAAAACCCGCTCCTCCCCCAAGCAGGATGACAGCATCGCCTGCTTCCAGTTTTTCCAGCTCCACATAAGCATAGGGAGCCTCCAGTTTGCCCATCAGCAAGAGCGGAATCCGGCTCGCCACGAGCGAGATGAACAATGCGATACCCAGCAGAAAAAACATCCACGGCTTCTGCTTCTTCCGCCCTGCGACCACTGCCCCGACCAGACACGCCAGCCAGACCAGACAGATCGGGTGCGCCAGTGGGCTGAAGAATTTGAGGATGGAGGTCAACATGACAATGGCAACTTAGAGGCAATACACATGCGGGGGCAAGCTGCTGAAAAAACGACAGGGCCCGTTTGCAAACGGGCCCAGTCTTCGAATCGATATCACAAAGTATCAGCGCACCAGAATATCCGGCCGCTTCACGACCTTGCCATTCCATTCCACATCAACCATCGGCCAGTCCTGAGCCGCCGTGACGACCACTGGTCCTTTTTTCGTGGCGATGATGGTGTCCTCGCTCTTCGTGCCGGTGATGGAAGGGTTCCACGCATAGGGCTGGTTCTCCAGCACCACGCCGGGTGCAGTCGGCGTGCCGAGGTAGTCGCGACCCTGATACCCGCAGGGGCCACCCTGATGATGCAGATGCCACTCATCCGGGAAACCTTGCTCGGCATAGGCCGTGGTGCCGCGCCGGAACACTTCACGCACCGGAGTGCCGATGCGTGTGCTCTGGTGCAATGCCGTATCCACCAGACAAACGGCGGCATGGCGCTTCTTCAGGTCTGCGCTCAACTTGCCGAAATGCACCAATCGCGTCATCGCCACGATCAAGCCATGTTGCCGCGCGCACAGCACGAGCATCGCGTACTTCTTGAGCTTCTTCTTGGTCGGCAATGGATGCCGGAAATTATTCACCCGCTCATCCGTCGCCACCAGCAGCACGATGGGCGTCAGATTGCGCGCATAAGCGGCATCGGCCAATTGCCCGGCCAGTTCGAATTCCGTCTGGCCCGGTTTGATGGCCTTGCAGACTTCGTTCATCGCAGCCTCGGTGGCTTTGCCAAGTGCCATGTAGCGCTTCACCTCGACTGGTTGCAGGGAGTAATGCAAGGGGGCGAAGAGTTCCGGGCGGGCTTCCGTGCCCCAGTCGCCATTGTCCGAGATGACCTTTTTCGGATCAACGACCGACTTCAGCGTCTCCAGCGCCCCGATGCCGTCAAACCACTCATAGACCAGCGGCTTGGCTCCGAGCCCTTTGAGCGCCTCCTTCGTAAGCCGTGGCATCTCGATCCGCGTGGCGAAAACATAGAGATCTTTGGGCGTCACCAACAACTGGCCGAAGGACTTGTCCGTGTTCAGGGGGATATGGGCCTCACCACCGCAGGCGAGCCATGAAAAGTTGGGTTGCAGGCCGAAAAGGGCGCCCGCCTTCTTCTGGGTTTTCAGGACGGCCCGCACCTGGGCCAGCTTGATCTCGAGTTCCGCGTTCATGAAATGGGTTGAAGTCGTTTAATCTCAGGCGATAATGGGGAAGCATCCTAAGCGGAGCAGTGGGTTAAACAACCATTTTCCATGATCGATTGGAACATTCAGTCACGGGCGCATCATTGCCAGGCATGCGAACAGAAGTTCGCGGACAAGCAGGCTTATCACACCGTTTTGTGCGACGAGAAGCACGAGTATCAACGGGTCGATGTCTGTGAGACCTGCTGGCAGGCGCAATACTCCGACGGCGCGAAAGACCGCAAAGGCTTCATCTCCCAGTGGCAGGGAGTCTATCACGCCCCGCCCGCCCAACCGCCTGAGGCCATCCAGAAGGACACGGCCGAGACTCTCTTGCGCAAACTGACCGAGCTGAACGATCCCAAGCACGCCGCCACCTGCTACATCCTCGCGGTGATGCTGGAGCGCAAACGCCTCCTCAAGATCCAGAGCCAGTTCCGTCAGGATGGCCGACGCATCTTCGTTTACGAACAGCCCAAGACTGGCGACATCTTTACCATCCCCGACCCCGACCTGCAACTCGACCAGTTGCAACAGGTTCAGCACGATGTGGCCTACTTGCTGGAACACGGCCTGCCCGGCAATGAAGCGGCGGCTCAGCCCGCAGAGGGTGGCACCCCAGAAACTCCCGCCTGCGACGAGACTTCTCCGGAATCCCCGGCCGACCAGCCCATTGAGGCCGAGACCGTTACCACAGAAGAGGTTGCGGCACCGGAAGAACCTGCTTCAGATTTGGCTTCTCCAGATGAAACCAAAGAGCCCGCTTCTGCGTCATAATCAGTAACTTACAGGATTCCCAAGCGGCTCCTGGCCAAGTAACTTGTCGATAATGGCAAGTAACAGTAAGCGGTGACCGGCCCGTTCTGGTTTGCTGCCTTCATCACTTGAGCACGCACGCACAACTGGAAGCCGTCTTGGGCTACAAGTTCCTCCAACCGGAGCTTTTACGCTTGGCCCTGACTCACCCCTCCATGACCCATGAGGTCGGTGAGTCGGAGCACAATCAGCGTTTGGAATTTCTTGGTGATGCCGTCCTGCAACTCTGCCTCACCCGTGAGCTCTATGATCGTTTTACCGATGCGGATGAAGGGTCCCTCACCAAAGGCCGCGCCCGGATGGTGAACCAGTCTTCCCTTGCCGAACGTGCGCTCCATCTGAATCTCGGCGAATACCTCATCATGAGCCGGGGTGAAGAGGCAAACGGCGGCCGTCAACGCCCTTCGATCTTGGCCGATGCTTTTGAGGCCGTCATCGGCGCGGTGTATCTGGATGGCGGTCAGGATTGTGCTTTTTCCACCATCCTCAAACAATTTCAGCCTCAACTGGATGACATGAACCAGTTGCCCAAGGTGGAGAATCCCAAAGGTGCCCTGCAAGAATACCTGCAGGCGAATTCAGCCGAAGCCCCACGCTACGAAGTCATCTCCGCCACTGGTCCGGACCATGACCGCGATTTCGAATGCGGTGTCTGGCACGGCGGCCGGGAACTCGCCCGCGGCACCGGCAAGAGCAAGAAGCTCGCCGAAGTGGCCGCTGCCACAGCTGCGTTGGAGCGGCTCCGGAATTCCTGAACGATTCCGCCTACCCGCTTCTATTCCAATCTTCAGAAGGCAAAAAAGAGCGCATCTTTTCTGGACAATTCCCGTTCCAAAATTTGACACAGGCCCGCTTCCTGCTCTTCTCTAACCACCTGCCCATTAGCAGGTTAAACAGAGAAATATGCGTCTTTCTAAACCAGTCAATCACGCCATCTAATCTGCCTGCCTGAAATCTCAGGGTCAGGCTCGATAAGTCGTCTGGCTGCGTCTTACCTCCCCAAAAAAAACTTAAAAGTCGTACCCTATGAAACTGTTGTCCTCAGTTTTTCGTATCGCCATTGCCCTGTCCCTATCATTGATCACCCAGACTCTGGGGGCAGCCGAATATGCGGTGAATACGATACTACCCTCCCAATTGGCCGGGAAAACCCTGTGGTTGCAAATAACGAGCAAGGGAGGCAATGCGGCTTATGAATCTGCCGGCAGCTACAAAGTGATCTTGAACGCGAACGGCACCTATACCGCACCTGCCACCGAAGGTATCACCGCCAAGTCGGGCACTTGGGCGGCATTCAAGAATTATGACGTGCTGTACCTGGATTTCACCGGCTGGTTCAACGATGCCACCATCGATGTGTTCGTTTTTTTCTCTCTCAACGGAGTCAGCACCCCTGCCTATTATGAGATACATCGCGAACACTTGGACCCGGACGTAAACGGTGGCAACCAAGTCGGCGTCGTCCGGATCACTGATAGCGAAATACCTACCCCCCATGGCTCCGGTGATCAGCGCCATCACCGGTGGCGGCGCACGGATTCTCAACACCGACACAGTATTAAGCGTGACCGCAGTGAGCGACCTCCCCATGACCTTCCAGTGGTCTAAGGATGGGACCCCCATCGATGGCGCAAATCAATCCACCTGCCCTCTTGCGAATCTGCAATCGGGTAATTCCGGTACATACAGCATACTGGTCAGCAACATCGTAGGCACCGTCTCCACCAACACTGTGCTCACCGTTGGTGCGGGCGAATCCCCAAACATCAGCCTCCAGCCTTCGGGTAATTACTGGGCTCTCACCCAGACCCCGGTCATCATTTCCAGCGTCACCGGTACAGCACCTTTGGGATGGTATTGGCTAAAAGACAACGTCCCTTTGGTGAACGGCTCCAAGTATGCAAACTTGGCCGAAGGAAATTCCAGCACTACGCCAACAAGTCCCGCCCTCTACATCAATGACTTCGATGCTGGTGATGCTGGCGCATATACCTTGGTCGTGACGAATAACTTTGGTTCGGTCACCAGCGTGGTTGCCCAGATCCAAATCGCCTCGCTCCCGATAATCGTCGAGGACTTGAAGGACCAGCATGTCGTCACCAACAGCCCATTTAATCTGAGCCTGACACTTTCCGGCACGCCCGCCACCGCTATCCTCTGGTATAAGAATGGTTCGTACCTGACGAGCACGGAGACCCCTCTGCTCCAAGGGCTTTCCAACCCCTTACCAACAGCGGACACCTACTACGCAGTGATGCAGAATGGAGCCGGCTCGGTCACCAGCGCAGTAGTAAAGGTTCAGGGTTATCTGAGCACCGCACCATATGTTTTCTACGAATACCCGAATGAGATCCGGACCACCGGCTCCACCATCGATACGGTGCAAAACACCCGTTTGACCATCGCCGCCTCAGCCTATGGCGTTCCGCCGCTGACATTCTATTGGTACCACAATGATACACTGATTCCCAGCCACACGGCGGTGAACTATGATTACCCAACCAACGGTGGGGGCTTCGTGAAATTACTCGATGTGCCTTCCGTACAGGGCATAGATGCTGGCACTTACTACGTGGTGGCCAGCAACCAGTTTGGTGTAGGCACCAGCAAGGTCATATCGGTCACCGTGCAACTGGCAGAACCTCCGTACATCGCCATCCAACCGGTCAGCGTACGCACCTACTCCACACGTTTGACCAGTGCCGGTTCGTTTGGCATCGGCTTCACCTCCAGCGCTCCGGCGACTCTTTACTGGTATACGAACGATGTGCTGTATCCGACCCGCACCACCACCTATGGCGCTGGCAGTAACTACTATACTTATAACATCACCCGCACTACCGCTGCGACGAACAGCATCTACGGCGTCATCTCGAACCAATATGGCATGGCAACCAGCGCCGTTGTTTCGGCTGAGGTCTATCTCTCGCCGGGCACGATCGACTCAACATTTTCTCTCCTGAGCCGGAACTTCAGCGCGGCCATCTCGAAAGTGATCGCTCTGCCCGATGGTTCGGTGCTGGCAGGCGGTGCCTTCTCCACCTTCAACAGTGTCGTCACCGGTCCTCTGTTGCAGTTTCAATTGGATGGCAACCCGACGAGCTTCCGCCTGACGAACAGCTTGAATGCCGGCTACATCAGCGGTGGCGTAAGTAATTTCTATCGCTTCCCGGACGGCAAGCTGCTGGTGGTCGGCAGTGTTTTCGCCAATGCCTATCCATCGCTCAGCTACGCGAACATCATCCGCTTCAATACCGATGGCACGATCGACACCTCGTTCACTGGCGGCCAGTACATGGACGCCAGCACTTCCGCCTACGACCAATCCATCCACTGCGCCGCAACCGCTAATGACGGAAGCGTGTATATCGGGGGCCGCTTCAACACTGTGCGCGGCAACGCGCAGAAAGGGTTCGCCAAGCTCAGTTCCACTGGCACCTTTGAGAGCGGATTCCGCCCGGTCATCGCGAACACGAATGGCACCGTCGATATCAATTCCATCCTCATTCAGGATAACGGCAAGATTCTCATCGGCGGCACTTTTACCAACATTGATGGTACCGCCATCACCAACCTCGCGCGCTTTAATGACACCGGCACGCTGGACACATCATTCACTCCACCGCTCATCAATGGCACCGTCCGCAGCCTGGCCATCGTGAACGGATACATCATCGTAGGCGGTGATTTCGGGAATGTGGGGAACAGTTCTCCGATTAAACCGATCGTGGCCCGTCTTGATGCAAATGGAGTGTTAGATACTTCATGGGGGCTGACGAACATCACTGCAGGTGGCTCCGTACGCGAGATTATCCCGATGTCCGATGGACGCATCATCACCGTGGGTAGCTTCACCACCACCGTCGCCCCCGGAAATGTGCGCAAGCATCTTCTGCGCATCAATCTGGATGGCACACCCGATCAAGTCTTTGCCGGAGGCAAAGACTGGGATCCTAATGCGTTGGTGACATCCGCCTCCTTCGCCTCCGACGGACGCCTGTGGATCGGCGGCAACTTCACCGCCATCGGCAACATCACCATCAACCGCCTGGCCTTGCTCTCATTGGACCTGCCCTTACCTGCTTTGGTGGCTCCACTGCTCAGTCAGCCTTTTCTGGCAAGCGGAAACATCTCCTTCAACATGAACGCGCTGGCCCGCATCCGATATGAACTGCAAAGCGCAGATTCACCGGCCGCTACCACGTGGGTCACCGAAGAGATTCTGGATGGCAATGATGCGGTACATACCTTCTCTCTTGGCAAATCTGGCACGCAGAAGTTCTACCGGGTAAAGGCGACTCTCATCCCATAGGCAAGGCCACTGACCGGGCCAGCCTGAAGGGCTGGCCCGCCTACAGCCCGATCACGCGCATCACGGCTTCCTTCGTCGGCATCACTACCGTCGCCTCGAAGCCCGCCGTCTTGATCGCACAATCCGGATCTTTCAAGCCGTGTCCCGTCATCGTTGCCGTGACGACACTGCCTGCCGGGATCTTGCCTGCCTTCACCGAGCGGATGAGCCCCGCCAATGGCGCCGCGCAAGCCGGCTCCACAAAAATGCCATCCGTCCGCGCGATAAGTTTGTAAGCCGTCAAGATATCCTCGTCCGTCACCTTGTCGATGAGCCCTGAGGATTCCTTCACGGCTGCGAGCGCGCCCTGCCAGCTCGCCGGATTACCGATGCGGATGGCCGTGGCCACCGTGCTCGGCTTCTCGATCGGATGCCCGTCCACGATGGGTGCCGCGCCCGCCGCCTGCCAGCCGCACATCTTCGGCAAACGGTCCGCCATCTTGACGGAGTAATATTCTTTGAAACCCTTCCAATAGGCCGTGATGTTCCCCGCGTTACCCACCGGCAGATAGTGGAAGTCTGGCGCGCGGCCCAACTGGTCGCAGATCTCGAACGCCGCCGTCTTTTGGCCTTCGATACGCACCGGGTTCACGCTGTTCACCACTTCCACTTTGCCCGTCTCGCCGAGTTCACGGACGATGCGCAAGGCCTCGTCGAAATTGCCTTCGATGGAGATCGTCGTGGCGCCATACATCAACGCCTGCGCGAGTTTGCCGAGGGCGATCTTGCCGTTCGGCAACAGCACCACGCACTTCAAGCCCGCGCGCGCCGCATAAGCCGCTGCGCTTGCCGAGGTATTGCCCGTGCTGGCGCAGATGACCACTTGCGCGCCCTTTTCCTTCGCCTTCGTCACGGCCATCGTCATGCCGCGATCTTTGAAGGAGCAGGTCGGGTTCAGTCCCTCGTATTTCAAGTAGAGTTCGAATTCCCCGCCGATCGCCTTCACGAAATTATCCACCCGCACGAGCGGCGTATTGCCCTCGCTCAAGGACACAATGGGCGTCGTCTCGGTCACCGGCAGATACCGCCGATACCGTTCAATGATGCCCGTCCACATATTGCTCGAACTCATAACTAAACTCTTTTCTAACGCAGCGACGCGCCAGCGTCACTAACGCACTCTACTCAAAATTCTCCACCCGGAACATCACCGGCTGGCCCTTGATCACGCCCAGTTTGGTGATCTTGCCAAGCGCCTGCTCCAGATCGGCCATCGGCGCGTCATGGATCATCAGGATCAACGGCACGCTCTCACCCTCGTGGCCTTCCGGCTGGATGACCGAGGAGATGCCGATTTTCGCCTTGCCCAAGATCGTCGCGATCTGCGCCAGCGTTCCCGGTCGGTCCACCACACTGAGGCGCACGTAATACGGCGACACCGTCTCGCCCGGCTCCACCACGGCACCCTCGCGCTCATGTGGCACAAAGGGCGGCACGCGATTCTTGCTGTCGCACTTCAGGTCCAGCGCCGCATCCGCCAGGTCACTGAGCACCGCACTCGCCGTCGCGTCCTGACCGGCCCCGCGACCGTAGTAAAGCGTATCGCCCACCACATCGCCACGCACCAGCACGGCATTGAAAACATCGTTCACACTCGCCAACACATGCGTGTTCGGCACCAGCGTCGGGCACACGGACAACTCGATCGGCGCGCACTTGTCGCCGCCATTCTCGTGCTTCTTCACGATACCCAACAGCTTGATCGTGTAGCCGAGCTGTTCGGCGAACTGGATGTCCAACTGCGTGATGCCACGGATGCCTTCCAGATAAGCCTCGTCCGGGTTCACCCAGAAGCCATGCGCCAATGAAGCCAGGATGCCCGCCTTGTGCAGCGCATCGTAACCATCCACATCCAGCGAAGGCTCTGCCTCGGCATAACCGAGCCGCTGTGCGTCGTCCAAAATCTCTGGGAAATCTTTCCCCTCCCGCTTCATGCGCGTGAGGATGTAATTGCAGGTGCCGTTCAGGATGCCATACAGGCGCGTCACGCGATTACCGATCAAGCCTTCGCGCAACACCTTGATGATCGGGATGCCCCCCGCCACGCTTGCCTCGTAGTAGAGGTTCGCCCCGTGCTTCTCGGCCGCCTCGAACAACTCCTCGCCATACTTGGAGATGAGCGCCTTGTTCGCAGTGACGACCGGTTTGCCGAGCCGCAACGCCACCAAAACCACCTTCCGCGCTGTCGTGGTGCCGCCCATCATCTCGATGACCACCTCCACCGCCGGATCGTTCACCACATCCTCCCAGGACGTCGTGAGCACCTTGCGAGAAAGCTTCACCGTGCGCTTCTTCTTCAAGTCACGCACCGCCACCCGCGCCACGCGAAACTCGACCCCGAGCCGGGAAGCCATGAGTACGCCATTGCGCTCCAGCGCCTTGAGAACGCCGCCGCCGACCGTGCCACCACCGATGAGGCCCAAATTCACTTGCCGCATAGGACCGCCGAGAGTGCCGATACCCTCCCCCCGCGACAATCCTATTTTGAAAAGGATTTCACCTCCTGTTAACCATGGAAAAAGCAGCCGAAACAACCCTAAACGAGCTTACATTCAACGTGGGCGCTCATATTCCCGCCACTTCACATAAGCATCATATAACTCCTTAGGGTTCTCGGCGACCAAGTCTGTGTGTCCGCATTCCCCGCAGATATTGGCGTTTAGCTTGGCGAATACAGCACTCTTAAACAGGAATGCATCAGGGTTATCGACGGCGACTTCAGCCCTCAAGCTCTTGTCAAAATGGCCCCCGTAATCCAGCACCTTCAGATCAGTCATCATCTTCTCCGACCCGCAGTTCCTGCATTTCAAATCCATATTGATAACACTCCTTTCACCGGCTGAAATTCCCCTTCCGCGTATTCTGTGTATTCTGCGGTTTGCCCCCATCTGCGTTCATCCGCGTCAATCTGCGGTTAAGAATTTACTCCTCTGGCACATACGGTTCATGCCACTCCGCCAGCAGGGCCTTGGCCTCGTCATACTGTGCATCATCCAGCACCCATACCTCGGGATCGAACGCCGTACCCGGGATCGCTTGGGCCACGAATTCATTGCGCATCTCGCAAGCGATGCCCGCCTCCTCCAGCCGGCTCTTGATCAACCCGGCCTCCGCACTGTTGGATAACGTGAACAGTTTTTTCATAATGCAATTCCCCTTTTAGCTGGTGGTCTACCAAGTAAGATAGCGCCTCTCCCGTAACCTGTCCATTCAAGCCATGCTGTTTGTGCCGTCAGGCACATCAGATTCATAGCAGCGGCTTTCAAGCCGCTGGCACCAAACAATGTGTAACTGCCTTCCTTTCCCCCGTTCGCGTGTTCCGCGTATTTCGCGGTTAAACCTCCCCTCACATCTCAAACTGCGTCATCACCGGCAGGTGATCACTCGGATACTGGCCGCCCTTCGCGAACGTCACGATCTCGCTCGCCAACGGCTTCGCCGGGCCTTGAAACAGCACCCAGTCGATGCGCAGTCCGTTCTTCACCGGCTCCTTGAATCCGTTCACCGTGCCCAACCCCTCGCCCGTCCGCCTTGGCGCGGCAGTCCAACTATCCGTGAAATGATGATCCCCTTCCGTAAGGATGTGATACACGGGATTCTGCCCCGCCACCGCGTTGAAATCTCCGATGAGGAACACCGGCAGGCTCGTCTTCAGCGCCTGCACGCGATCCCGGATGAGTCGCGCACTCTTTTCCCGTGCCTCTTGCACGCGATTGTCGAGATAAGTGTTGAAGACGAAGAATTCTTTCTGCGAACTGCGCTCGCGGAATTTCGCCCAAGTCACCATGCGCTTGTCCGTGTTGCCCCATGTCGTCGAGCCCACCACCGACGGTGTGTCCGAGAGCCAGAAATGATTGAAATCCAGCGCCTCCAACTTCGCGGTGCGATAGAAGATGGCTGTGAACTCGCCCATGCCGCCGCCCTCGCGCCCCACGCCGATCCAGCGAAACTCCGGCAGATCATCCGCCATGTCATTCAACTGCCCGAACCCGCCCTCCTGCGTGCCGATGATATCCGGCGCGCTCGCCCGCAGACACTCCTGCATGACCGGACGCCGGTCCGGCCAGGCATTCGGTGGGTAATTGCTGGCAAAACGCACGTTATAGCTCATCACGCTGAGCGTGCTGTTTTCTGGCTGAGCCTTCCCGCCGGACTTGCCGAACAATGAGGATATCTTCATAGCTTCGAACTGGCACCCCGAAGCGTGCTGGATTTGCCCCCCGCCGACAAGCCCCACGATGTCCCGCCTCCCCGCTTGTTTCCCCTGAATGCCCATGGCATCGTGGCCGTCAGCACTTACGCGTATGAAGGCACCGTTTCGCATCATCTTTCCGCTCCTCGGCCTCGCTCTCCTGTCGTCAATGTCCTTGCAGGTCCGCGCCGCCGACCAGTTTGATCCGTCCATCAAGGATTTCGTCTCCCAATTCAAAGGCCGGGGCGCGCTGAATGATGATTCCAAGCCACTGACTGCCGCAGAGACGCTGAAACACTTCATCGTTCCGGAAGGTCTGGAAGTGCAAGTCGTCGGCCAGGAACCGCTCATCCGCCAGCCGCTGAACATGCACTTCGATGAACGCGGCCGCCTCTGGGTGGTGCTGTACCTGCAATACCCCTTTCCCGCCGGCTTGAAGGTCGTGAAGTATGACCAGCATCTCCGCGCCGTGTTCGATAAGGTGCCGCCCCCGCCGCCAAATCATTTCAAAGGCAAAGACACCATCCTCATCTTGGAAGATACGGATGGCGATGGCACCTTCGAGAAGAGCAAGACCTTCGTGGATGACCTGAACATCGCCACCAGCGTAGCCGTGGGCCGGGGCGGTGTCTGGGTGATGAACCCGCCTTACCTCCTCTTCTATCCGGACAAGAACCACGACGACATCCCCGATGGCCCGCCCGAGGTGCGCCTCTCCGGTTTCGGTCTGGAAGATACCCACTCCATCGCCACGAGTTTGCATTGGGGACCTGATGGCTGGCTCTACGGCGCGAATGGCAGCACCACTACCGGCACGGTGAAAGGCATCCACTGGCTCGGCCAGGCGATCTGGCGTTATCACCCGGAGCTGGATGTCTTCGAGATCTTCGCGGAAGGCGGTGGCAACACCATGAGCCTGGAGTTCGATAAACGTGGGCGCGCCTTCTCCGGTACCAACTTCGGCGATACGCGCGGCATGCACTACGAGCAGGGTAGTCGCGGCATCAAGAATTGGGGCAAGCACGGCCCGCTCATGAATCCCTATTCCTTCGGCTGGTTTGAGCACATGGGGCATGACGGCTACAAACCGCGCTTCTCCCAAAGCATGGTCATCTACGAGGGCGGCGCGATTCCGCAACTCGAAGGCAAAATTGTCGCCAGCATGTCCCTGATGAACCGCGTGCTCGCTTCTGAGCTGCTGCCGGACACTTCCACCTATCGCACGCGCGATCTCGATCCGCTCATCCTCACCGATGACCGCTGGTTCCGCGTGGTGGATACCCGCACGGGCCCGGATGGTGCCATCTATCTCGCGGACTGGTATGACAGCCGCCTCACCCACGTGGACCCGCGCGATACTTGGGACCACGATCGCGGCCGCCTCTACCGCTTGCAGGCAAAAGGCGCGAAACCCATCGCCCCGTTCGACCTCGGCAAACTCAGCAGCAAGGAACTGATTCCCTATCTCTCACACGCGAACAAATGGTTCCGCCAAACCGCCGTGCGCCTCTTCTACGATCGCAAAGACAAGAGTGTGATCCCGGCCCTGCGTGAACTCGTCTCCAAGAACTCCGGCCAGCTCGCCCTCGATGCTTTCTGGGCCTTGAATGCCAGCGGCGGCTTCGATGGCGATTTCGCCCTGCAACAAATGAACCACCCGAACCCCGATGTCCGTGCGTGGACCATCCGCCTTCTGGGTGACCAGCACAAGGTCCTGCCTGCGCATCAACAAAAGCTCGTCGCCCTCGCACGCAACGAGAAAGAGGTGCACGTCCGCGTGCAGCTTGCCGCTACCTGCCGTCGTCTGCCCGCAGCCGATGCTATCCCCATCCTCCGTGAACTGCTCTTGCGTGAGGAAGACGTGAACGACAAACACGAGCCGCTCATGCTCTGGTGGGCGCTGGAAGACAAGGCCATCACCGGCCGCTCCATGATACTTGATCTGCTGAAAGAGACGCCGCTCTGGCACTCACCCATCGTGAGCCAGCACATCATCTCGCGACTGGGGCAGCGTTACACCGCCGAACGCACGGAAGAAAACCTGAACACCGCCGCCCAACTCCTTGCCATGGCCCCCACGCCCGAAGACGTGGACAAACTGGTCAAAGGAATGGAGCAAGGCCTGCAAGGTGACACGGTGAAATCCGTTCCCGCCGCCCTCAGCAAACAAGTCGCCGAAGTCTGGAAGAACCGCCCCGCGAGCGGCACGCTCATCAGCTTCGCTACGCGCCTTGGTTACGAACAAGCCGCACAAGCTGCCTTGGATAAAGTGGCCGATGCCAAGACGCCTTCCAAAGATCGCCGCCAGTATCTCACTCTGCTTTCCGAGCGACAGGTCACCAGTGCCGTGCCGGTTTTCTTGAACCTACTGCGC
>JAURFH010000004.1 GCA_030834415.1 Verrucomicrobiota bacterium | reverse complement strand
TTGTACCATAGAGGTCGCTGGGCCAAAGGGCTAGATTTCGACCAAAAGACACCAGAAGAATGGTCGGCGTGAATCACCCTTATTTCATCCTAGCATAGTCAGTGCTGAGGTTAAATCTTCTTCACTCCTGAAAAACAAAAAGGCCGAACGATTCCTCGTCCGGCCTTTCATCAATTCTGCTGAGCTTTTAGCTCAGGTATTGGAACCGGCCGGTGCTGTCACCGAAGCGCGGGATGTTCACTCCCATGCGGTCCAGCAGTGAGAGATACAGGTTGGACATCGGCACCTGGTCGTTCAGTTTCAGGTGACGGCCCTGCTTGATCGTCCCACCGCCCTTACCGGCCAGGATGATCGGCAACTGGTCATGGCGATGGCGATTGCCATCACTGATACCGCTGCCCAGCACCACCATGCTGTTATCCAGCAGGGACGTGCCATCAGCTTCCTTCGTCGCTTTCATCTTCTCCAGGAAGTAGGCGAAGTTCTGCATGTGGAAGTAATCGATCTTCTTCAGCTTCTCCACCATCACCCTGTCGTTCTGATGATGTGAGAGGTTGTGGTGACCGTCCGGGATACCGATTTCCGGGAACGGGCTGTTGCTGCCGTCATGCGCCATCAGGAAAGTCGAGATGCGGGTCGTGTCCGTGCGGAACGCCAGCACCATCAGATCATACATCAGGCGGAAATGCGCCGACTTGTCCTTCGGGATGCCCGTGGGCTTCTTGTAATCCAACTCAGCCGCATTGAACTTCTCAGAGGCCTCAAGCTGCAGCTCCAGTTCGCGCACACCGGCCAGATACTCGTCCACCTTGCGCTTGTCGTTCGCACCCAGCTGGCCTTGCAACCGCTTGGCATCTTCCAACACGAAATCCAGAATGCTCTTCTGGTATTGCTTGCGTTGGGCGGCGCTGGCGGCGTTCTCTTCCTTGTTGCCACCACCGAACAGACGTTCGAATACACGGCGCGGATCGTTTTCCGGCGCCATCGGCATCGTCTCCGTCTTCCAGGAAAGATTGTACTGGTAGGCACAACTGTAACCGGAGTCACAGGAACCGGCTTGGCGCGCCTTGTCGCAGCTCAACTCCAGCGAAGGGAAGCGCGTCTCACGCCCCATCTTCATCGCCGCGATCTGATCGACAGAAGTGCCTACACGGATATCCGCACCAGCCGTCTTACGCGCCTGTACACCCGTCAAGAATGTCGCGTTGGCCCGGGCATGATCACCCGCACCATCACCGTTCGCCTTCGCCTTGTCATGCTTCAAACCCGTGATCACCGTGAAGTCTTCCTTTACGTTCTTCAACGGCATCAGGGTTGGCGACAGCAAATAGCTAGAGCCCGCGCCCTGCGGCACCCAGTTCTCCAAAATCACCCCGTTCGGGATGTAGACGAAGGCCATACGACGTGGCACTGCACCAGCCGCTCCACCAGCTACGGCTTCAGCTGCGGTGCCTATCGAAGGCACCATGGCCTCCAAAGTCGGCAGAGCCAACATGGTTCCCAGGCCCTTCAAGAAGGTACGACGCGGTAATTGCCAAGGTTTGTTCATATTGTTCGTATGGTTGATTATTTGTACTACTTTACCTCATTTAGACCCTGGAGACAAAAATTAATTCAAATTTTACCGTTCTCCATCACCGCGGCGCAGTTGGAACGGCACACTCTTCACCACCGCCATCACCAAGGCTGAGAATTTGTTGTTGCCCGCTTTCACATCAGCAGAGATCTGCTCCAGCGTCGGCTTGTCGTACCACTCGAGCCCGCGGCCCAATGCGTAGATCAACATCTTCTCCGCCATGCAGTGCAGGAACTCTTCCTGTTTGTCGGTCGCAAGGATACGGTTCAATTCGTTCGGCCCGGCAAAGCTCTCACCGCTCACCAGCTTGCCTGCCGGATCGATCTTGTAACCCTCATCCTTCTCACGCCAGCCGCCGATGCCGTCAAAGTTCTCCAGACCGAAGCCCAGTGGGTCCATACGTGCGTGGCAGGAGGCACAACCCTGATCAGCCCGATGTTTCTCCAACCGCACCCGCAGACTGCCGGTCGCCGCTTCTTTGTTGTCATCCAGCGGCGGCACATCCGGCGGCGGCGGTGGCGGCGGCGTGGCCAGCAAGTTCTCCAGCACCCACAACCCTCGCTTCACCGGCGAGGTCCTCGTCGGGTTGGAAGTGATTGTCAAAATGCTCCCCTGCGTCAACACACCCGAACGCTGGGTACCCGCTAGGGAAACCTTCTGGAACTTATCGCCTACAACTCCGCCCAGATTGTAATGCTGCGCCAGCCGTTCATTTACAAACGTGTAATCCGCGATGAGGAAATCGAACAGCGAGCGATCCTCGCGCATGATATGTTCGAAGAACATCTCCGTCTCCTTCCGCATCAATCCCTTCAAGCTGTCATCCCAGTCTGGATACGTCTTCGGGTCGGGCGAAACGATATCTAGGTTACGCAACATCAGCCATTGCCCGGCGAAATTTTCCACCAATGCCTTGGCTTTGTTATCCCGTAGCATCCGCTGCACTTGGAAGGCCAGGTTCCGCCGCAACTCACCCCGCCGCGCGTAATCAAACAGCTCCGTGTCCGGCATGCTGCTCCACAGGAAGTAAGACAGACGTGAGGCCAATGCATACTCATTGATTGGGTGCGCCTTCTGCGGATTATCCGGTTCCGGCTGGATTTCCCCACGGAACAGGAAACGCGGCGAGACCAGCACTGCTTGCAAAGTCAGCTTCACTGACTTCTCGAAAGGTTCTTTGTTCTTATCACCCATCTCGTAGATGGTCATGAGCCGGTCCAGCTCATCATTTGTGACGGGACGGCGGAAGGCGCGATCGGCAAACTTTTGCACGATTTCGCGAGCCACCTGTTTCTTATCGCCATCACCAGTGGGCTTTTTGAAGAAGATGCGTGTGTGCGTCTCAGGATAGATCGGGTTCACGGTATCGATCGGACCCGCTACTTCCATCTGCTGCACGATTAAATTGGTATCGATCTTACGTTTTTTAAGCTTCTTGTCTTCCGCCTGATAAAAATCGTTCAAAAACGCCACCGCGACCTTCGATTCACCGGCTTGAGCTTTGAACTTCACCTCGAAAGTACCGGGGTTATCCGCCACTTCTTTGACATCAAACTGCTTCAGGTCTTTACCACCCATTCTTACCGCCATTTTCACCGGCTGAGGTCCACCTTGATTACCAAAGGCCTTCACGATGATGGCATACTCACTATCGGCTAGAAACTTGTGATTCACGAACATTTCGCCGTTGGACACCAAAATACGCGCTTCGTTACCCAATGGCGTCCCACCCGCGATGCGAGTCGCGCCGTAGCTGACCGTTGGCGGCTTGGGCAATCCAATGACCACGGCTTGGTCGAGAATCTTCTGCGCCGCGTTCATATACTTCTCCAACATGATCGGGGAGAGAGAGAGAACATCACCGATGTTGTCGAAGCCATACCCCGTATCATCCGCCGGGAAACCATCAGCAGGATCAAAATCAACTCCCACCAAATCACGGATAGTATTGTTATACTCTTCACGGTTCAGGCGGCGAATGGTCACCCGGCCTGGATCAGGGTTATTCGGGTCCGTCTTGAAAATATCCTTTTTGACCCATTCGGCGATGAGGTCTCGTTGCTCATGGGTAGGTTGCGCCTTCTTCTCCGGCGGCATCAGACGTTGCTCCACGTTTTGCGACACACTGGACCAAAGTTTCCGGTCCTTCAAAAGCTCCGCCAGATCCGTGTGTTCATCAAATGCGACCCCACCTTTTTTGGTGCCGTCGGAATGGCAATCAAAACAGTATTCCTCAAGGATGGGTTTGATATCCTTCTCGTAGGAGATTTGCTTCTCCGCCTTTTTGGGTGTTGGGGTGCTGACAGCTGCTGCCGGTTTGGGAGTATTCGCCTCCGGTTCCTTCTTCTTAAAAAAATCAAAAATCCCCGCCGCCGCCACCCCGGAAAAGGTGAGGACAAGTGCGAGGGCTACAACTTTACGGTTCAACTTCATGCTGTCTGAATCTCAAATATTAACTCTTGGACGTCGTTGTCCAATAATTATTTAACTCAATGGACCGAATCCGTAACCCAACGTAACTCAGACGTCGGCGGATGGCAAAAGTTACACGAGAGAATCGGCGGGCAGGATTTCGGCGTCATAGGGAGCGATACCCTGCCCTTTGGCCAGCTTGCGGGCTGCCAGGATGCCCACCATACCGGCGTTATCGGTGCAGAGCTGGCGCTCCGCCA
This sequence comes from Verrucomicrobiota bacterium, assembly GCA_030834415.1. Classification (GTDB taxonomy): domain Bacteria; phylum Verrucomicrobiota; class Verrucomicrobiia; order Limisphaerales; family JAEYXS01; genus JAEYXS01. Next base: position 39,996 of record JAURFH010000004.1, on the reverse strand, counting down.
ACCGCAGGGTAAAACCATTCCTGGCACATGCTTCCGTCAGGCGGGCGCGCAATCCGCTGTTGCAGGTCACCCCACCAGAAGCGGTTACACATCGATAGCCCAAACGCTTCGTCGCCCGGATGGTCTTGGTCACCAGCACTTCCACGATGGCCGCCTGGACACTGGCGCAAAGGTCCGCCAATCCGCTTTCAGTCGAGATGACACTCGGATTATCCCGCAAGAAATACCGGACCGAAGTCTTTAGCCCACTAAAACTGAAGTCATCGTGCGTCTCATGGATCATCGGACGCGGGAAAGCGATCGCCTTGGGGTCGCCTAGGGCTGCCAACTTATCAAGCTGAGGCCCGCCGGGGTAAGGTAAGCCGATCAACTTGGCCACTTTGTCAAAGCACTCACCAGCCGCATCATCCACCGTTCCCCCCAGCACCTTATGGTCGAGCTCTCCACGCACGTCAACGAGCATGGTGTGACCACCACTGACGATCAGGGAAACATTCGGTTGCAGGAGGTCAAACCTCGCTCGGGATGGCTCCCCCTCGATCCAAGGCGAATAAAGATGCGCCTCGTGATGATTCACCCCGATGAAAGGCAGCCCCAACGACCAAGCCATCGCCTGCGTCGCCCGAAACCCGATCATCAAGGCATTCGGCAAACCCGGCCCCCGCGTGACCGCAAGTGCCGAGAGGTCTTTCGCAACTACCCCGGCTTTCGCCAAGGTTTCCTTCACTACTGGGGTCAGGTTACGCAAGTGCTCCCGCGTGGCCAGTTCCGGCACGACACCGCCATACTCTTCGTGGAGCTTGATTTGAGAAGAAACGACCGTCGCCAGAATCACTTCGTCTTGGACGATCGCAGCACTCGTCTCATCACAAGACGTCTCAAGGGCAAGAATGAGCATGCTGGCTCAGACCTTTTTGGTCTGCTTCTTGGCATCATCCTGCCCTGTGTAGAGCAGAATACCTTTCAGCAGATCCATCGCCCGGTCCAATTGCGCATCCTTGGTGTTGAGCACTTTTTCTTTCTCTTCACCTTCCAGCATCTCGGCACCGCCGGGTGAGCGCAAGCGTGCCAGGTTCATTTCGTCCTCGAGGGACATCGGCACGATGCTGTCCGGCGTGATGCCGTGCTCATGGATGGTCTTGTGGCTGGGCGTGTAATACTTCGCCGTGGTCAGACGCAGCGCCGAATCATCCGGCAAGGGCAGAATGCTTTGCACGGAACCTTTACCAAAAGTCTGCTCACCCATGATGTGGGCCCGACGCACATCTTGCAGGCAGCCCGCTACGATTTCCGATGCGCTCGCACTTCCACCATTCACCAAAACCACCATGGGGATGTCTTTGTAATAGCCTGGGCCTTTGGCCGAGTAGGAGGACTTTTGCGCTTCGTTACGACCTTCCGTGGTGACGATCAATTGATTACGCGGCAAGAAAAGTTCACATACCTTCACCGCCTGATCCAGCAACCCACCGGGATTCGCGCGCAAGTCCAACACCAGCGCCTTCATCCCTTCTTTCTTCTGTTTGTCCAGCGCCGCCTTCAATTCCTCAGCCGTCTTCTCACCGAACTGGGTCAGTCGCACGTAACCGATGTTATCCTCCAGCAGCTTGAACTCCCGTTTGCCGGTCAGATCCTTGGCCGTGTCCACCTTGATTTCCGCCCGCACCAGCTTGATCTCCTTGGGTTCCAGCCAGCCTTCCCGCGCAATCTTGATGGTGACTTCCGTACCCGGCACACCACGCAGACGCTTCACCGCCTCTGAGATCGGCAATCTTTCAGCGTTCTTGCCACTGATCTCGATAATGCGATCTCCCGAAAGGATACCCGCCGCAAAACCCGGCGTATCTTCGATGGGTGCCACCACCGTCAGAAATCCGTTCTTTGACTGGATGACGATGCCCACCCCGCCGAACTGACCTTCTGTATCATCCTGCAATTCCTTGAACTTGGAAGCATCCATGAACTCGCTGTGCGGGTCCAAGGTTGAAACCATTCCACGCAACGCCCCGTGGATCAGGTCCTCATAGGAAATCTTCTCCCCGTCCACATAATCCTTGCGGATCATCTCCATCACCCTGGCCAGCAGCGCGTAATGACTGTACGGATCTTCCTTGCCCACTGCCTGTACGTTTTGCAGATAGACTTGAGCGCCGAGGAACAGGTTCAAACCAAGCACCACGGTCAACGTGCTGAAGAGGATACGTTTCTTCATAGGTCGCTAAATTGGGCCATTACTAGGCGCAAAGTAAAACCCATGGCCCGAAATAGCAAGCGGGGCTTCGTGCTCCGCAATGACGAAGGACGAAATCTGAATGAACAAGGAATGACTGAAATCGCAAATATGTCTTTAAATGCCCATATTTCAAAGCGTTCTCTGAGGCATTAGTCCTTGCTCATTCCTTCGGCATTTCAGATTTCGCCATCGGTCATTTCCCCAACAATATTTCCAGCCACGGAATATCTGAAGGCGCCGTGGCCTTTGGATTCGGTGTTGCGCACTCCACGAGCCTTACCGGCTGCCCGATCAACTCGCATGCGGCAGTATCATCCGTCACCAGCAACCCCTTCTCTTTCACCACCGAGAGCGCTTTGCGGATGACCGGCACCTGAAAGGTTTGTGGCGTCTGTACCGCCCACAAGCGGCTTCGTTCCAAATGCCCGCTGATGGTCTGGCCATCAGTGGAGTCCTTGATGGTGTCCACCACGCGCTGCGCGGCCACTGCGGCACCCGACTCACGAGCGGCATGGATGGTCGCGGTGATCAACTCATGAGTCAGACAAGGACGTGCACCATCATGGATAGCCACTATCTCCGCACCCTCTGCCACTGCCACGATACCATTCCAGACAGAATCTTGCCGTTCCTTACCACCCGGCACCAAACGATACGGTTTCTTGAAGCCCTCACCCGCTGCCAACTCTTCAAAGGCAGATTGCATCCCCTCCCGCACCACCAGCACGATCTCATCCACCTCCGGACAACTCTCGAACTGCCGCCACGTGTGCACGATGATCGGCGTGCCCCCCACTTCGAGGAACAGCTTGTCCACATTCGGCCCCATGCGCGTCCCCCGCCCCGCCGCCACTATGACTGCTGATACCATAAATGATGTGCTTACAGAACTGGTTAATCTTTCGCCGCTTTCCAATCCAGCAACTTCAACTGGATGGTTGTCCGCCCGTTGTATTCATTCTTCTGCGGCGAGAAAGCGAGGTCAAACACTCCGGAAGGCATTGCTGCCTCACCTGCCCCCCACCACACGACCTCACGCATCGACACCCCATCCGTCACCTGCAGTTTCACATGCTGACCTTCCTTGCCCATGCGTCGGGGTTCACCGTTCAGCCTCAGATTCCGCGCGGCCAATTGCACCGCCACATTCCCCATTCCCATCGGCTCCAGCCGTTGCAAAGCATCCAGAAAATTCATGTCCACCTGGCTCAGGCGCACTTCCGCATCCAGTGACAAGCGCGGTTGCAAATCCTGCGGAGCGATCGATTTCTGCGCCAGTTCATTTAATCTGGCTCGGAATGTCTCCACCATTTTCGGATCGATCGTCAACCCCGCCGCCATCGCATGCCCGCCGTGCTTGACCAAAATGTCTTCACACGAACGCAATGCCGCCGCCAGATCGAAACCTTCAATGCTCCGTCCCGATCCACGCCACTCATCGCCGGAGCCACCAAGGATGATCGTAGGCCGGTAAAACTCTCGCAACACTCGCGAAGCCACGATACCCACCACCCCGATGTGCCACATCATCTCCCCCTCGACGATGACGTAATCCCGCTCCGGATTGAACCGGCTGCGCACATTCGCGATGGCCGTTTCGGCAATGCCCCGCTCTGTCTCTTGCCGCTCGCGATTGCGCGCATCCAATTCTCGCGCCAGCGGCAAAGCTTCTGCCACAGACTTCGCTCGCATCAGATCAAGTGCCTGCGTCGCGTTCTCCATCCGTCCCGCCGCATTCAGACGCGGTCCGAGTTGATACCCCACTTCATAAACGCCTACCTTCGCCCCCGTCTGGCTCACCTCTTTCAAGGCGATAAGCCCAGGCCGCTTCGTTTCACCCAAAGCCTTCAGACCATGCGAGACCAGCACCCGATTCTCCCCGCGCAAGGGCACCAGATCCGCCACCGTTCCTAACGCGACCAAGTCCAAATACTGCCGGATGTCATACGTGGCCATCGCTGGCAGCCCCAGCTCACGACCGCGCTTCACCAGCGCATGAAGCAATTTGAAAGCAAGCCCGGCTGAACAGAACATCTGGCTCAGCTTATCGTCGCCCCGCTGGGGGTTCACCAAGGCATGAGCAGAAGGCGATGGATCAGAGACCTGATGATGATCCAGCACCAGCACATCCACTGCCCGTTCATTCAGCCAAGCGATGGTCTCCACCGCTGTGGAACCACAATCCACCGCGAGCAGCAGCTTGGCGGGAAACCGGCTTAAACAGTTCTCCACCCCATCTCGGCTTAGACCATAGCCTTCATCCATACGATGCGGCAGATACGTCTCTACCTTCCACCCCAGCTGGCTCAAGGATTCACTGAGCAACGTGGTAGAAGTGACGCCATCCACATCATAGTCGCCGAAGATGACCACCAGCTCATTCCGTTCCCGCGCCGCGTAAAGCCGGTCCACGGCTTTGGCCATGTCCGGCAAGAGAAATGGATCTCGCAGATTCTTGAGCTTGGGTTCGAGAAACTCCGCAGCGACCGCCGGCTCGGAAATCTCGCGATTCAGGAGGCACTGGGCGAGCAAAGGGGAAATACCGGCGCTCTGGCTCAGGACTCGGGCCAGTTCCAACTGTATCGGCGCAAATGACCAACGGTACGTTTTCACTTAAAAACCAAAGAATTGACGGATCGAATCCGAATAACGCTCAAAAAGCTCGATGACGGTCTTCGACAGCGCGAACAAATAGATCACTGAGCCGGCCGCAAACGCATAACCAACCCATACCAACAAGGCATCTTCCTCCATCAGGCTGACGCACAGGAATATCACAGCCAATCCCGGCAGAGAATTCGTGAACGGTAGCGGCAGGGGCAGCGTGAGCACAAACCCGAGGAAAGCGATCAGTAAGGCATTCACCCTTACCGAGACTTCATTACTGATCCAGCCACGCCCCCGTGGCTTAGCCATGCGTTCGATGCGCTTCACCCATTTGACGCTCGCCGTGATGATCTTGCGCTGACGCTCCATGGAAAGTTTCTTGCGTCCGATGAACAAAGGAAGTTTCGGCGGCAGCCCCAAGAACAGCCGCATGCCAACCAAGAACACCACCAGGCCAACTATCAAGCTGAAGCCCGGCAATGGGATGGGCGTGATGAACGGCAGACAAATCAGGATAAGGAAGAGATAGAGCCCTTGGCCACCGGTCCGTTCGATGAGCTGGTTCAGCGTCACCACCGCCTGGTCGTCATCTTTTCCGAGCAACGCCTCCAGACTGCGGGATAAAGGTTCGCGGTGCATAAGACCGCTTCAAGACTTGCCCGCTCCGTCATCCTTTTTCTCATCCTCTTTCGCGTCTTTGCCTTTCTCAGACCGGGAAGCCACCATGGACAGGATGACGGACAAGAGGATGATACCGGCAATGATGATCAGCGAAAGATTGGTCGGAATGTCCTTCTGATACCAAGCCGGTTCGGGATTGGCATGCGGATCGACCAGCATCTTGACCCCGATGAAAACCAGCACGATGGACAACCCTACCTTGAGATAGCGAAACATGCCGATGGCGTCCGCTAACACAAAATATAGCGAACGCAATCCGAGGATGGCGAACACGTTCGAGGTGAAAACAATGAATGGCCGATCGGTGATGGCAAAGATGGCCGGAATGGAATCCACCGCAAAAATCAAGTCTGTGGTCTCCACCATCAGGAGCACCAAAGCCAGCGGGGTTAGCATCTTCTTACCATCCAGCGTGGTGATGAACTTCTGACCGTCGAATTCCTTTGATACGGGATACAACTTACGGGCCAATCGGATGACCGGGTTCTTCTCCGGCTCCACCCCGTCATCATCCCCGAACATCATCTTGATGCCGGTGAAGACCAGGAACGCACCAAAGACATACAGCATCCAGGCAAAGGTTTTGATCAGCGCCGCCCCCACCCCGATCATCACGCCACGCATGAGCAACGCTCCGATGATACCCCAAAACAACACCCGGTGCTGGTACTGCAACGGAACCCGGAAATACGCGAAGATGAGCGCGATCACGAACACATTGTCCATCGAGAGCGAAAGCTCGATGATGTAACCCGTGACGTATTGAAGCGCTTCCTCCTTGCCCCGCATGTGATACACGATCCCCGAGAAGCACATCGAAAGGGTAAACCACACCGCTGTCCACCCTAGGGCTTCCTTAAACCGGACAACCCTCGCCTCGCGGTGAAACACGCCAAGGTCGAGGGCTAGGAAGAACAGGATGACCAGAACAAACCCGGCGTAATGCCAGGGTGTGATTTCCGTGATCGCAAGCATCAAACATTAACGGGCACTGGCAGCCTCCACCGAGGATTCCATCACCACGGTGGAAGCGGTGGCCTTGGGCCGTTGCCCCTTATGATACCACAACACAATCGCACTCGCTATGTAGATACTGGAATAGGTACCAGTGAGGATACCGATCAGGAAGGTGAACGCGAAGTCATTGATCACGCCACCGCCGAAGAGATACAGCGATAACGTCGAGATCAAAACTGTGCCAGACGTGATGATCGTGCGGCTCAGCGTTTCATTGAGCGCCAGGTTCATGATATCCTTGAAGGAACCACGGGTACCCAGCTTTAGATGCTCACGGATACGGTCGAAGATAACGATGGTATCGTTGATCGAGAAACCGATGATGGTCAGGATGGCGGCCACCATGGTGGCACTCAAAGCACGGCCATCCAGGAAGAACCATCCCATGGTCATCATCACGTCATGGAGCACGGCTACCACCGCGCCCAACGCGAAGGAAAACTCATAACGGAAAGCCACATAGGCCAAGATGCCAAGCAATGACAGGAAGACCGCCACGAAAGCTGACTGGATGATCTCTTTGCCAACGGTGGCACCGACCTTGTCCACGCCCACTTGCTTGAAACCGGCATCCGGGAAAGCCTTCTGCAGGACTCCCTTGACCAGTTCACCCTTGTCCACTTCAGCCAACACACTCAGGCGTTCCTTGTCACCAGCTTGATACTGGATGATGGTCTCACCGATCTTGGCCTCGTCTAAAGCCTGACGCAACTGGGCTGAATCCACTTTCTGTGTGTATTCAAACATGGCGTTATCGCCACCCTTGAAATCCACGCCCATCACCTCATGCCCGCGCACAAAGATACCATAGCCCATGCCCACGATCACCAGCGCCCATGACAGGGCAAAAGCCGGCTTGGCCAGCTTCAGGAAGTCCAGCTTGGTATGCCCGATAAGCTTGAGCATCGTGATGGTCTTGATCACGTTCTTGGCAATCAGGAAGTCAAAAATCAGACGGGTCACCACCAAGGCCGTGAACATGCTCACGGCCACACCGATAGTCAGCGTGACACCGAAGCCCTGCACCGGCCCCGTCCCCTTGAAGATCAGGATGACCGAGGAGATCAACGTCGTGACGTTGGCGTCGAAAATCGTGCTGAACGCTTTGTCATAGCCGGCATTCAGAGCGCCGCGCAGCGATTTGCCTGAGGTCAACTCTTCCCGGATACGCTCGAAAATAAGCACGTTCGCATCCACGGCCATACCGATGGTCAAGACGATACCGGCGATACCCGGCAGCGTGAACGTCGCACCTACGGAGCACATCACCCCGATGAGGATCAGAATATTCAACACCAAGGCCACATTTGCCACCAAACCGGCGAGCAGATAGTAACCAAGCATGAAACCTGCGACGGCTACGACACCGATAACCGAGGCTTTCACACCACTGGCGATGGAGTCTTTACCCAAGGAAGGATCGACCGTGCGCTCTTCCATGATCTTGACCGGCGCTTCGAGCGGATTCTCCAAAGCATTGGCCAATCGATAAGCTTCCTTCAGATCATAGTTACCGGTAATCTGGCAGTTACCGCCCAAAATGGGCTCGTTGATATTCGGCGCCGAGTAAAGTTCGCCGTCCAGCACGATGGCCAACTGCTGGTTGACATGTTCGCTCGTGATCTTGCCGAACATGGAGGCACCCTCGCTGTCAAAGGTAAGATGGATTTCCGGCTTGGAGGTGACCGGATGCAGGGCCACACCGGCGCGCTGCACATATTTACCCGTCAGACCGCCTTCGGCCTTCTTGCTAACGACGTAGGCACGGCTCCCTTTGGTTCCATCCTTCAGGGCAACTTCCTCGCGCATGATTTCGTAACCAGGCGGCACGATGCCACGCTGCAAATACTCGTCACTCTGCTTGTGGACGATACGGAATTCCAGACGCGCCGCCTTCTGGATGGTTTCACGGACAGCTTCCGTGTCCGACTCAGACAAGCCCGGCATCTGGATCAGAATGCGGTTGTCGCCTTGGGGCTGGATGATTGGCTCAGACACACCAAAGCGGTCCACGCGCTTGCGCAAAACCTCAACAGCTTGTGACAGCGCCTGCTCTTTGCGATGTGCGCGTTCCACTTCACTGATGCTGACTTGGTTGGTCCCCTGATTCTGGGATTCATTCACGGCCGTGTCCACATCCACCCCGACCAGAAACGCCGTACCACCGCGCAAATCCAGGCCCAACCGGATCTTGCCGGAAGCCTCACGCTGCAGCTTGTTCATGATGGCGCGTTTGGGATTGGTCGGCTGGCTCTTTACATAACTCGGAAAATAGCCAGTGATGTCATTCGTCCCGATGGCGTCCCAGAGATTTCCGTAAACACGGTCAGGGTTCGTTTCGTTCAGCTTTTTGGCTTGCTGGACGATGGCGGTGAAATTGGTATCCGTGGAGGAGGCTTTCTGCTCAAACACATCAAGCAGATTGCGGTCCGTAGGCGGTGACATCTCATTCACCGACCAGGCGACCACGAAGACAATCAATAGCAACTTCCAAAGGTGACTCGAATTCATGCTGACTTAAAAAGAGAGATTAGGCTTCCTTGACTTCCGGACTGGCGTTGCCGCGCTCAGTGATCTCCGCGACGGCCGTGCGTAAAAGCTCCAGTTTGGCGTCATCTGACCGGATGGTGATGTGCTTTTCCTTCACCGAGGTGACCACGCCCACGATGCCACCATTGGTGACAATCTTGTCGCCGCGCTTCAACGTCTTGAGCTGCTCCGCCAGTTCCTTGGCCTTCTTCTGCTGGGGGCGGATAAGCACCATGTACATCGCCACCATAAAAATCGCCATCGGGATCAGTGGAGTGCTGAACAGTCCTGGAGGCCCCTGTTGTTGTCCCGCAGCTTGGGCCAAAATAAATGTCAATCCGTTATCAGTCATAGACGCAAAATAGGCGACAACTCTATGTATCAAAGTTATGAACGCAAGTCATTTGGCATAAGGATTACGCCAATTGTAACGACTTTACTGTGACAATCCGGTGGCAAAACCGGTTCAATCTTGTCGGTTCCTCCTTCGTTTCCTGAGTCTGCCTACTCTATATCTTGCTCGGCACCATGCTTACGGGAGTGTTCTTCCCGGGCCGCAAGCACCTTCTGGGTAGGCACGTAGTTCTTGATGAATTCCTGACGAAAAGCGCCGAATGTCCCTTGGGCCAGATGCGCCCGGATATCCGCCATAACCCGTTGAAACATAAAGGTATTATGCACACTGAGCATGCGTAAGCCGAGGATCTCCTCCACATTCAGCAGATGGCGCAAGTAGGCCCGCGTAAAGTTGCGGCAGGCATAACAGGTGCACCCTTCCTCAATCGGTCCGAAGTCAGCCTTGTTGAAGCCACCCTTGATGCTGACCGTCCCCTTGTAAGTGAATGCCGTGCCATTGCGCGCCACCCGGGTCGGCAGGACGCAATCGAACATATCCACCCCACGGGCAACGAGTTCCACCAATTGAGCCGGCGTACCCAACCCCATCGCGTAACGTGGCTTGTTCGCCGGTAGATGCGGTTCCGTATATTCCACGGCCTTCATCATCTCCGGTTCCGGTTCGCCGACGCTTACCCCGCCGATGGCGTAACCGTCAAAATCCATACCCACGATGGCTTTCGCACACTGCTCGCGCAGTTCCGGATGCCCGGCTCCTTGGGCAATGCCGAAATAGAACTGCCCCTCCGCCCGTGGCTGCACGCGGCAAACTTCTGCCCAGCGGATGGTCCGCTCCACTGCCGCCTTGATCTCGTTGTAGGGCTTGTCATGCGGTGGACATTCATCGAACACCATCGCGATGTCAGAGCCCAAATCCCGCTGGATGGCCATCGATTCCTTCGGTCCGAGGAATAGCGGCGAACCGTCCAAGTGCGAACGAAAGGCCACCCCATCCTCTTGCACCGTCCGGATTTTGCCCAAGCTGAACACCTGAAACCCGCCGGAGTCCGTAAGGATGGGCAGATTCCAGTTCATGAACTTATGCAAGCCCCCGGCCTGCTTCATGATCTCCATGCCCGGACGGATGGAGAGATGATACGTGTTCCCCAGAATGATCTGGGTATTCATCTCCAGCAGCTCACGCGGGTCCAACGCCTTCACACTCGCCTGTGTGCCCACCGACATGAACACCGGCGTATCCACCACTCCGCGCGTCGTCGTTAAACGTCCCAAGCGCGCCTTCGAGGTCGTATCCGTTTTTAAAAGTTCAAACATTACACAAAGAAACAAACCACCACCCGAAAGGATTTCCGGGCGGTAGTTAAAACAACTACTTACCCACCAACTCCAGCACCTTGGCGAGCGCGTCTTCTTTCTTCAACGGAGTCAATTCCCCGCCGCGCAGCTTCAATTCCACTTCGCCCTTGGCCAGTGACTTCTCACCGATGCCGATGCGAATCGGGAAACCGACCAGTTCGGAGTCCTTGAACTTCACCCCTGGACGGTCATCGCGATCGTCCAAGATGACATCGACACCCTTGGCGCTCAGAGCCGCATAGAGTTCTTCCGCCACCAACATTGTCGGACTGCCCGGAGCCACGCCCAACGGGGTGATGCAAACCTGATAAGGCGCGACCGCGATAGGCCAGATGATGCCATCCTTGTCGTTACGCTGCTCGATGATCGCCTGCATCGTGCGCGTGATGCCGATGCCGTAGCAACCCATCACACAAGGTTTCGCCACACCGCTCTCATCGAGGTAAGTGGCCTTCAGTGCTTCGCTGTATTTCGTGCCGAGCTTGAAGACGTGACCGACTTCGATCGCACGACGAATCTTCAGTGGCAAACCGGTGGCCACGCAAAATTCCCCGACCTTCACCGTGCGCAGGTCCACCCAGTAGTTCACCTCGATGTCGCGCTCGATCTCCACATGACGGAAATGGAACCCATCTTCATTTGCGCCAGTGGTCATGCCCTTGGCACCACGCAGAACTTCATCCGCATAGACCGGGATCTCGGACTTCATGGCCGTTTTGACAGCGCCCAAGCTGCCCGGACGCGCGCCCATGGCTCCAAAAATCTCATCCGCCGTGGCCGCCCGAAATTCATTCGTGCCGATCTGGCCCACGAACTTCGCCTCGTTCAACTGGTCATCACCGCGCATGAGCACGATCACCAGCTTGCCCTGCACGAGATACACCAGCGTCTTGATCTGCTGATGGCCAGCGACGTTGTATGGCTCTTTGGCAAGGGCTTCGATCGTCACCACGCCAGGCGTCGCGAACTTCTCCACTGCAGCACCGGTAGATTCCTTAGGCGTCGCCGCCAAGGGGCCTTGGCTGGAAGCTTTCTCAATATTCGCGGCGTATTTGCCCGATTCGCAATAGACCACATCATTTTCACCGGTCTCAGCCGGCACCATGAATTCGTGCGAGAACTTGCCACCGATCACGCCGGTGTCAGCTTCCACCGGGAAGGACTGGATGCCGCAACGCTCGAAGATACGCGTGTAGGCATCATACATCTTCTGGTAGCTCAACTGCGCGGCTTCATCCGTGGCGTCGAAGCTGTACGCGTCCTTCATGATGAATTCCTTCGCGCGCATCAGACCGAAACGCGGACGGATCTCGTCACGGAACTTCACCTGAATCTGGTAAAAATTCTTCGGCATCTGGCGATACGAATTGATCTCGCCAGCAGCCAGCGTGGTGATGACCTCTTCATGCGTCGGTCCCAGCACCCACTCTTTCTTCGCCCGATCGCGCACTTTGAAGAGCACATCACGCGCCGTCTCATAACGTCCGGTCGCCTGCCAGATCTCCGGCGGTTGCAGCGCGGGCATTAGGACTTCGAGTGCCCCAGCGCGGTCCATCTCTTCGCGTACGATCTGTTCCACCTTGCGCAGTACACGCAGCCCCAGCGGCATGAAGGTATAGAGACCGCCTGCCAGCTTGCGGATGAGACCCGCACGCAGCAGCAGTTTATGAGACGTGATCTCCGCATCAGCCGGAGACTCTTTCAAAGTCGGTATTAAAGCATTTGTCCAACGCATGGCGGCAAAAGGTGATTATAACTAGGGGACGGGTCGAGCGGAAAATAAAAAAGCCGGAGTCAGACCTAAGTCCGCTCCGGCAAAAGCTTGAGTTTACTTCACTGTGTTTACGAGCGGCGAGAGCCCCTGGATACGCACTTCCAAGCGATCCCCGGACTCGATCGGCCCCACCCCGCTGGGAGTGCCGGTCAGGATGACATCGCCGGGCAGCAAGGTCATGTTGGTGGAGATGAAACTCACCACATCGAAGCAGTTGAAAATCAACTGGCTGGTGTTCGAGTTCTGCCGCAATTGCCCGTTCTGGAACAACTGGATGGTCAGATCATGTGGGTCGATTTTCGTCTCCACATAAGGTCCGAGCGGCGTAAAGGTATCGAAAGACTTGGCCCGCGCCCACTGGCTCTCCGCATTCTGGATGGTCCGGTCACTGATATCCTGCGCCGCCGTGTAACCAAAGATATAACGAGCTGCCGCCGCAGGAGTTACATTGCGGACACGACGTCCGATAACGATGGCCAGTTCGGCCTCAAAATCAGTCCGATGGTTCGCGAAAGGCACTTCCACCTTGGCTCCATCAGGAATAAGTGAAGTCGGCGCTTTCAGCCAAAAGAGCGGTTCCTTGGGCAAAGGTTTGCCCGATTCACGGGCGTGATCCGCATAATTCAGCCCGACGGCAATGATCTTGGAGGGGGCAACCGGGGTGAGCGTTTTGACGCCTTTAAATGGCATCGGCTTCTTGGCGTAAGATGGAGACCCAAAGACGTCACCTTTGAGACGGAAAAGTTCTCCGTCCACCACTTTTGCGTAAAAGATTTCGTCGCCCTTTTGAAATCGGCCGATGGCTGCCATAAATGTCTTTTTCCTATAACATTTTTTGTTGACAAATCGCAAGCTGAAAGTCAAAGACACCCTCTCTCCCCACCCAACCAGCTTACCCTCAAGCTACTCAACCTAAACAGGTTACAAATCATTACTAACCCTGATAGATTCTCACATAACTCAACAGAATCTTGTTCAAAGCACGCAACCTTTTGGTGGCAAAGGGGTTTAGTTTAGAGTAGTATGACACTGTTTATGCGCTATCTGATACTCACTTTGTTGCTCTGGGCAACAGTGTCGGTGGCACCTTTGTCCGCTGCGGAAACCAAACCTGCTCCCCCGATTTCTTGGAACGAAGCCAGCAATAAGGTCAGCGCCTCAGTAGAAGATTGGAAACTGGAGCGCTTGATGAAGGAAATCGCCAAGGTGACACAATGGCAGGTCTTGGTGGAGCCCGGCACTGACATCATGGTTTCAGTCAAATTTCAGGACCTGACCAGCCGCGAAGCACTGAGCCGATTGCTCCGTGGTGTCAATTACGCCGTAGTGCGTGAACCCGGCAGTCAGACCAAGCTGTTGGTGTTCCGCACCAGCGCCCAAAACGCCACTCAAACCGTCAAAGCCGTTAGCGAAGCAGAGGCCGCCGCTGAAGCCGCCAAGATAGCCAACGAACTGATCGTTTCACTAAAGCCAGGGGCTGATATCAATTCCTTGGCCGCCCGTTATGGCGCCAAGGTTATCGCCGCCATCCCTGAACTGGGTTTATATCGTTTGCGCTTTGAGGATGCGGAAAAGGCAGACTTCGCCAAATCGCAGCTTGCCAACTTTCCCGAAGTGACTGGGGTGGAATACAATTACACCGTGCCCAAGCCGGATTCTCCCATGGTAGCCGCCAGTGCCTCCGCCCTGCCCTTCTCGCTGAATCCCGTCGCAGCCACGGGTGGTAATGGCGTTGTCGTGGGCTTGATCGACACCTCCGTCCAAACACTCCCCGGCTCGATGAATGACTTCCTGCTGAAAGCTATCTATGCAGCGGGTGATCCCAATACCGACACTACCTCACTCTTGCACGGCACCAGCATGGCGGAGACTATCTTGCGCGCCATGTCGTTGACCTCGGATGGCGGCACCAGCACCACAAAAATCCTGCCGATTGACGTTTTTGGCAACAAGGAGACCTCCTCCACCTTTGATCTCGCCAACGGAATTTACCTCGCTGTCCAAAACGGGGCTAACATCATCAACATGAGCCTGGGCAGTCCGGCGTCAGCCACCTATCTGGAAACCCTCATCGCCAACAGTGCCGCTCAGGGAGTGATCTTTCTCGGAGCGGCAGGCAATGAATCCACCGCCACCCCCACTTATCCGGCTGCCTACACTCCGGTCATCGCCGTGACTGCCGGGAATAGAAACGGGGAAATCGCAAACTATGCCAATTACGGGGATTTCGTGGACATCGTGGCTCCGGGATCCTCCATCGTGACCTACAACGGCAAGAGCTACGTGGTAGGTGGCACCTCAGCGGCCACAGCGACTTCGACCGGCGTGGCCGCCCAATGGAAGGCCTCAACCCAAGCCTCCGCCCAACAGATCCGTCAAAAACTCAGCCAGCTCTGGCCGCGAACCGATTAGCTGCCCCCGCAGCTTAGGCCCGCCGGGAAGTCTTCACCGAGACATAGCGAGTCTCAGGAAGAACGAATTTTTTTACCTCCACCGTCACGGCTTTCAGCTGATATTCGCTTAAAAGTGACTCAGCCATCTCTACAGCCAGTGACTCGATCAGATTCCAACTACGGCCTTCTCCCATCTTCAGCAAACGGCGGGAAACCGCATAGTAATCTACTGTTTTTTCGACATCATCGGAAGCGGCACAGCTGGAAAAATCGGTTTCCATTTCCACGGTCAGCAACAACCTTTGAGCCTTGGCCCGCTCGTCAGCGGGGACGCCAACGTGATAGAATACGACTAGATCCGCGATAGTAATGATGTCCATGTGCTAAACCTCAGCGATAAGGGACGTGTTTTTGTGGGGAATTAATCCCCGCTGGTCATAACACTGTAGCGTTTCAAAAGTTTTGCACTTTTTTCAAAAAATTTACTGTCGGGCGGTTTAGGGACAGGTTCGTGGCTTCGGGTAATGTCAGCCAACAGTATTCTTCGGCCTCCTCGTTGAGCTTCACTGGCTGTTCGCCACGGCTACGACAAGTATAGTTCAGCAACACAAAGTGGGCATCACGGTAGAACTCATCGGAGTGAATGCAGTCCTGCACCAACTCGAACCGGATATCCTCCACCTCCAGACCGGTCTCCTCCAGCAGCTCCCGCCGCAAAGCATCCTCGGACGTCTCCCCCCATTTGATCTTGCCACCCGGCATCCCCCACAGGTCAGACCATTTGTGCGTGCGCACTAACAGCACTTCATCCCGGTCGTTAAAGATCAACGCCCCTACCGTAGCGATCGGCATCTGCTTAGGGGCATCACCGCCCGCTGCCTCGCCAAACACCGACACGCGCCGCTTCAAGAGATCCTGCAATTCCCCCAGATGCTCTACGATGAGATCCGGCTGACTCTCCCGGAGCTGCCCCAAACGATTGAACCCGGTCAGCACTGCACAGGACCAGACTCCCCCATGCCGCGCCGTCTCCACATCATGCTGCATGTCCCCGATGAACAGCGTCTCCTTCGGGTTTAACGCATGCTCGGTGATGATTTCCTTGATACGCGTGCGCTTGTCCCAGATTCCGAGATAGGGATGATCCAGATACTGATCGAAACCGTTCTTGCGCGTCTGTTCCTTGAAGTGCTCCGGATGAATGGTGCTTAAAGCAAAGGTCTTTATTTTCTGCACGCGACAAAACTCCAAGAAGTTCCGGGCGTGAGGCAATTCTTCCACGGAACTCTGCACCTCATTGAACCGCGTGTGAAACCACTCCTCCAATTGTGCCATCGGCACGTTGGGCACGTACCGGTCATAGAAGCCTTTGAACGGCAGTACGAATTCAGCCCGAAAGGTTTCCAAAGATATCTCCGGCACCCCGGCCTGCCGAAACACATGATTAGTGGCCTGCAATACCGCCGGCAGGTCATTCACCAGCGTCCCCGACCAATCAAAGATGATGTTGCGGATCACAGCGGAGAACCTAGTGCATAAAACCCGACACGCAACCGACCATCCTTACACTTTTGCGCTGACGGTATCCTCCGTGCTGGGCAAGATCGTTCCATGCAACTTCTGCCAGGCGATCAACCCCGCCACCAAGGCAATGCCCGCACAGACCAGATAAGGAATCTTGGGGCTGAAGTGGAACAGGCCAGCCGCAAAGATAGGCCCCACTATCCGGGCCAAGCTGCCAAAACTCTGCGCCACGCCTAAGATCGCCCCCTGCTCATTGGCTGGAGTCAGTTGCGACAGCATGCCGAAAATCGGCGGACGCGCCATCTGGGTACCAATGGACAGCACTGCCAAAACCACCAGCAACCCTGGCCAACCGAACATAAAAGGCAAAGGTGCCAGCCCGATGGCGGTCAAAACCATGCTGACAGTGATAAGCGCAGGCTCACCAAATTTCTTCACCAACCGCCCCACCGCTCCACCTTGTACCAAAGCACCGATAACGCCACAGAACGTGAAAAGGTAACCGATGACTTTCGCATCTTTGGGCTGATCAGGATCCAGATGGAAATTCTCTGCGATCAAAAGACCCAAAGTCGTCTCAAAGCAGGAGAAGGCGAACGTGGCCAGAAAGAACAGCCAAACCAGCATGCCCACCTTGGAATTCGTCAACAAAGCGGCCCACTGCGCCATCCGCGGACGCTGCGGTGCATGCACCCCATCCGGTTTCCAGCTCTCAGGCAGGATCACCAAGGCTAGCAAGAAATTGGTGAAGCAAAAGGCTGCCGCCACCCAACCAGGACCGGTCACGCCGAACTGGCTTAAACTGAAAGAACCGATGGAAGGCCCGAAGATGAAGCCCAAACCGAACGCCATGCCGATCAATCCCATCCTTTGGGAGCGTTTTTCCGGCGGAGTGATGTCAGCGATATACGCCTGTGCCACCGAGATATTGGCACCGCAAATGCCCGCCGTGATCCGGGAGAACAACAAAACCCACAAGGCATGATCTCCGCTCATACCCGAGGCAAACGCAAAAATCATGTAAGACACAGCCGACCCAAGCAAGCTGACCAACAGCACCGGACGGCGACCAACCCGGTCAGACAGACGCCCCCACCAAGGGGCAAAGATGAATTGCATGGCCGAGAAGGAGGCCATGAGCAGGCCGATCATCAACCCGTTCGCCCCCATGTGCTTGCCATACAGCGGCAACAACGGCAGGACTATCCCGAACCCGATGAGATCAATAAAAACGGTCAAAAAGATGACCAAAATCGACGGCTTTTTCATTTACAGCTTAAACTGATAGCGCAGCACCATAGGGAATCAAATCGTCCCGTGAAACAATAAAAGATACGTCTGCGGACCTTTCGGCCTGATGATATAGAAGGTTCAACCCGGCATTTGACTCAATCTTATATGCCCAGATTGGAGAGCGTATTGGTGATGGATTGGACGGCTTGGAACAGCCGGGGATGGGATTTCTCGAACTGGGCGGCGGAGGCCGTCAAACCATTCAGCGAGTGTTCCAGCAGTTGCGGGTTCTGCGCCGAACGGGTCGCCTCATGGGTGGACAGTTGGGTAAAACCCGCGATGCTTTGCGCATCTTCTTGGTTCGTGAGCGCCAGATCATCGACCTCCGCCTTCAGCGTGGCCAATAGCTTGGTCAGTTCCTCGCGCCGCTCCGGAGTCAGGGAAGCCGCGTTTTTGATCTGAGCTTCGATTTTGGCGATGGTATCTTGAATCATAAAAGTCCTGTTCTCTTTCCCCGCTTACTTGGTTTTCTTGATGCCGTGATAGGCCACCTTGATGTCATACGGTCCTTTCCACTGGTCCGGCACCGGTTTGCCGGCGGACCAATGGACTCCATTGATCACCAACCGCTGAAACGCGGCCACTTCAAAGTCTGCCGGATGCCCGATGGTCGTCATGAAGACTTTGGCTCCGTATTTGTTCTTCCAAGTCCAGGCCACCGGGTTATCGATGGCCGGCTTGTTCGGATTCACTGCCTTGCCCATCAGCAAGACCTGCGCATCCTTCGGCGGGTAATCTGGCAGCACATGATACAGCCAGGAGGACACATGGAATTCAGCCGGAACCCCTTTTAGGATCGGGCTCTTTTCAGCTCCGGGTGCGCGATAGACATCCGTAGTCGCTTCGTGGCCGTAATGGAAATGACCGCCACCCCAGCCCGGAGGTCCACCCAACACATCCACACTGAACCGCTTGTTCCACTCGGCCAACGGGTGGTCCTTAGGGTAGTTGAAAGAATGCGTGGAAGTGCGGAAACCGATGACCGGCTTGCCCGTCTTGAGAAATGCCTCGATATGCTGCATCTGCTCCGCCGGAAGTCGCCGCCAGCGCAGGAAGAACACCGCCATGTCAGCATCTTTCAACTTCTCCAAACCCGGGATGTTCTCTTCAGCGTTCTCATCCGGATAAGCCAGCAGCACCGTCGTCTTGAAGCCATAGTCACGCTCCAAGATCTTCGCCAAGGCAGGCATCGTGCCTTCAGAGCTGTATTCATGATCTCCCGTGACAAACACGATGTGCGGCGTCTTGGCCACCGGTTGCGTGGCGCAACTGACACTGGCCAAAGCCATCAAGGCCGCCAGCGAAGAGAAAAAATATCTGCGATTTATCATACTAAACCGGGCTTTTTTGCAGTCCCTATAATCTCGTTTCACCACTGGCTGGTGTCCACCTAATTTCTCGCCGGACCGAACCCGTGGATGGTGTAATAGATCTCCTGACGCAGCACACTTCCCGCTGTTGTTTCCAAATTATAACGCAGATGCACCTGCATTGCCGGACGCAGGTCCGGCACTTCCAGAAACACCGTCTTGCCATCCGCTGAGAGCTTCGCGGACTTGATGGTCAGCGTATCGTGCTGTTTGATCACCATCTGAGCTTTCGACCATTCCGCGCCCCCCTTGTCTTCTGGCTTCAGCTCAGTTTTGTCCTTCACCGAGATCTCCGGCGAACCATAGGCCGCCGACCAGATATAGTTCCACTCAGCCAACGAATAGTTCTCACCATCCGTTGCCAGTTCCTTGTCCAATGCATCACTGAATTCAATGCTCAAACCACCCTTCACCGCATGCACCTGACGCGGCAGGTTTGCTGGCTTGCCAGTATAGCGAACGCGTTGGAAACAACCGTTCTTCGCGGCACTGGTCTGCCAGCCTTTCATCCCCACCACGTAGAGCTGGCCATCCTTAGGATTGAACCGTGCCCGCATGATACCACTCTCGAAATTCAGCGGCAGCTTCACCACCCCGCCCTGCAGGAGCCCGTTCACTTCCTCCTTCATCACCAGATACATCGAGCAAGTGCCGTAGGCCAGATGCAGCATTTCGCCCTTTAGCGGCCCCCACTTATCACTCGTCACCCACACCTGGCCACCGCTGGAGTTATCGACCTCCTTGGGCAACCAACACACTGGCCGGTCGTAATCCGTCGGCAAAGGCGAACGCTGTGCCAGATCCACCACACCATAGAATCCTCCGGGTTTCACCCAGTTGATCCGGCAACGCGGTGTCCATGTGCCCTCATTGTCACCCGTGGTGATCTCACCGTTCGGTCCCACACCGATACCGTTCGGGGCACGGAAACCGGTCGCCACGACATCCATTTTGCTGCCGTCTTTCGAGACCCGGAGCAATGTGCCGTGATGTTTCAGGATGGTCATGAACCCACGTCCGCCATTGTTCACCGGACCAGCCTTGGCAAAGTAGAAATTTCCCGCCGGATCCGTCTGTAGATCGAAAGCGAACTCATGGAAACCGACCGTGATCCAAACGTCGTTATTGAAGTTTTCGTAGAAATCCGCCTCCCCATCGTTGTTCAAATCATGCAAGCGCGTGATCTGGTCGCGGCCCATCACATAGACCACGTCATCAACAATCTTCAAACCCAGCGCATGATACAGCCCGGCGGCATAACGTTTCCAAGTCACCTTCTGCAATTTGGAATCAATACCCGAGACCACCCACACATCACCATGGAACGTACTGATCGCCGCGCGCCCATCGCTGAAGAAATCCATGCCTGCCAGATACATATCTGTCTCATAAGGATTCTCAAACGGCACGGGAATAGTATCCACTGTGTAAGCACTGCTATTGACGCCCAACGAACCTTTGACCGTCATCGTTTCTGGCCAGAGTGACGGACCGCCCTTAGTGAGTGGCTTTAACGAATTCACCACTGGTTTATCCGATGCCAGTCCTCCAAGCTTGCTGACTGCCAAGGTGAAATTCTGTGTTTTATTCGCTGCTGGAATTTCCAGATACAGGTGACCATCTTTGATGACCCAAGCCGCTTTCAGGCCTTGCACAGTCACAGCGATACCCGTCTGTTTCAGTTCCAAGCTGGCTGCCTTGCCGTCTACGGATGACTCTTTCACCCGGGCTATGAGAACCTGGAATGGCCTCGCATGCTTCTCCACTTCCAAGGTCCGCAGAAAGGCTCCGCCCTTGCCAGTGGTCTTTTCCAGCACTTCCGTCCCGGCAACAGTATAAGCAATGACCGGTTCAGCGCCGTTCAGGTAAAGCCCACGATAATGTCCCAATGTCTTGGGTAAAGGACCGTGCTTGTCCTCCCGCGGATCACCAAATTTACCATCCACCACCCAGCCCGGAATGACATCACTGGAGAAAACGATTTGGCCGATATTCGTCGGATACTGACCGCGCGACATCAAGTTCACGCCCTGCACAAATCCGTCCGTCCAACCGGCCGAAACGCGCAACATCTCCGTATCAAAACAGATCGCCGCCGGTGCATTCGTCGTGCCGACCTTGATGGCCAAGCCTTTCAATGTGGTCGTGTCCGAGGAAATGGTGGCTGAGACAAAAGGGATATGCTTGAGATATTCCGTCTTGGCCAAAGGCCTTGATGCAGCCTGCGCTTCTAAACCCAAAACGCAAAGCGCCAGCCATACGACCCATTGAATCAAAGCTTTTTTCTTCATGCTGTTTTACCTGTATCCATCTATACCTATCTGTGGTTTTTAAAATTATTCCGAGTAAAGCACGTCACCTGATTTGACCGCCTGACCGGCGGAAAATTCAATCGCCGTCATCCGGCGCCCGCCTTCACGTTGCAAGGAAGTGATCCGCAAGGCCCCTTCTCCACATGCCACCACAATGCCGTTCTTGTCTGCTTGCAACACGGTTCCTGGCTTCCCGGAAACCCCGCTCAACGGTTCCGCCGACCAGACCTTGAGCAGGCGTTGCTTTTGCTCAGGAGCCAGAAAAGTGAAAGCCCCCGGCCACGGGGTCAGGCCGCGGATGCGATTGAACAGCCCTTGAGCAGGCTGGGCCCAATCAATCCGTCCATCTTCCTTGGCGATTTTGCGCGCATACGTGCTGCCCTCTGCGGGCTGCGGCTTGGGTGCGATATCGCCATTGATATAAAGCGGGATGGTCGCGACCAGTGCCTCCGCTCCGATAGCGGCCAGGCGGTCATGCAAGATCGCTGCATTATCTTCCGGTGAGATAGGTGTGGTATGCACACTCAGGATATCACCTGTGTCCAAACCTGCATCCATCTTCATGATCGTGACGCCCGTCTCCGATTCGCCATCGATGATTGCCCACTGGATGGGGGCGGCTCCGCGATACTTCGGCAGGATGGAAGTATGGACGTTGAGGCACCCATACTTCGGCAGATCAAGGATGCTCTGCGGCAACAACTGGCCATAGGCAGCTACCACGATGAGATCTGCGGCAAAGGAGCGCAGATGCTCCACGAACTCAGTCGCGCGTGCCTTGATCGGCTGCTCCACTGGCAGGCCAAGCTCCAGTGCGGCCGCTTTCACCGCCGTGGGTTGGAGTTTGAGATCACGCCCTTTCGGCTTGTCCGGTTGAGTCACCACCAGCACCACTTCGAACTGGGACGCGTCGTCATGCAGTGCGCGTAAACTGGCGCAAGCCAGCTCGGCCGTTCCCATGAAAATGATGCGATATCGTTTACTCATCAAAAACAACGCCCGGCAGCTAGCCGGGCGCATAAAAAATATTCCGTGCGCAACCGCGCCCGGAGCCTTGTTAAAGTTTTACCAAGACGTCCAGAATAGAGCGCAGTACCTCTACTGGCGGGTTCGTAGAATCGATCTGGTGCACCAGTTTCGGGCCGTAATAATCCAGCACGGGCTTGGTCTCCTGATCATACGTCGCCAAGCGGGTGCGGATCACATCCAGATTTGCATCATCCAACCGGTTCTCGCGTAAGGCCCGCCGCTGCAGACGTTGCACCATCTTCTCCATGTCCTGACAGGTCAGATAAAGGATACCCCGCACATCCAAGGTGTCTTTGAGCATCTCGGCTTGCGTCACATTGCGCGGAATACCATCCAACACCAACGTGTCCGTCATCGGCTCAAAGTAGCCAAGCTGTCGGCTGCCTTCGATATTACGCCGCCAAAGACTAA
This sequence comes from Verrucomicrobiota bacterium, assembly GCA_030834415.1. Lineage (GTDB taxonomy): Bacteria > Verrucomicrobiota > Verrucomicrobiia > Limisphaerales > JAEYXS01 > JAEYXS01. Next base: position 17,110 of record JAURFH010000004.1, on the reverse strand, counting down.
CCGTATGTTCATCCGGCACCAGCATGCCCTTGCTGGAGTATTCGATAAAGATGCGTCCCAACTCACTACTAACCGTCAGGTTGCGGAAAACATCACCACATGCGCAGTGATAGTAATTGGGGATGGTCCCGAGAATCTTGCCTTGGGTCCCCTTGCCTGCCCCCGGCGCCCCGAAGAGCAATATCGACTTATACTTCATACGTGATTGGAAAAAGGTGCCCCTACTTATTGCGGTGGTGCATCCTTATGCCGGATCTGGATCTCAAAAATGTCCGTGATCGGAAAGGTCTCTTCGACCGAAGCCCCGGCTTCATTGGTGATCTGCAGACTCATGTCTGTCTGGGTCACCTTGCTCACCCGGTTGCCGATGAATTCACCACGTGAGGCTTTCACCACCAGGCGCAAATCTTTCTCAGCATCTCCAATGATCACCCGGAAGAACGGCGCGAACTTGGTCTCGATAAAGCGCCGGTTAATCGCCACCTCACCACGCCGGAAAACCTGTGTCGCCGGGATCTGTGCCACCACCGGCACCGGTTCCACATAGACAGGTGCTGCTTCCTCCACTTCTTCCTCTTCTTCCATCTCTTCAGACGAGTCGCCCGGTTCAGGTCCCGTGTATTCCACGGGCGCTTCTTTGCTCCTCGTGGGCAGGCAGATGAAAATCAACGGCCCGATCAGTGGCACTACCGCAGCCACTCCGCACACTATCGCAAAATGATAATTCCGGAAATAGGCGACCTCATAGGCGGCGAATAAGTTCGCCCCATACATCGCCAGCAGCAATATCAAACCAGACCCGGAAAACAGTGCTCCTAACATGCTCGCTCCGGTAAACTCCCGCACCGCCAGTTCCACCGGCTTGACATCGATCGGCGGACGCGGTGCCCGCACCGGAATGGCCTCCTCCTGCATCGTGGTCAAATCCTCCGTCTTGATCTCGACCAAGAGCTCCACAAACTTCTTCACCCGGCTGTCCTGCAAGAAATCTTTCAACGACTCTTGGGTGAACTCCTCCCACTTGTAGCGCTGTGAGAAGCGACCCTTCGCCTCACCTTCGTCATAACGGAAGGCCACACCATCACCACGCGGTCCGATCACTTCACCGCTGATGGTCGTGCCATCCTTGAGCTTGAACTTGCCCCGCTTCACCTGGCCGTTCTCCACCACCACTTCGGCACCGAGCGACGACACCAGCATCCCGACGGCCAGCAGGACGGTCAAAAAGGGACTAAGGATATTACGCATGATTCTGTAATTGTTAGTAAACCTCATTGCCAATTGAAACCCAAAAATGCCCTCCGCACGACTTAAATTAAGCCCAGCCAAGGCAATACCTCCTCTATGCTCCAGCACCGTTTTTCTGCCGCCAAGGCATCCGCCGCCACCCCGTGCTGCCACACTCCATAAGCAATAGTTTTAGAAACCTCACCCCGAAGTCGCGGCTGCGCCAGCAAGCCACCCAGATACCCCGCCAGCACATCCCCACTCCCGCCCTGAGCCAAGCCTTGGTTCCCCGATGAATTCAACGCGATTTTCCCAGTCGCCCGGCCCACCAAAGTATGCCTCCCCTTCAAAACCACCCATGCCCGGCCCCACTTGGCTGACAGCTCTCTCAAAGCCTCTGCCCGCTCTCCTTGGACCTGTCCCGTAGTCCAATTCAACATCCTCGCGGCTTCACCCGGATGCGGCGTGATCACGCGCAGGGCCTCGCCATCCACGGGTCCCGCGGGAATCCAGTCCAAGGCACTGGCATCCGCGATCACCGGCATGTGCGCACTCCGCCAGAGTTCAATGGCAAATTGTTTCATCTCGGCGGGAATCCCCTCTGCCGCCAAACCCGGCCCCAAGACCACCGCGCTCGTGCTGCCAGGCAAATTCCATCCGGCCCGCCATGGATGTACCATCACACTCTGCAACTGCGACGCCACCGGCACATACACCGCCTCCGGTACACAAAGTGTCACCAAACCCGGCATCGCGCGTTGCGCCGCTCTGGCCGCCAATACCGCTGCCCCGTGATACCCCATACTGCCACCCAGTATCACGACATGCCCAAACGTCCCCTTGTGACCGTCCACTGGCCGTGCCGGAGGAAACCCGTTGAAATCCATCGCCGCAACCCACTCCAACTCCCCCTCCTCTGTACACGGCACCAAACCGATATCCGTCACCACTTCCAGCCTGCCGATGTACTGCGCCGCCTTCGCTTCGATCAATCCCGGCTTCGGCGCGCCCAGAGTTACCGTCCATGTCGCCTTCACCGCCGCGCCACATACTGCGCCCGTCTGCGCATCGAGCCCTGATGGAGTATCCACCGATAACACCCGGCAGCCCGATTCATTCACCGCATCGATCACGGCACACCAATCCGGCGAGAGGTCCCGGTTCAAGCCGATGCCGAACAAGCCATCCACAATCAGTGCGGGTTTGCGGCCCAACAACTCCTTCACTTTACCCAAGGCACGCAGCGGTTCCACCACCTTCATCACCATCAATCGCCGCTCCAGCAGATGCACCTCCATCGCCCGGGCATCCGCGCCATTGTTCCCCTTACCGGCTAAAATGAAAACCGCATCCCCCGGCTGCGTGAGTTTCATCACCCGCTCCGCCAGCAGTTTGCCCACCTGTGCAATGACCTCCTCCTCCCGCCGTCCTGCTTCCCAGGACGCCGCTTCCCATCGTCTCATCTGCTCCACTGATATGACCGGTATCCCCATTTTGGTTCCCCCTGTGTCACCTAACCTTTCGCATAAAGCTTCGCCACCTGCTCCGCATACCCGTTGTATTTCTGCGTCCTGATCCGTATCCCCGTATCGATCACTTCTTCCGTGGCTTGCGACCAGCGAGGATGCGGCACAGCAGGATCCACGTTCGATTCAAACGGATATTCCTCCGGCGACAACGTCTCCCAAAAAGTCTTCGGCTGTGTCGCCACAAACTCGATCTTCTCGATGGATTTGCCGCCCTTGTAACCATACTTCCACGGCACAATCATCCGGATCGGAGCCCCGAACTGCTTCGGCAGTGCTTTTCCATACACGCCAGTGGTCACCAACGTCAGCGGATGCATCGCCTCATCCATCCGCAAGCCCTCCACATAAGGCCACGGATAACCGCGCCGCATGCCCGGGGCTTGGTCCGGCCGGTTAAACGTAGTGAACTTCACGAACTTCGCTTCCGCCTTCGGCTTTACCTTCTCGATCAGTTTGCTGAGCGGGAATCCGGTCCAAGGCACCACCATCGACCACCCCTCCACACAGCGGAAACGATAGACCCGCTCCTCCAACGGCATCATACCGATCAACTCACGCACATCTATCTTCAGCGGATTCTCCACCAGTCCGCCGATATCGATCCTCCACGGATCGATCACAAACTTGTCCACCATCAGATGCACATTGGCTTTGCTCGTGGTGAACTCGTAGAAATTGTTCCAGGTGCTGGCTTTCTTCTCATTCGTCAACGGCCAGCCCGGATTGTAATCCTTGTTCCGCGCATACGGATACACCGCCTTGGCTTCAGCCGCCCCCATGGACGACACTCCCGCCATCCCTAGCAAGGCACTCGCCCCGCCATACCCCAATTGCTTCAGAAACTTACGCCGCTCCCAATAAACCCGCTCCGACGTCGCTTCCTTCTCCGCGAGATACCAATCTGGTCGAATGATGATGTGAGCCATATACTTATGATGCCCCAAAACTCGTTTGATTCCACCCCAATTTCAAAACCAATTCATCCGCAACCTGAACTCTCATTACGTTGCTTCTTCTGTTCTTCATTCTAGAACTCCTCTTTCATTATTTCACTTTCATACCTCGCATTTTAGCAGGGGGGTGTAGGACATCCGCTGTCCCTGGTCCATTTTGCCTATGCTCCTTTTCCAGCCACGCAACCTGTTGACCCGAAACAACATCCATTGAAGCCCGCTTAAAACCCCTAAAAACAAATCAAAAAAAGCACCGTCGAATATGAAAAACTCTGCTATGCGCTCTCTCAGTTTTTGCAGTAAATCGCTCCACCATTCTTCATTGCTCATTCCTTCGTCATTCGGATTTCGTCATTAGTCATTCCTCAGTGACTTACCCCTCATAGTCCTTCTCCATCCTACGTGCCTCCTGTTCCAGCTCCCCGTTAGGATACCCCAAAGTCAGGCACTCTTGCAGATACTGCTCCAGAAACGGCGCGAACCCGCCCAAGCGCTCATACTGCATCGTATGCACCAATTCATGCGCAACAAGTTGCCGATCGCCCCAGCAATCCGCCCGGATGAAAATCCCGTAGCGCAAGGTCAACCCCGCCGTGAGTGGCGAGAGCAATCCCGTCTCTTCCGCAGCTGCACGTAACAAAGGATTCGTCGGCACTGGGACCTGTTCCACCACACGCAAACGCACCTGTTCTGGCAGCCGCACACCGATCCGCCGCGCATCCGCCAGCAGCCTGTCCGTCAGCGGCACCCCATCCCGTTGGATAATGGCTTCCTGTTCCTCTGCCCAGGCACATGCCAGCGGCAGCAGCTTCTTAAACATCACGGGGGCAATCATTACTACTTAACATGCACCATCTCTTTCACCTTCTCATCTTAAAAAATTTCCCCAGTCACTTTTTTCTGGGAACTAAGAATGAAAGCTCATTGAAGCCGGACCGCCTTCCCCTTGTTCAGGCACTAATGTGGGTTATTCTAGGTCCAACTAAGAACAACCTAATGATTTCCTTCATCATTCCGGCACACAATGAAGCGGCAGGCATCACTGCTTGCATCGCCTCCATCCGGGATGCGGTCCAACCTGCCGGGAGATCATTTGAGATCATCGTCGTGAACGATGCTTCAACCGACGATACCGCCACCCTCGCGGAACGATCCGGCGCACGCGTCATCCACGTCACTTACCGCCATATCGCCGCCACCCGCAATTCCGGTGCCCGTGCCGCCTTGGGCGATTACCTCTTCTTCATCGACGCTGACACCCTCATCAACCCGCTCTACCTCCGCTCAGCCCTCAGTGCTCTTGATAAAGGCGCCGCCGGTGGTGGTGGTGTTCCGGCTTTTGATAAGCCACTCCCGCCATGGTTCTATCTGGGCTATCCCATTTTCCTGGCCCTCATCCTCATCCTGAAACAGCCCGGTGGCTCCTCGCTTTTCTGCACCCGCACCGCCTACAAAGCCACCGGTGGCTTCGATGAGAACTATTACGCTGCCGAGGACGCGCTCATGGTCTTCGCACTCAAGCGGCAGGGCCGTTTCGTCCTCGCCACCGGCAAAGTCCTCACCTCCGGTCGCAAGGCCCGCACCTACTCCTGCTGGTATTTTATTCGCACCCTGTTTACTGTCGGTGTGAAAGGTCCCAAGGGCCTCCAAAGCCGCCAAGGCCTCGACATCTGGTATGACTCCAAACGCGAATGAACCAGCCGCCAACGCAAGCGCTTCCTCTGTGTTGTTAAGGATGGCTTCCACGCCGTCCCAAACCAAAGACTTCCCCGCCGCCCTGTCGTCATCAAATATGAGCAACCGATTTTCAAAGCAGATCAAAGCACGCATCGGTACTTCTGCTTTCGATGTTCGGCGTTCGATGTTGGTTGTTGGATGTTTCTTGTTTTTCATTCCTCTCCTCTGCTCCGCCGCCGAGATCAGCGCTCCGAAACTCGTCACTGCCGCTCGCAGCCAAATCGGTGTCACCAAATCCTACGATCCCGCCTACCGCACCCTCACCTACCCCGGCGGCGATGTCCCGATGGAAAGCGGGGTCTGCACCGACGTGATCATCCGCGCCCTCCGCCAGCAATCCCTCGACCTGCAAAAGGAAGTCCACGAGGACATGCGACAAAACTTCTCTGCTTACCCAAAGAACTGGGGACTCAAGCAGCCTGACCGCAACATTGACCACCGCCGTGTCCCAAACTTGATGACCTATTTCACACGCAAAGGTTATTCCAAGCCGGTCACCCAAAAACCTGCCGATTACCTTCCCGGCGATATCGTGACATGGGATCTCGGCCGCGGCATAGCCCACATCGGCTTGGTCTCTGAGCGCCGTACCGCCAACAGCACACCGCTCATCATCCACAACATAGGCAGAGGCACGCAGGAGGAAGACCTCCTGTTCGGCTACCAGATCACCGGACACTATCGCCTCCAATAGAATCCATGCTCCAGCTCTTCGGCATCAAGTTCATCGCCATCTTTTACTTTGCCGCTGGCACCACCATCGGCATGTACATCCATCAGATTGCCACCCGCCAGTTCACCAGGCTGGAGGAACCGGAGCCGGTGGAAGTCGGAATGGCGCTGCTCAATTTCATCCTCATACCCTGCTGGCTGGCCATTTGGAACAAGCGCACCCGCGACAAAGATCTCTCCTTGAAAAGCCCGGAGTTGAAGCCCAAATCGCTCTTTCTCGAAGGCTTGCCCCTGAATCAACGCATCGCACTCGCTGTGTGGGGAACCGCCTGGCTCGTCGGCTTCGTGATTGCAGCCGTTTGGGATGCCTTCTCCTGAACAGATTCCCCCGCGCCCAATCAATTCCCGCACCGGTTTGACCAAAATCGGGGAAGCTAGTTTTTCGCTCAAAGCTTATGTTCTAATCAAAATCCAACCTTCCCCAATACCATGAACATCGCCCTCCTTGGTCCCACGGGTGCCGGTAAAGGCACCCAGAGCACCGCGCTCGCCGGGGCGCTTGATCTCCAGCATTTCTCCACCGGTGACCTCTTCCGCGATCAGGTCACCCGCCAGACCGCCCTCGGCCTGCTCGCCCGAAAATACATGGACACCGGTGAACTGGTCCCCGACGAGGTCGTCGAAGCCATGATCGAGGAACACATCCGCAAATCCGAATCCGGCCGTGACCTTCTCTTTGACGGTTTCCCCCGCACCGCAGGCCAGGCCCGTTTCCTCGACGAACTCCTCGCCTCGCTCGGCAAACGTCTGGATGCCGCCATCCTGCTCGATCTGCCCGAAGAATTCATCATCCAGCGCCTCACCGGCCGGCTCATCTGCCAGCAATGCCGTCAGCCCTACAACCCCGTCTTGCGTCCGCCCGCCCGCGCTGGCCGATGCGACTTGTGCGATGGCGAACTCGCCCCTATCGCCCAGGATCATCCCGAGTTGGTCCACAGCCGCCTGCAAGCCTTCCGCCGGTCCTGTACCCCCGTGCTGGAATACTACCGTCGCTCCGGTCGCCTTCATATCATTGATGCCCGTGGCACCGTGGATGAAGTCCAGTTCGCCATCGATGAGACGTTGAAACGGCCCCAGCCCAGCGAACTGGTTCCTCACGCACCGCTCACCTTGCTGCTGGACACGCAAGAACCAGACTTGCTGCTCCCCACTCGTGCCATTGCGGGTCAGTTAAATCTGGTGCTGCTCGGCGGTCCCGGCTCCGGCAAAGGCACTCAGGCAGAATCGCTCAGCCGGGAATTCAATCTCCCCCACATCGCCACCGGCGACCTCTTCCGGGAAAATTTGAGGAACGACACTGACCTCGGCCGTCTCGCCAGAGACTACATGAACCGTGGCGAACTCGTCCCGGATGAAGTGACCGATGCGATGGTGCGTGAACGCCTTGCCCGGCCTGATACCGCTCCCGGTTTCGTGCTGGATGGCTTCCCGCGCACTCTGCCGCAGGCGCTGGCCTTGGCCGATATCCTGCACCGCTTCCGTCGCCATCTCTCCGGCGTCATCTACATCGCCGTCTCGGATGAGGCCATAGTTCAAAGGCTCTCCGGCCGGTGGATCTGTCGTGACTGCCAGGCGCCTTATCACCTTCAATTCAAACCACCCGCCAAATCTGGAGTCTGCGACCTCTGCGGCGGCCCGCTCATCCAGCGTGATGATGACAACGCCACCACTGTTCGGTCCCGGCTGAAAACCTTTCACGCTCAGACCGAACCACTCATCGAACACTACGCAAAGTCCGGTTTGCTGCGCAAAGTACAAGGTGAGAACCCTGTGAAAGAAGTCACCAGCCAGGCCGTAAGCGTCATTCACCAACTCACCCACCCTGTCATCGCCCCCTGAGATAATACGAAGGAGATACTATGTTTGAAACCGCTGAACTCGGACGCAAGATTTCCAAAGTCACCTATGACCGCGAGCTGCCGAAGCTGCGCTCCGCTTTACTGGAGGCACACTTCGCGCTTAAGAACACGCGCCGTCAGGTCATCGTCATCATCTCCGGGGCTGATGGCGCCGGCAAGGGCGAGGTCGTCCATCGCTTGAACGAATGGCTTGACCCTCGCGGGGTGGATACGTACGCCTTCTGGCAGCCTTCCGATGAAGAGCGCGAGCGACCGCCCTACTGGAGATTCTGGCGCGCCCTGCCTGCTCGTGGCCGCATCGGCATCCTCTTCGGTTCCTGGTAATCCACCCCCATCATCCGGCGCGTCTATGGTGAGACCAAGAACGACCACCTGGACAGCGAACTCGACCGCATCGCCTTCTTCGAGAAGATGCTCGCGGATGACGGCGCGGTGATCGTGAAACTCTGGTTTCATCTCGCCAAAGATGCCCAGCGTAAACGGCTCAAGAAGCTGGAGAAAAATCCCCAGACCAGCAGCCGCGTCCAACCTACGGACTGGAAGCACTTCGAGCTGTACGACAAGTTCCGCAAGATCTCCGAACGCGCCATCCGCCGCACGGATGCCGGCCATGCGCCTTGGCACCTAGTGGAAGCCGAGGATCGCCGCTATCGCGAACTGACCGCCGGTCGCATCGTTCTCGCCGCCCTGCAAAAAAGCCTGGAGCCCGTTGCCCCCAAGAAACCCGCGGCCCAACCGCTGGCCAAACCGGTCCGTCGCAGCCGAAGCACCTCGGCGGAAAACACAACCATTCTCGATCACGTGGATCTGACGCTGAAGTTGAATGACAAGGAATACAAGGAGCAGCTCGAAAAATACCAAGGCAAGCTGACCAAACTAGTCTGGGCCGCCTGGCAGAAGAAAGTATCCAGCGTCGCCCTCTTCGAAGGCTGGGATGCCGCCGGCAAGGGCAGTGCTATCCGACGGGTGACCGAGGCCATGGACCCGCGCCTCTACCGTATCATCCCCATCGCCGCACCGACGGATGAAGAACGCGCCCAGCATTACCTCTGGCGTTTCTGGCGGCACATGCCGCGCGCCGGGGTCACCGCCATCTTTGACCGCTCCTGGTATGGCCGCGTCCTGGTGGAACGCGTGGAAGGCTTCGCCCAGCCGGAAGAATGGCAGCGCTCCTTTCTGGAGATCAACGATTTTGAGGAACAGCTCGCCCGTCACGGCATCGCGCTCTCGAAATTCTGGATTCACATCAGCAAAGAAGAACAGCTCCGCCGCTTCAAGCTCCGTGAGACGGTCTCCTTCAAACGCTACAAGATCACCGAGGAAGACTGGCGCAACCGTGCGAAATGGGATGCCTACAAAGGCGCCATCAACGACATGGTCGCGCATACCAGCTCAGAGTTCTCCCCGTGGACTATCGTCTCCGGGAATGACAGGAAATACGCCCGCGTGCAGATCCTCCACACCCTCTGCGATCATCTGGAGAAAGCGTTGGATTGAACCGCGAGCTACTTGTGATTCCCTAAACTGAAGAAATCTTTGATCCGCGCCAGAATATCGCCTTGGGCATGCTTTACCCGAGTCTGACGCGCCTCGGCGCCCAGACCTTCGCGGGCCACCTCCAGCTCAACTTGGCGATGCGCCAGCAGGTGTGATAACTGTTCGGCCAGTTCCGGTCGCTGATGCAATATCTCGTGGAAGGCTTCCTTGTCCAACCGGTAGCACTCCGAATCCTCCCGCGCGATGATGGTCGCCGAACGCTTCGCCCCCGTCATCAGGGACATCTCCCCGAAGAAATCGCCCGCGTGCAAGATGGCGATGGCACGCCGAGGCGCCCCGTCCACCTGGACATCCACCTCCGCCGAGCCTTTGGTCAGGATGTATAGCCAGTGTGCCTCGCTTCCCTGGCGGGTCATCGCCTCCCCCTTCGCGAACGGAGCCGTCCGCATGTGCTCGGCCAGTGAGCGCTTCTCCGGATCGGTCAGATTGTGGAACAATTCCACGCGATTGAGCATCGCCAAACGGTGGTTGATCTCCTGCCCGGACTTGAACACCTTGCGTGTCTCATTGTCTTCCGTGACAAAAACGCTCTGCGCCGGTATGGAGAGCGGGATGTTCGCCCGCTTCAGCGCGAAATAGATACGCGTCCTTACCGCTGAATCCGTCGGGTCATCATTTGCCAGATCCGTCAACCAATAGCGCACCGCATAGACCGCATAGCTCTCCTTGAATTCATAAAAGATACAATTCAGTTTTGGCTCCGCTGCGACTCCCTCTATCGGCTCCACCGGCAAAGCATCCATAACCGTTTGTATCACCTCGGCCGGAGATGTCCGGAAATCGACATTGAAATAAATCCACCGGCGCAATTGCACTGCCTGATCCATCCGTCGTCCCAGCACCGTCACTTGGGCCTTCATCAGGACGCCATTGGGGATGATGACCGTTTCCCAATTACGCGTCTCGATGGCCGTGTGCCGCCAGCGGATCTCCGTCACCCGCCCCACATTCTGGTCCACCTTGATCCAGTCGCCCACCCGTATGGACTTGTCCGTCTGCAAGGCCAGCCCGCCCATGATATTGCCCAAGGTATCCTGCAGCGAAAAACCGATGACCGCCGTCAACACCGCCGACGTGGTGACCAGCCCGGAAATGCTCAACCCCGCCCGCGAAAGCAAGGTGAACCCCACTCCCAGATACCCCATCGCGATCAGCAGATCGCGCGCGATGCGGGGTGTGGAGATATGCAATAGCCGCAGCAGCCCTTCAAACGTCAGCATGCCGATGAGATTGATCATCGCCGCCCCGCCCAGCATCAGCCCCGCCCAATACAACGGATTCGCCGCCGGCGCCAGCTCCAGCGTGGCCACCACGACCGAACCCAGCAACAACACCAACGCCAGCGTGAACATCCAGAAGGTGCGTCGCACATGCGCACGCTCATGCGGCAGATAAAGCCATAAAAGGAAGGTGGCGGCATAGACGGCGGCGGCCACCGACAGCACGTTTTCCTCCTTCACCAGTTCCTGCAAGTTGTTCCAGAACAGGGATAGATTGAACACAGGCATGCTTATGAATCACAGTTCAACCCTTCCGCTGGGTTGGACCTTTTCATGAATAACCTCCCTGCTGGAGCCTTCTCTGTCTGGCCGCCCTTTGCCCAATGATGACCAAACGTTGCAGCCCGCCGGTAAAAAAGGCCCGCCCTCGGTTCATCGAGAGCAGGCCCTAGAAAACCGGATGTGCGCTAGCGCAACGAAGCCGTCTGCTTTCGGGGTGAAATGCACCAGAGCCCTTTCCAGGTGCGGAAGAAAATCTCTCCCTCTGAAATCGCCAGCGATGAATTCGAGTACTCACCCACTGTGTTCACTGCCACCAGCTTGAACTCCGGGCTTGCCTTCAAGATCACGACATCGCCCGATTGGTTCGGCATATAGATTTGGTCACCCACCAGCATCATCGAGGCCCATGTGCTCGCCTTGGCTCCGACTCCCTGCGCGCGTTCTTCCCAGAGCACTTTACCGGTCTTCAAGTCCATGCACACAAACAGGCTGGAGGAGTTGTGATAGTAGATATGCCCGTCCTTGATGACGCCCGTACCGATACCGCCTTTGTCGCGGATATTATGCCAAAGCCGATGCGTCTCCGTCACATCGCCATCACCACCCGGCTTCACGGCCAGTGAATTGCCGAAATAGCCACCCATCGCCACCAACACTCCGTCACCATAGATGAGCGAAGTGTAAACCAGCGGATTCAGCCCATCGCAGCGCCACAATTCTTTGCCCGTCTTGGGATCAAACGCCCGGACATATTTTGGAAAACTCATCACCAGCTCTTCGCGTCCATCAACCTTGATGAGAATCGGCGTGCTAAAGGTGCCCACAATACCATCCTTCTTGCCCTTGAACCCGTCCACCCGGTCGCTGTGATCCAGCGTGGGCTCCTGATAACGCCACACCTCTTTGCCCGTCTGCTTATCCAGCGCCACCAGGAACGATCCTTTCCCCGGACCATGATAGAGATGCACCAAATCCCCGTTCAGCACGGGTGATGAAGCATTGCCCCACTCGTGCGCCTGCGGTCCCAGATCACGCCGCCAGAGCTCTTTTCCATTCAGGTCATAACAAAACACCCCGGCAGAACCATGCGTCACGACCACCCGCTTCCCATCCGTCACCGGGGAAGCCGCGCAATACGGATTCGACTGATGTGTCTTCTCGGCCTGATCATACACTACCCCCTGCTCCCAGAGCAGTTTACCATCCCGCTTGCTCAAGCACATCAAGGTCCGCCGTTTTTCCGCCTCGATGGCTTGCGTCAGGAAAATCTTTTCGCCCCAGATCACTGGCGTGGAGTTGCCCCGGTCCGGCAGGTCGATGCGCCACTTCACATTCTCCGCGGCGCTCCAGCGGATCGGCACCCCCTCCTCCTGCACGATACTCGTCCCATCATCACCGCCCCGCCATGAGGGCCAGTTCGCCGCTTGGGCCGAAAGCATCGTCAACAAGGAACCCGCCGCGATCGCTCGCAGCAGCGCAACGGATGAATAGACTGGGCTGGACATGGAGCATACCATGCTATCAACCCTGCCCTTCCGCAAGTCGAAGCGGTTGGATTTTTAAGCCAACTCCGCCTCCACCAAAACGCTTGCCGAAACGGTATCTACCTCCATGATTGAGGAAGTTCGATTACATAGTGATGGCACGCTACGGAGACTCTTTATTTTCCAGATTGTCTTGGATGCTCAAGCGTCAACCGCCTCTCTTTGATGCCGCCCGCTCCGTCTCCCGCAGTTTGGGGTTTCGCAGCCCCGTGTATGACCATCTGAAGGCATTTTTCAAGTCGAGCAAGGGCGGCATTTTCGTCCAGATCGGCGCCAATGACGGCATCAGCAACGACCCCATCCGGGAGTTCATCGTGGAAGACGAACGCTGGCGTGGCGTCTTTGTGGAACCCGTCCCCTATCTCTTGGAACAATGCCGGAAGAACTATGCTTTCTTCCCGCCCGGCCGCCTGCAATTCCTTAACGCCGCCGTCTCCAATACGGACGGCCAACTGGAGATGTGGCGCTTCAAGGACTCCGAACTGGAAAACCTGCCGCTCCTTGCCCGCCAGATCACCTCAACCGAACTGCCCCACCTCAAAAAGCATTTCCCTGACCTGCGTCCTGAACAGGTGGAACGCATCACTGTCCCAGCTTTGAGCTATTGTGGCGTATTACAGCAAGCTGGCTTGAATCACGCCGATCTCGTCACCGTGGATGCCGAGGGGCATGAGGCTCCCATCTTGGAATCGATTTGCCTACATCCACATAAACCGGCCGCCCTGCTCTTTGAATCCACCCACTTTGACGCGGCTGGCTGGGATAAAGTCCAGAAGCTGTTAGATTCCGCCGGATACGACCTGACACCGCTCCCAGCCGACTGTTTCGCCCGTTTACGGGGATGATTTCCTCTGCTTATCCCACCGACCAGCCGGGCTGAATCCGGAAAAATTTGTGGGATTTGGCATTGCACTCTGAGATTCCACCGCTATTTTTCCAGTCCGGTTTTGGCCGATGGTGTAAAGGTAGCACAGGTGACTTTGACTCACCTAGTCATGGTTCGAATCCATGTCGGCCAGCCACTCTCTCAAATACCCCAAGCAACAAACCCTTAGCTCAGGCTACTTTTTACCGGGCACCCATCGCTGCCCGGCTTTGAAAGCCGCCAGTTGCTGATCAAGCCGGGCCACCGCCCGCGCATCCTTGTTCTCGTTAGAGACCCAACGAACCTTCTCCGTCATGGCGATCGCCTCAGGAAAGCGGCCATTCGCCGCCAGCACACACCCCTGCAATTCCCGGATCCGGATCGGCACCTCCTTGCCGTAGGCGATGGCGACTTCCTCCGCCAATGCAAAGCTCTGCTTCGCATCCGCCTCGTTGATCTGAGGTTGCTGGATCAATACCCAAGCCAATGACTCCTTCGGCAGGGGCCAGTCCGGCGCCAACCGCACCGCAGCTTCATAAGCGGCCCGGGCTTGGGTGATGGACCCGGCCTGCTCCTGCAAGAGCCCGGCTTGATACCAAAGGTCGGCATTATCCTGATGATACTTCAATCCCTCCAAGACTTGCTCCAAAGCCGCTGCAGGCTGTCCCATCAACGAGAGCAAACGGATAAGATTCCGGCGTGGCTCCAAGCTATCCGGTTCGCTTGCCAGGGCATTTCGAAAACTCTTTTCTGCTCCTGCTCCATCGCGCTGGTCCGCTTGGATGCCACCCAGATTATTCCACGCACTGGCATTCTCCGGATGTTTTTGCAGATACCTGCCCAGCAATTGCTTGGCCTCCTCCACCCGGTTCAAGCGACGATACGCCCGGGCCAGTTGAAACTCCGCTTCATCCAGTTTTGGGTCCATCTTTTGCGTGTTCTGAAACGCCTGCACAGCCTGTTCCAGCAAACCCATCTCTAAACAGGCTTGGCCAGCCAGCAGATGCAGCTTGGCATCACTGGGAGTGATCAGGATGCCTCTGGAAAATTCTGCCAGTGCTTCATCTGCCCGCCCCTGATCCAGCAACGCCTCGCCCAGCACCAGATGCGCCACCGCGTTGGATTTCGTGACCCGGATGGCTTCCCGGAAAAGCGTCTCCGTATTACGCCAAAACGGTAAGGCCGACCAGGTGAGCACGACACAACTCATTACCACGGAAAACACCGCGATCATCGCAGGTTTGCGCCTCTCAGCTTCCGCACCCCTCACCCATTCCGCCAATGACCACACCACCGCCAGCACCAGCCCGATGGTGCTGATGTAGGTATAGCGGTTCGCCAGTGCCGCCCCACCCGCTTGGATCAATCCTATGACTGGCAACAGCGTGATCAAAAACCAGCCCCATGCGAACAACCACCACGGCTGTGCTCGACGCAAACGCCAAGACAGGAACGTGATCCCCGCCAGCGATGCCAACGCCCCCAGCTCAACCCAGAGCGGCCAACGCCCGGGATGCGGATACAGAACCGAGAGATCGACCGGCCAGACCATCAGGCCCAGATACCGGATGTAAGAGACCAAGGCATTTCCCACCCGCCCGGCCAGAGACGTCGTGGCCATCATGGATAATACATCGCCCTCGTGCTGCGCCTTATAAGTGATGGCCGCCAGAAACAGACTCATGCCGAACAGCGGTAACTTCTCCACCAAACGTTGACGAATAATCCCCCAATCAAAGCTGAGTCCGCCTGCCTCATTATCACTGATTCCCAGCCGCTTGAACGGCCATCCATCCAGTAGCAGCAACACCGCAGGCAAGGTGACAATCATCGGTTTGCTCATCACTCCCAGAGCGAACACAACCAACAGCATTGCATAACGCCCCTTCCCCGGTTGCCGGATGTACCGGGTATAAGCATGCAGCGTTAGCAACCAGAACAAGGTGCACAGGACATCCTTTCTCTCCGATACCCACGCCACCGATTCCACCCGCAAGGGATGCCACGCAAAGATCGCCGCCACCATCAAGGCTCTAACAGGCGTATTGAATAGCAAAATCAGCAGATAATAGAGCACCACCGCATTCAGGGCGTGGATGACCACATTTACCATGTGATGTGCGCCCGGATTCATCCCGAAGAGCTGAACATCCAGCAGATGGCTCAACGAGGTCAGTGGATGCCACATCGAATGATGCGGCCCCGAAAAGGCCCAGCCGATGGTCTCCGCATTCAGCCCCTGTTTGACGTGTTTCTCTTGGGTGACATACCGCCCGTCATCATAAGTAAGAAAATCGAACCCGATCGCCGTATAAAAAAGCAGCAACGTGAGCAGGAACAAACCTCCCGCACACAGACGCGTATTCTTCAGCCAGTCAGACAGTGGAGTCACAGCCCATGGGCTTACTGGAACCACCGCTCAAAGTCAAAACACGATGCACCCGCCACGTTTAGGTTTGCCCCTGCCACCTTGGCTCGGCTACAAGTCATGAATTCATCCCATAGAGCATTAACTGTCCGAACTTTTTAAAATATGTTAGGCGAAATCCGAAACCAGCAAGGCGAGCGCATCGATTACACCCTTCACCAAGGCGCACCTGACTCTAAAAACATCGTGGTGCTCGGTCACGGTGTCACCGGCAATAAAGACCGCCTCTTTGTGGTCGCCTTGGCTGAGGGCCTGGAAAAAGCCGGCCTCAACGCCCTCCGCATCTCTTTCTCTGGCAACGGCACTTCGGAAGGCAAATTCACCGACTCCAACATCACCAAGGAAGTCGCCGACCTCGGCGCCGTGCTGGACGCGCTCGCTGGATGGAACATCGGCTACATCGGTCACAGCATGGGTGGAGCTGTCGGTGTCATCCGCACCAGCAGCGACGACCGCATCAAGCTCCTCGTTTCCCTCGCCGGCATGGTCACCACCAAGGCCTTTGCTGAACGCGAATTCGGCATGGTCACTCCCGGCCAGGGCAATATGTGGAATGACGAAGCCTGCCCGCTCTCCCAATCCTACATGGATGACCTGCGCCAATTGGATAATCTCGTGGACCGCGCCACCTCGATCAAAGTCCCGTGGCTGCTCGTCCACGGCACCGAAGACGACGTCGTCTTCCCCCAAGACTCCCTCGACATCTTCGCCAAGGCGAACCAACCCGCCAGCCTGCTCCAGATCAAAGGCGCGAACCATGTCTTCACCGGCGAACACACCGCCCAAATGGTCGAAGCCGTCACCGCCTGGGTAAAAGCGCGCACCAATTCGTAGCAGCCCCGCATGCGGGATAAGAAGGCTCTAACCAAACCTGGTAAGGATGAGTTTCACGCCTGCCCCGGCACTTTAGTCGGAGTCGTCCCAAACCAGCCCTCGCAAGGCGAGACACCTGGTTGCTCGTCCAACCCGATCCAAGCACAGTCAAATGAGTCGACTCTTGTTGTGTCAGAGCGAGCGAACGAATGAGCACCTCGGCTTGTGGCCGATACGACTCGTCGGCCGCGGTAACGACGTTGACGGGGAGCGACATCAACTTGTTCCCGGTACCGAGAAGCCTGTGGCCTCCCGCCAATCATCAGCCAGCCATATCGAGGTCACCCAATGCTGGCTAACACGG